>NZ_VSRN01000001.1:5702525-6006527 GCF_008369915.1 Dyadobacter sp. UC 10 | reverse complement strand
CTGGTGATTACCAAGCCAGGTACAGCCAACGCAGTGGGCGAAGCTGGCTTGAATTTGGGTTTAAAAGGTTCAGAAATGAATTATGTCCCGAAAACGAACGATGTACTTTTTCACAGTAACATTGTAGAGCCTGAAAAATCTGAGTCGATCTATTTTACTGCCCCAAAGCAAGCTGGTACTTACCAGTACGTTTGCACATTCCCCGGCCACTACACCATGATGCAGGGGAAAATGAAAGTGGTTAAATAATATCTAAAATCTTCCTCAGGATGGGGTCAACCAACCCTATTCTGCGGAAGTAACTTCCTTCTTTCTTTAAATAAACAAATTGGGCTTTCGACGCAAGGAGATTAAAAGTTAAGCCTGCTTTCAGTAGCATAATTCTTCGAATAAATTAAACAAACCCGATATTACTATTTGAGATTTGAGCGTAGAAGAAAGCAAATATTACCCCTGCGATGTAAGCGTCCGTCTCTGGCAAAGATTCAAGGCGGGTGACGCAGATGCTATGGGAAAGCTCGCCCAGATCCATTACCGTGCACTTTATAACTACGCGTGCAAATTTTCCTCCGATCCGGACTTTATCCGGGATGCTATTCAGGAACTTTACATGGACCTTTGGGAACGCAGGACGTTCCTGAGTGAAACTGCATTTGTAAAATCCTATTTACTTAAAGCGCTCAGACACAGGCTGATCAAGGAAAGCGTTCGCCTGAAACGCATCCAGCAAACGGAATCGCTCTTCTTCGACGAAGATGGATCCGATCCTTCTGTTGAGGTACACATGATTGCCGACGAGCATAGTCGTCACCAGCAGGGACGCTTGAATCAAATCATTTCCCTTCTTTCGAAAAGGCAGCAGGAGATTATTTACCTGCGATTTTACCAAAATCTCGATCACGAAGATATCTCCAATGTAATGGGACTCGGCCGACAAAGCGTCGCCAACCTGCTTTACCGTACATTAAAAGAAATCAAGGAGATCTGGACGCCCGCCGAATTTTTCTGGCTCTTCGCGCTCGGATACTGGTTTTTCGCAACCAGTTTCTGACATTCCCGGCACCTGCTTTATCACTATTTCAAATTTATTTTGATTTTTTTGGTTATAGCCCCGCTAAAACCTGACATACCTATTCAAACAGGTACCAGTTCGGAAGCGTCACCATGATTTCAGCATTTACACAATGATTAACTACCGGTCGCATTCAGTTGAAGAATTTGCCGCGGACGAAATGTTCCGGCGATGGGTCACTGACCCTACACCTGAGCTATCGTTCTTCTGGAACCGGTGGACGGACGAAAATCCAGACAAACTGCACGTAATAAGCCTGGCAAGGGAACTGGTACTTTCTGTTAACAGCCTTTACAAGGACGATTTGACGGACGAAATGCTCCGCCATGAAATCGAAGAAATCACGCGCATTGCGGAAGAAAGAAAACATAACCGCCGCCTGGGCTCCTATCTGCCGGCGATTTGGAAAGCAGCTGCCGCAATATTGCTGGTTTCGGGCCTCGGAATAAGCTACTATCACGTGAAACAGACTGAAAAACAAGCCTTTACCATCAATCTGCCAGAGGCTGGGCTGTCTGAGATGGTAGTGCATACCAATGATGATCTGCCTGAAATGACCGTTTTGCTGAGCGACAAAAGCGTAGCCACATTATCGAAAGGAAGCTCTATCAGGTATCCAAAAAAGTTTGGTTCAAAAGAGAGGCGCGTGTATCTGAAAGGCGAGGCATTTTTCGATGTAAGCAAAAATGAGAACCAGCCATTCCTGGTATATACGAACGAAACAGTTACCAAAGTGCTGGGTACCAGTTTTCGCGTGAAGGCTTTTGACGAAGAAAGTACAGTGCTGGTTGCTGTGAAAACAGGCCGTGTTTCGGTTTTTCCAAAAAAAGATTACGAGGATACTGAGGAAGCAACCGCTGAGCGGAAATCAGGTATCGTCCTCAGCCCCAACGAACAGGCAGTTTTTATCAGAAAGGAAAACCGGCTCGAAAGAGGTAGTGTCTCACGTCCTGAAATCCTGGTTGAATCGATCGTACGGAAAGACCAGATATTTGATGACAAGCCGGTTTCAGAAGTATTGCACGACTTGCAGAAGATATACGGGATACAGATCCGCTACGACGCCGGGATCCTTGCGCAATGCCGGATCAATGCACAGTTTGGCGACGAAAACCTGAAACAGCGGATCAATGCGGTTTGCCAGGCAATTGGAGCTACATATGAAATGATTGACGGCCAGGTAATTATCACCTCAGAAGGTTGTATCTGAACAATAGCAACACACAGACTTAGCCTCCCTCACCACTGAAGTTTTACATAACCAATACCTTCGCTTTGCCTATGAAGAAATCGTTGTACTAAATTATTAACGGCAGTGTTCGCCCTGCCGCCGCCCTGCACTCCTTGTCAGCCCGACGCAGGAGGATTCTGTCCCATCTTTCTCCATACAGAACAAACAATTAAGAGCATGAAAAAATACCGATACCAATCACGGCTGCTTTACATCGCCACGAGAATAGCACTCTTCCAGTTAATTATTGCCCTTTCTTCCTCCAACATATCGTCTGCTTTTCACGTGGGCGCGCAGGATGTTCTTAACCAGCGTATTACGATCCAGGTGAATAACCAGGACATGAAAACAGTGCTCAGCAGGCTGAATAAGCTCACGCAGGTCAGGTTCACCTATAATTCCTCACTGATCAAGGCACAGCGGCGCGTTTCGATCAATGCAGTCGAAAAGCCGCTTGGCGACGTACTGAATGAACTTTTCAGGCCGATTAATGTCACGTATAAGATCGAGGGTAAGCAGATCGTGCTGATCAAAAACAGCCCGGAACCAGGCAGCCACCTGATTGAAGTAACAGCTCCCTCGGCAATCGACCGAACGGTTACGGGCAAGGTTTCCGATGAAAAAGGGCAGCCGCTTCCGGGTGTAAGTATTGTAGTGAAGGGGCTTAAAACCGGTACTGCAACCAATACCGAGGGAAATTTCGAAATCAATGTGCCGGACTCCGGCGGTATACTGATATTCTCCTATGTCGGTTATTCGCCGCAGGAAATTACCCTTGGCAGCCAATCGGCATACGACGTGACCATGCAGCCCGATGTGCGGAACCTCGAAATGGTGGTGGTGACTGCATTAGGCATCAAAAGAGATGCGAAAAAACTGGGCTATTCGACCGCAACCATTGACACAGAAGAAATTACAACGAACCGTACGACGAACCTTGGTAACAGTTTACAGGGAAAAGTAGCCGGCCTGAACGTGACGCCGCCAGCCAGCGGGCCGGGAGGATCGACCAAGATCCGCATCCGTGGGCAATCGTCATTTGGCGGAAATAATTCGCCGCTTATTATCGTGAATGGCGTTCCGATCAACAACAGCAGCGTATCGGCCGGGGGCTCGAACGGCAATGGTACGGGCAACCCTACCGGTGGTTCATCGGATGCAGGTGACGGTTTGCAAAGTATCAACCAGGATGATATTGAATCGATGACGGTTTTGAAAGGAGCGGCAGCGGCAGCGTTATATGGATTCCGTGCGAAAGACGGCGCGATCATTATTACCACTAAAAGCGGCAGCAAGACCACTGGTATCGGCGTCGAGATCAATTCGAATTTTCAGGCACAGGAAGCACTCGATTATACCGATTTCCAGTATGAATATGGCCAGGGAGAGTTTGGAAAAAGGCAGACGAGCGTTGCAGAGGCACAGAGCTCCGGTGTTTTTGCTTTTGGAGAAAAATTCGACGGTGCGCTTACTCCGCAATTTGACGGCAGCATGCAGCCCTATTCTCCTCACAAAGACCGCATTAAGAAATTTTACCGGACAGGTACCAGTTTTACCAATTCCATTGCGCTTTCAGGCGGAAATGAAAAGGGAAACTTCCGGTTATCTTTTGCGAATACCGACGCGAATGCGATCATGCCCAATTCGGACTACCATAAAAGGATCTTCAATCTTGGCCTGAATTACAAATTCTCAAAAAGACTTTCGGCGCAGGTAAATGCCAATTACTCAAACGAATACAACAAAAATCCGCCCCAGATTGGCATTCAGGACATGAATGCCAATACGACCATTTATACGCTGGCGACGAGCATCGATACGGATTGGCTTAAAAACCGCAAAGACGCGAATGGTAACGAAATGCCGCTGGCGCGGTTTACAAACCGTAATAATCCCTACTGGGTTGCCAATGATCGTTTCGAAAATGTACGGCGCGACCGGATCTTTGGAAATACCTCCCTGCGCTACGATTTTACCGACTGGCTGTTTATTCAGGGCCGCATCGGACAGGATTACTTCACCCGCCCGTATAACTACAACCGCCCAACGGGTACCCGCTCGATCGGAGCAGTCGCGACTGGTTTTAACGGATACTACTACCAGGATGTGGCAACTTTCCGGGAAAGAAATATGGACTTCCTTATCGGTGCAAACCGGACCTTCGGGGATTTCGGCATTGATATTACCCTTGGCGGTAACCAGATGCTGCAAATCAATGACAATGTGTCGACCGCTGTAACCAACTTTTATGTACGTGATTTGTATACCATTGCCAACGGCCAGGTTAAGAACCCTAATTATACTTATGGCAAAAAGAAGGTCAATTCCCTTTACGGAGCCGCCGAGTTTTCTTATAAAGGTTTTCTTTTCGTAAACGTAACCGGCAGGAATGATTGGTTTTCTACCTTAAACCCACAATCCAACAGCTACCTCTACCCCTCCGTGAGCGGAAGTTTCGTATTCAGCCAGGCTTTCAACAACACGCCTGAGTGGTTGAACTATGGTAAGTTACGGGCGGCTTATGCAGAAGTGGGCGGCGATACGGACCCTTATTCGAACAACCTGTATTACGGTATCAATGCAAATCCGTTCAATGGGACCGCATTGGGTAATCTTCCTTCAACCGTCAGCCCGAACGCGAATCTGCGTCCGTTGAAAGTGAAGGAAACCGAGGTTGGTCTCGAAATGAAAACCTTCGACAGCCGTCTAAACATTGACGTTTCGCTTTACCGAAAATACACGGTCGACGAAATCCTGAACGTCGATATTTCCAACACTTCAGGTTTCAGCCAGACCAAGGTGAATGTGGGGGAATTGCGTAACCAGGGAGTCGAGTTTCTCGTGACATTGGTACCGTTCAGAACCGACGGCTTTACCTGGGAAACCACATTCAACGGAAGTTACAATATCAGCAAAGTGCTCGAACTCGCCCCAGGGCCGCCACGCCAGCCCCGGTTTGATGTAGGAACAGGCGAATTCTTCGGGATCGTTTCGCATGAACTCGATAAGCCCCTCGCTTCCCTGCGCGGATTTGACTATAAAAGAGACGCACAAGGCCGCATTGTGACCTCCGGCGGGCTTCCGCAGCAAGGTGCGCTGACCACTTTCGGCAGTGCGATCCCTAAATGGGTGGGCGCCTGGATTAATAACTTCAATGTAAAAGGTTTTCGCGTTACAACGCAGATCGACTTCAAAGCAGGGCACAAAATCCTTTCCAACTCCAACCTCAACTTCCTGAGGGAGGGACTTTCCAAGCCTTCGCTGGTGGGCCGCGAGGGGGGGGTATTGCTCGAAGGCGTGACCGCCGATGGAACACCTAATGCGCAGCGTGTGGAAGCTGAACAGTTTTATACCGCATATCGAAGCACAAATATTGCTACCCCGTTTGTATACAATGGTGCCTTCGTGAGATGGAGAACGCTTTCAGTCAGTTACGACCTGTCCAGATTCCTTCGAGACAAAACTTTCATCAAAGGCCTGAGCATTTCCGCCATGTGCAATAACGTGCTGATGATCAAAAAGTACATCGATAACCTCGACCCGGAAGCACAGGTATCCGCATCGGACAATTTACAGGGAATAGAAACCCACACGCTTCCGACTACCAGAAGCTATGGGGTTAATTTGAATATTAAGTTGTGAAAAGGGAGGAATGGAGGAAAGGAGGAATGGAGGAAATATTAGCATTTCTACTGCGGCAATTCAGTCATTCAGTCATTCACTCATTCACTCATTCATCATTCCACGACGGATCATTCAATCATTCATTCATTCGGTCATTCAATCATTGAATCATGAAAAAAATACTAACATATCTGACTGCATTCACCGTTTTGGCGGGGGCTGTTTCTTGTGATGAAGGTTTTGAGGAGATTAATAAAAATCCTGTTCTTGCTACCAGCATTGATCCGGTTTACCTGTTTTCCAATGCGCAATTCACTTCTGCCATCGCTACGCAGAATTACCAGATGCAGATCGTGCAGCAAATCAATACACCTTATACCGGCGTGCTGGAAGGGGGTAATCACAATGCGGTTTCCGATCCCAATTCCAATGCGAATTTCAATTCATTGTATTTACAAAATGGACCGGTCAACCTGCTGACGACTGTAATCGCCCAGACTAAAGACAATCCATTGCGATCCAATCTATATAATATGTCCCGGATCTGGAAAGCCTATGTATTTATGGTTTTGGTGGATACTTACGGCGATGTGCCTTATTTCGAAGCGGGAAAAGGATTTTTAGAGCAGATCAATCTTCCTAAATACGACGACCAGAAGGTTATTTACGATGATATTCTGAAAGAATTGTCGGAAGGGACAAAAGGGCTGGACGCAGCGAAGGCGATTGAAAGCGGTGACCTGTTTTTCAAAGGCAATATCGCACAGTGGAAAAAGCTGGGTAACTCGCTCCTGCTGCGTGCCGCGATGCGCTTCACGAAAATTGATGCGGCTAAGGCAAAGCAATATGTAGCTGTGGCTGTTGACCCTGCAAACGGAGGCTTGCAAAGTTCAAATGCAGACAATGCATTCATCGCATTCAACAGCACATTCAATCATCCGCTGGCCAACTATTTCCAGGGTACCGAACGTGGAAATGTCTATCTGGGAGCTGCATTTGTAAGTTTTCTAAAATCAACAAATGATCCGCGCCTGCGTGTTATCGCTGTGAAATACGAAACCCCCGGCAACCCAATCGCAACCGCCGGAGCAGAGGATACCACTCCTGCAAATCAGGAAGGAATGCCTTACGGGTACAATGAATCTACGATCGCGAATGCGCCGGGCTTCCCAGGGAAGATCGGTTCTGCATTCAAATATTCGCAAATCAATCGCAAAACGCTGGGCAAGATCGATGCGCCTGAATTTTTCATTACCTGGGCGCAAACCTCTCTGCTACTCGCCGAAGCGGTGCAAAGAGGCTGGGCTACCGGTGATGTCAAAGCACTCTACGAGACTGGAATTAAGGCACATATGTCACAAATGGCCACTTATGATGTCTCAGCGACGGTTCCCTCAGCTGCCCAGGACGCTTACATCGCAGCTAATGCTTACATCCCGGCCAAGGCATTAGAGCAAATCAATAATCAATACTGGATCGCATCTTTCCTGAACGGTTCTGAAGCCTGGGCAAATTTTCGGAGGAGCGGCTTTCCTGTTTTGCCTGTCAATAATTATCCCGGCAAGGATCCCTCTGTCAAAGATTTCATCAAAAGGCTGGTTTACCCCGTTCGGGAAAGATCTGTAAATGAGGCCAATTACCTCGAAGCAATAGCCCGCATGGGCCCCGATGAGCTGGGTACGCCTGTATTTTGGGATAAATAAATCAATATACCTTAACTGACCTCTTATGCTTAAAAAAACAATGCTGGCGGGAATGCTGGCCTGCTGGGCACTGACCTGCCAGGCGCAGTCAATCTCCCCCACTCCTGATCAGATCAAAGCGTATACCTCCGCGTGGAAAGGCGAGCGGTTGCCCGACGGCCGCCCGAAAGTGCCCGACGCGGTCCTCGCCCGTTTGAAGAATATCTCTATGGAGGAAGCCTGGGGCGTGTTGCGTAACAAAGGATATCACAACCAGTTCGAAGGCGACTGGCAATTGATCCACACCGACAGCACCATGACCGGACGCGTGGTAACCGCGCAATATGTGCCTTCCAGACCTGACTTGCAGGAGCTGGTGAAAGAAACGGGTAAGAAAGAAGGACGGGTACAAACCGGCGGCACCAACTCCTGGCCCATCGATGTCCTGAAAGAAGGTGACGTATATGTCGCCGACGGTTATGGTAAAGTCGCTGACGGTACGCTGATCGGCGACAACCTGGGCAATTCTATTTACGCCAAATCGAAGCGCGGGGTCGTCTTCTACGGATCAGTTCGCGATGTCGAGGGATTAAGTGAGATCAAAGGTTTCAATGCTTGGATGAAAGGTCAGGATCCCTCCTACATTCAGCAGATGATGCTCGTCAATATCAATACGCCCATCCGGATCGGCCGGGCAATCGTACTTCCCGGCGACGTGGTTCTGGCCAAAAAGTACGGTACCATTTTTATCCCGGCACATTTAGCCGAAGAGCTGGTACTCACGTCAGAAGTAACCGCTCTCCGGGATGAATTCGGGCATCTGCGACTCAAAGAGGGCAAATACACCCCGGGAGAAATCGACACCAAATGGTCGGAAGCGATCCAGAAGGATTTCCTGAACTGGGTCAACAACTACCCCGGCAAGCTTCCGATGACGAAGAAGGAGCTGGATGATTATTTGAAAGAGCGGAATTATTGAGGGGGTGGCTTTTAGCTGTTAGCTATTAGCTGTTAGCTGTTAGCTGTTAGCTATTAGCTGTTAGCTGTTAGCTGTTGGATTTTAGCTTTTTGTTGCTAGCAGTTAATTTAAAGACAGAGATGATTATAAACCATAAAGTGAATCCTAAAAACCACAACCCAAAAGCTAACTGCCAAAAGCTAACAGCCAAAAGCCAATAGCCAAAAGCCAATAGCCAACTGGCCAAACAAATAACTATATTTTAAAACCTATCATAATCGCAATGAAAGACATTTTAAAAAATATCATTTCCGAAAATAAGAGAGTCGAAAGCGCAGAAAAGGCTCGGGCGGCGGTTGAATTGCAGCATCCGCATACCAGCGACAACCGACGGAGCTTCCTGAAAAAAACGGCCCTGGGCGGGATCGCGCTGGGCGGTTTCATGTCTATGTCGACCGAGGATACTATTGCACAGGCTACTTCGAAAGTGAGCCGCGCTTCGAAACCGTCTGAGCTGAAAATAACCGACCTGCGCTATTGCATTGTGCAGAATGTCGGCCGTACGCCGATCATCCGTATCGACACCAATCAGGGAATTTATGGGCTGGGAGAAGTGCGCGACGGCGCCGACGAACGCTATGCCTTGTTTCTCAAAGCGCATTTGCTCGGTCAAAATCCGTGCAATGTCGAGCAGCTCTTTAAATCGATTAAACAATTCGGATACCATGGCCGTCAGGCCGGCGGAGTTTGCGGCGTTGAAATGGCGCTCTGGGACCTTTGCGGAAAAGCCTACGGTGTTCCCTGCTGGCAGTTATTAGGCGGTCGATACCGGGATAAAGTCCGGCTGTATGCAGATACGCCAGAGTCGAATGACCTGAATGAGTTTAAGGAAAAGATCAAATTCCGCACACAGGACCAGGGCTACACGTGGCTCAAAATGGACGTTTCTATTGGTATGCTGCGCAACAAGGAGAATAGTGTAGTTAACAACAAATTCTGGGGAGGCGGCTTTTCCCAGTGGGCAGGCGACTATCATTCTTATGCCAATACAAAACATCCCTTTACTGCAATCCAGATCACACCCAAAGGTTTGGACGAAATGTCAAAGGTTGTTGAAGATGTGCGCAGTGTAGTCGGTTATGAGATACCCCTTTCTACCGACCACTATGGACATTTTGACCTAAACAACGGCATCCGCCTGGGCAAAGCATTGGATAAATACCGCCTGGCGTGGCTGGAAGACATGGTACCCTGGGAGTACACCGACCAGTGGAAAACCATTTCGGATGCGCTGGAAACGCCCACTTTGACTGGTGAGGATATCTATCTCAAAGAAGGCTTCAAGGCTTTGATTGACAAACGGGCGGTTGATATCGTTCATCCCGATTTGGCATCCTCAGGCGGGCTGCTCGAAACGAAACGCATAGGTGATTATGCCGAAGACAACGGAATTGCGATGGCAATGCATTTTGCCGGAACGCCTGTGAGCTTTATGGCAAATGTACATTGCGCAGCTGCAACCCAAAATTTTCTGGCTTTGGAGCACCATTCCGTGGACGTGCCCTGGTGGGAAAGTCTGGTAAAAACGACTGACGGCCGCAAGCTGATCGACAAAGGTTACGCCCCGGTACCGCTCGAAGCGCCGGGACTTGGCATTGAACTGGTTGAGGAAGAAGTGAAAAAACACCTTCACCCGAAGGACAAAAGCTTCTTCGCCCCCACCCCCGACTGGAACGAAAAACGCTCGCACGACAGGCTGTGGAGTTGATACAACCAACGCCGGACCGATCAGGTCCGGCGTTGGTTTTTCTTTCAATTCCGGCAGGTATCCGCATTATCAGATCGCATTAACCTGTTTTTTAAAGGAAGAATATGTGTTTACTTTACGTAAGCGATATCAGCTTTCCGACTTATGATCTCTTATTTAAAGAAAAGTTTTTCCAGTTCCTTCAATCCGCAGACACTTCTCTTCTTCTTTCATAATGTATTTATCAACGTTGGCACGACGCTCGTTTACGTTTCTGCCAACGTCCTGTTGCTCGAAAACCATCCTGAGTATTCTCTTCCGATCGCGTATATAGCTGCTGCGGTCGCCGTTATGGCCGCCGGGAAGATTTACGAATACTTCGAACACCATCTCCTGCTCAAACGGCTGAGCCTCGGCACTATGCTTTCCTCGCTTTTCATGGTCGCAGTGGTCATGGTATTACTTGGGCTTGGACATGGAATCGCGACGGCGGTAGCCGTGATGGTCGGTTACCGGATCATTTACCTGCTGATCAATTTAGAATTCTGGGGG
Source organism: Dyadobacter sp. UC 10 (assembly GCF_008369915.1). Lineage (NCBI taxonomy): Bacteria > Pseudomonadati > Bacteroidota > Cytophagia > Cytophagales > Spirosomataceae > Dyadobacter > Dyadobacter aurulentus. The sequence goes on along the minus strand of NZ_VSRN01000001.1, from coordinate 5,995,661 downwards.
CTCTCGGCGCTTGTTTTCGATGTACGTCAAAGTAAGAGGCTTTTCAGCGTGATCGGCTCGGGGGATATGCCGGCCAAAGCGCTTGGCGCGGTGCTGGCAGTGCTGATCCACTCGCCTTCTGTATTGATGATCCTGCTGATAATCTCGCTCGTTTTTTTCGCATTAGCCTTTTACACACAACTACTTACCTTCAAATATACTGAAATCCCAAACCCGCATCATGCGCGGCCAAGGCAGGTTTCGGAATCGGACTCCCGGATTATTCAGAAATACTTTGGGGGAAATAAATTGCTTACTTCGCTCTGCCTCGGTATGGTTGCGATTGCGGCGGCGGCTACCTGGATCGAGTACCACTTTTTTGTCAATGTAAAATACAAATTTCACAGCCAGCACGATGTGATCGTCTTTGTAGGAACATTACTGGCTGCTACTTATGGTATATCTACTGTCGTCAAATTGTTGTTTTCGGGTAAAACAGTGGAGCGTTTCGGTGTCCGGCTCACACTATATCTCCTGCCGCTGACCACGATTTTTATTTCACTCGGGCTACTCATTTCTTCTTATTTCAGAAAAGACGAGCCCTCCCTGCTTTTCTATTATTGCGCCGCGTACCTGCTTTTTGAGCTCGTGAGAAGAACGATATTCGACCCCGTTTTTCTGGTACTTTTTCAGCCACTTTCCACCAAAACACGCTTGAAGGGACATACTTTGGCGAAGGGTTTGTTTGAACCACTGGGCATGCTGATTGCTGGCTTGCTGCTCTGGTTCGTTTATTCGCAGCATATAAGCAATATCAGTCTGACTTTCGACCTGTCGCTTCTCTTCGCGATTGTTGCCCTGCTCATATTCAGAAAAGCATACGGACATTATATTCAGGAGCTGAAATCGGCGATCGGGAAACGCTTCATCCGAAGTGGCGAAATGCCTTCACCGGCGGAGGCATTGCCCATTATCACCGAAAATCTCCATAGCGAGCGCAAGGAAGAAGTATTGAATGCGATTGACTGGCTCGCCAAAAATAAGGTTTCGCTGTTCCGCAAAAATGTGGACCAGCTACTTCAACACCCAGCCGTACAGGTTCGGCTAAAAACCCTGCAAACCCTGGCAATGCTTCCGGCACCTGAGCTTTCCGGGTCTTTCATTCACTACATTGAAAAAGAGCCCGACACGGCATGCCAGACGCTGGCGGTGCGCATTGCGTGCTCCACCTCCCGGCTTTCCGACGAGCAGCTCGCCGGATTTCTCGCACACCCGGATCTGGATATTGTCAAAGGCTGTATTGTCGGGTGCTGGGAGGCTGGAAAAGCATTGCCCCTCGTGCACGGAACACTGCGTAAAATGTTTCTTTCGGGATCGGAGGAGCAGCAAATGGCGGCACTCGAATGTGTGCGGACGATCGGCATCCATTCCCACGAGGAGCATATTAAGAACTGCACAAAAGACGGTAGCCTGCGCGCCCGCAATCTGGCTTTGGAAGTCGCAGCGGGTTCGGGCTCTGCACAACTTTTACGGGAATTGAAGCCAATGCTGAGCGGCCTGTTGTCCCGGCCTACCGTTACTGCACTTATCAAATCGGGTGATGCGGGAATAAGAATTGTTGAAGAATGGCTTCAAAATGATGAGTCCGGCGAACGTATCACCATGCTGATTAAAGTGGCTGAACGTACCAAACATGAATTTATACTTCAAATACTTTTTGAACTAATTAAAAATACTTACCAAAACAGACTTTTAGTAAGTAAAGATTCAAATGATAAGGTATTTAAGGTAGATACATTTATAAAGCTTGATGCACTCAAGGCTTTGTCCAACTATCTTTTAGTAGCTGATTACAAGGGAATTGTATCAGATTTTGTTGAGCAGGAGCTGATACACGCATCGCTGCTTTTATCAGGAATTGACGATAATACCGCTTTTTCAGACTGGAATAATTCACTCGAATATGAATTGGAACTCACCGGCCGGCGTCTTTTTTACCTGTTTATGATGCAATACGATAAAGATGCAGTGCAAAACGCATGGAAAGGAATGCGTCATGCGAGCAAAGAAAAAAGGGCGAACTCACTTGAAATGATCGAAAGCCTCCTGCCCCGCACATTGTACCCTGCATTGCAAGCCTTATTTGAAAATATCCCGATCCAGAAAAAGCGTGAAGCCCTGCGGCAATATGTAGGTAACCAGGAAGCAGTCGTACCATTAATTTCAAATATCCTGGCACATCACGACCGTAATTTTACGAGCTGGACAGTTGCCCTGGCGATCCGGCAGTTCGATCCGTTGCTACATGATCACCTCCAACTGCAAAGTCTCGCCAACCACCCGTCACGCCTGATCCGCGAGGCTGTTTATGAAAAATATAGTCAGCTATCCCTCGATCCTCAGTTCAACTTCAGCATTAACATTCCTATGAAACATACAGCAGAAAGTCAGACGATATCGGAAATGGAGCGCGTGATCGTGCTGAAAAATACGCAGCTCTTTGCACAAACGCCCGAAAACGTACTCAGCTCTATCGCCCCGATCATGAAGGAAATCACTTACAGCGAAGGGCAGGAGATTTTTGCAAAAGGCGACCTCGGGGATTCCATGTATATAATTTACACTGGTGCCGTAGGGATTTACGACGGCAAAAAGCAGCTCGCCTTGTTTGATAAAGGTGAAATATTCGGTGAGCTGGCGCTGCTTGATACCGAACCGAGATCTGCAACTACGATAGCAGAAACGGACGTGCTCGTATTCCGGATCGATCAGGAAGATTTCTTTGAGCTGATGGAAGAGCGGGACGAGATTTTAAGGAATGTCCTTCGCATTCTGTGCCAGCGTATTCGCGTACAGAACGAAAAAATGCGTTTGCAGGGTTAATGTCAGTTATCGGATAAAATACGCCTGATGGAAGCCAGATGTGCTGCTTTCAGGTCGTCCCTGCGTTCGCGCTGAGATTTGTTCCAGTAAAAATGCGATTCAAAGAAACTCACCTGTATACGGTTCCATTCTGCCTTTTCGGTAATCATTTCGCGCGCCTTTAATTCCTCGAATAGCGTGGCGGATACTGCATGGAAATCGCTGCGGCCGAGGTAGTCCAGATCTGCGTCGCAGATAATCCTCTCCAAGTGATTACGCGGATTCTGAGGCACCTTTGTAGCCAGGATCATCCCGCATATCGTTTCGATCTGAGTATTGGAATAGTCGAAATCCCGCAGTACTTCCCGGGCTATCCTGCATCCTTCTTCTTCGTGCCCCTTGTATACGTTCATGAAGCCGCTGTCATGATATAGCGCGGCGGTTTCCAGCATCTGCAGACTTTCCCGATCCGTTATCTTTTCCAGATCCGCGATTTCCATTGCGGCCTGCACAACATCCCGCGTATGGTGCAGCCCGTGGTAGTATAGGTCGGGTTCCAACCGGATGCGTAACTCTTCGAGTATAAATTCCCTCGCTTTTTCAAGATCCATATTATTCCAGAACTTCGTAGATCATCACCGGGTTCTCCTTGTTTTTCAGACTGACTTCTCCTATCGGATTACATTGAAAAGCCTCTTTGATAAGCTGATAAGCAGTTTCCGCTACCACAACCTGCCCTGGCCTGGCAATGGATTGCAGGCGTTGCGCCACGTTCACGACATCCCCGATCACGGTATAGTCGAGCCGTTTCAGCGCGGCAGAGCCAATGTTACCCGAAACCATTTCACCAGAATTGATCCCGATGGAAACTTTCGGGAGGTAACCCGACTGGTCAGACAGTTCCTCCTTAAAGCCGTCGATGTGATTGCGAACAGCCAGCGACGATTCGATGGCGCGGTCGAGGTGGTACTCTCCCCTGAAAACAGCCATCACAGCATCTCCCATGAATTTATCGACAAGCCCGCCCTGCGCAATGATCTCTTTGACCATCACATCAAAATATTTATTGATCAGCTTGACGACGCGGTCGGGCGATTCCTTTTCGGAAATTGAAGTAAAGCCGCACATATCCATAAATACGACAGTACCAACGATATTTTCACTGGTCATCAGCGATTTTTCAAAGGTATCCTGCGTCATAAACTGCAAAACGGAAGAATCGACATACATGCGCAAAATATCGTTTTCGCGCACTGCTTTCAGGGTTTCTTTCAGCTGGGAGACGTAGTGCAGCGTTTTCTCCATTGTCACTTCAAGATCCTTGAAATCAATAGGTTTCGTCAAAAAATCGAATGCACCGCGGTTCATCGCGGTACGGATATTATCCATATCGCCGTAAGCCGACACAATGACCGATTTCAGGATCGGGCTCAATTCTCCGAGGCGCACGAGCAGGGTCAGCCCGTCCATTTCAGGCATATTGATATCGCTGAGCACCATATCGATATCCGGATGTTCTCCCAGCACTTCCAATGCTTTCAACCCATTTTCGGCAAACAGAAATTCGTATTCCTGTTCCCGGATCTGCCGCCTGAATTTTTGCTTGATCAACAATTGAAGATCTGCCTCATCGTCCACTACCAGTATCTTGGCTTTCATAAAATGCTGAGCAATTTTTCTTTCAATTCAACAAAATTGACCGGTTTGGTCAGAAAATCATCTGCCCCCAGCTGCATGGCCTGGTCGTGATTGGCACTGTCGCCGTAAGCTGTGATCATCATCACCTGTGGCGGAGCGGCAGGATGTTCGGACCGGATTTTTTTAAGAAGCTCAATACCGCTCATACCGGGCATATTAATATCTGACAGGATCATGACGACTTCCGATGAATGATCTTCGAGATACGAGAGTGCCTCTTCGCCTGAAAAAGAAAACGAAAATTCGAACTGCCCGCTGCGGATCTCTTTCCTGAATTTTTGTTCAAACAGGGATTTAACATCTTCTTCGTCGTCGACAACAAGGATTTTCATGGTTTTTATCATTATAACTAAAAGCGTCGTTGCTAGGCTTGCGGCTCAATAACCGGGATGGTGATACGGAATTCGGTTCTTTCGCCGGGAACTGTATCTACATCCAATACACCACCATGGCCATTGGTGACGATATCGTAGCTCATGGAAAGGCCCAGGCCCGTGCCCTGGCCGGTTGGCTTGGTTGTAAAAAAAGGCTGGAAAATCTTAGCCTTTACGTGGTCCGGCATTCCGGTACCATTATCCGAAACCCGGACGTATAGCTTGTTATCAAATTTCTTGGTAGTAATTTTCACCTCTGGCCGGTAATCGCCCAATGTGCCCGCCTCAGAAAGCTGCCGTTTTTTTTCTGCAACAGCGTAGAAAGCATTGGTAAACAAATTCAGGAAAACCCTTCCCAGGTCCTGCGGCAATACGTTAACCTTTCCGATCGTGGGGTCGAAATCAGTAACAAGCGCTGCGTTGAACTCCTTGTCTTTCGCACGAAGGCCATGATATGCGAGGCGCATGTATTCGTCGGCGAGGGCATTGATGTCAACCGGCTCCTTTTCGCCTGACGAGGCGCGCGAATGTTGCAGCATTCCTTTTACGATTGAATCCGCCCGCTTACCGTGGTGTGTAATTTTCTGCTGATTCTGGCTCAAATCTCCGATGATCTCTTTGATATAATCCTTTTCAGCTTCGGGAAGCGTCGATTTTTCGATTTCCTCTTCCAGTTCCTGGCAAAGCTCAACAGATACTTCAGAGAAATTATTGACAAAGTTCAGCGGGTTCTGGATTTCGTGCGCAATGCCTGCGGTCAGTTCTCCCAGTGAAGCCATTTTCTCACTCTGTATCAGCTGGTTCTGTGTAGATTTCAGCTCTTCTATCGTCTTCTGAAGTTCCTCCTTTTGCAAAGTCAGCTCATAAGTGCGCTCACTTACCAGGTATTCGAGCGACTCTTTCTGGGCACGGATCACCTGCTCTTCGCGCAGCCTGTCCTCCCGCTCCCTTTCCAGTACTTTCATTTGTTTTCTGGCATAAAACCAGATGACAAAGCAAAGCACAAAGGCAAACATGACCGCAATGTCGAATACACTGTCATATTTTTCGTGGAATTTGGGAAAGCCAGCTTTGGTAATATCCCGCAGGATACAGATCCCTATAAATGGCAGTATTGTTTGGGCGGTTGTCCGCAGCGTTCTGAAAATGTCGTTGCCAAAGATCACTACCATCAATGCCACCAGAAATGCATTCCAGAGCCAGTTGTACCAGTCGGGAGAATCAAGAAGATAATATGCTGAAAGCAATCCAATGCTGACATACCTGCCGACCACGAGCCGCTTATCCCATTCCGGATAATTAACAGCCGTTTGAAGGGAAGTTCGGATGTATTGGATCAGGAAAAAGGAGACCAGAAAATAATACATGCAAGGCAGGGTTGCTGTTATTCTTTGCTAAACAAAATGATTGTAAGGCAAAGTAAATATTTTCCGTTAAATAACCATTTAGCAGCATTAAGCCCTAAACATACTGACGGTCGCCCAGCGCGTTGATATCCTTTACTTCCAGGATCTTTTTATCGAAGCCGTTTTGGGTGGCGTTGATCATCGCCTGTCCTACCTGTGCGAGACTGGAAATGGAATTGGGGAAAAAGCGGCGGATAAACGGAAATAGCCAGCTGATGTATTTATAAAGCGGTAATGTATTTTTCAATTCAGGCGAAGTCGTCATAATGCCAGGCCGGAATGCAAATACCTGGCGGAAAGGCAGCTTCATCAGATCGTTTTCAGTTTTCCCTTTGACGCGTGCCCACATGGAGCGGCCCTTTTCGGAACTGTCCGTACCTGCCCCGGAAACATAACAAAAGGTCATATCCGGATTTTGACTGCTCAGTACCTCCGCCACATGCATAGTGAGTATGTAGGTCATTTTGGTATATTCCGGCTCCTTCATGCCCACAGATGAAACTCCCAGACAAAAATAACATGCATTATAACCGTTCAATTGGTCCGCTATCGGGCTCAGGTCCTGGAAATCCCTGTGAATGATTTCAGTTAGTTTCGGGTGCGTAATCCCCGCCGGCTTCCTGTTGATCATCAAAACCGACTCTACGTCAGGGCTTTGCAAACATTGGTGCAGTACTCCCTCTCCCACCATGCCTGTCGCACCGGTTACGATTGCGTTGATTTTCCGGTCTGTTGATGTAGTCATTGATTAGGGGTCGAGTAAAATGTAAAATATTTAAAATTGCGATCTCTCGCCAGGGTTATCCTAAGTCACTGAGGGGACCATTGCGAAACAACCGTTAAAGCATAATCTCCTTCTACTGATTTAGATTAAGCCTTTGCGTATATCTCGTTTTTTATCAGTTTCATATTGTTAAGCTGAGGGATCGCCAATACTTTGCCCCTTGGCACAACCCCGCGGGAGATCCAGTTCTGTACTCGGCTTACTTTCAGGTGATGAATTCTGGAATATTCTGAGATTGTGATCCATTCGTGAAGATCATATTCGGCTCCCTCAACCACAATCTTCACATCTTGCAATTGCTGTAATTCATTCAAGGCTTCCTTTATTTCTGCAATCTTTTGCCTCGCTCGATCTTTGATCTCCTGCCAGAACGGTTGTAATTCATCCTTTTCGACATCACTCAATGCATGGTACCAATTAGCAAACTCCGTTCTGATTGCGGGAATATCCTCTTTCCCGGCACTTTTCAGCGCAGCAACATATCGGTCCACCTTATTTTTGAAATCTTCTCTCATAATTTTCAATCAAGATTACCCAATGCCCGTAAAACTTCTCTCAATCTGATTGCTTCTTTCAGCAACTCTTCAAATTCTTCATCTGACATATTTTCCACCGGAATCATTAAATCCATTTCCAATTCAGCGAGCCTGGAAGTGACCTTTTCAATCAATTGCTATTTCCCAGACTTTTGCGCCATACTATAGTGTGTATTTATTCTGAAAAATAGCGAATGTAAGTTTATATACACTCAATGATGAATACAAGCTTCACATTTTACGACTTCACCTTTCTATTCCGATCAACCCACACCGCCAGTGCCAGTACAATCACTTGCAGCACTACAAACGATGCAAAAAGTGTTGGGATGGAATCCGACGGCGGCGGGCCGAACATATTGAACGTATTGGTTAACATAAAGAAGATCACCAGGATCCAAAGCGACCACGTGCCTTTTTTGCTGACCGGCTCTGTGTTTTTAGCATAAAGATAAACGCCTGACAAAAAGATCACAGCCTCGATAAAAAGCGTTAAGGGCATTGAATTCCAGGCTCCTAAACCTACTTTTTCGGAGCCAAATGGAGTTAATGGCAGGTCTGGCACGTGCACTATAAAATCCAGGAACCAGTGACTAAGCACAGCGAGTCCCACGATTACCGCGCTTTTGAGGTCTTTTTTAAATAACCAATAAAAAAGACCGACTACTGCGCCCCACACCACTCCCATTAGCAAACTGTGGGTAAACGGATAATGAATAAATTCAAAGGGTGTGACTTCCGTTATTCCCGGCGCAATCCTGACTTTTTCAATACCCAGCAGCAGCATAACCGGCCAGATGATATCGACAAATTCGACGGCTACGAATAAAGTTAAAAGCGAGATTTGTGGAGCCGCTTTTTTTACTCCGAAGGCTAGTCCATAGTGACCTAGAAACATGATAGTAGCTGTTTTGGTTAATACTTTGCAAAAATATCAACCCTGTTTCCGGCGCCACTTGACCTATATCAAGAAATCAATTCAGCTGTTTCCGGCGGATCCGGCTGATCGTTTCGGGCGTCATGCCGAGCATGGAAGCAATGTATTGGAGCGGTACCTGGTTGAAAAGCTCGCGGTTGTTTTCGAACAGGATATTGTAACGCTGCTCGGCCGTCATCGACAGGAATGAAAATACCCTGTCTTCCAGCGTGGTAAAGCAATGCGCGATGAAAAGCTTTTCGGTAACAGGCCACTTCGGAATGTAGTCCCCCAGCCTTTCGTAATCTGACTTTTCGATCGTGTAAAGCGCAGTATCTGTCAGTGCCTGGATATTCCAGCGCGCAGGTGTGTCAAAAATCAGGCTGGAAAGATCGGTAATGAAATAGCCTTTTGTAGAAATCCACTGGGTTACTTCCCTGTCTTCCAGATCCACGAAAATCCGGAACATACCCGATTTTATAAAACTAAGCTTGTTGCAGGCTTTGCCTGTCCGGAGATAAAACTCACCTTTGCGGACGATTTCAGGCTTAAAAAACGCAGCCACTTTCGCCAGGTCCGACTGATCAAAATCAAAAAAAGAATGCAGGTATTGTTCCAGTTCGCTCATTTTGCCAAAGTTAAGATGCTTGCGTATTCAAAAGAACAGCCTGCGCATTTCCGTACAGAAATGTCCGAATGTGAACGGAAAAATTGAATACTGTCAAAGTTAACTCCCTTAAAAACAAACATTTAAAACACTGGCATGTATTTTATACCAAGAACTATGCAATACAATGTACCATCTATTAGCCATAAAATAATTTCCGGCCGATTCAAACCACGACCCTATGTTACAAAACTATTTCAAGATCGCCTGGCGCAACCTCCAACGCAACCGTGCATTTTCGGCCATTAATATAGCCGGGCTGGCGATCGGGCTTGCTTCCTGCATGCTGATCAGCCTTTATGTGATCGATGAGCTTAGCTACGATCGTTTCAATGAAAAGGCAGATCAGATTGTGCGGGTGGTCTTCAAGGGCACTATGCAGGGGGGGAAATTTAATGAGGCGCATGTAATGCCTCCAACCGCAGCAGCGTTAAAAGCGGACTATCCCGAGGTACTCGAATCTACGCGGTTGAGGCATGGCGGTTCTCCGGTCATATTGATGAACGAAAAGCTTTTTACCGACAACCGGCTCGCGTTGGTCGACAACAATTTTTTCCAGGTTTTTACATTACCATTTTTGTCCGGAAACAGCAAAACTGCGCTTTCTGACCCGAATGCGATCGTGATCAGTGAAACGATGGCGCGTAAGTTTTTCGGCAATACCGATCCGGTCGGTAAGCTGCTCACATTTAAGGGTTTCCAGGATAAGCCTAAAATTGCGGGTGTATTTAAAGATATCCCCCGCAACTCGCACTTTCAATTCGATATTTTCGCCTCTCTCGCCAATTCAGGGGAAGCGAAATCTACTTCCTGGATGCAGTCGGAGTTCTTTACCTACCTGGTTTTGCCAAAAGATTACGATTATAAAAAGCTGGAAGCCAAGCTGCCCGGGACGGTTGAAAAATATATGGGCCCGCAGGTTGAAGGCGCATTCGGAATGAGTTTCAAGGAATTTCGTAAAAAAGGGAACCTCCTCGGACTCTACCTGCAACCCCTTACCGACATTCATTTGCATTCCGATTTTCAATACGATCTGGGTGATAACGGAGATATCCGGTACGTCTATATTTTCGGTGCAGTGGCAACGATCATGCTCCTTATTGCCTGCATCAATTTTATGAACCTTTCTACGGCCAGCTCCTCCAAGCGCGCCAAAGAGATTGGAGTCCGCAAAGTGATGGGATCGGCGAGGCGCGAGCTGGTGTGGCAGTTTCTTACTGAGTCGGTGCTGATCACATTTTTAGCAATGGTCCTCGCGATTCTGATCGGCGTGATCGCGCTTCCCCTGTTCAATAGCCTGTCAGATAAAGAACTTAAAATTGATTTTGAAACAATTCCTGCAATTGCAGCTTATTTCGTTTTGTTTGGGTTGTTCGTAGGTTTTTTTGCAGGAAGCTACCCGGCCTTTTTCCTATCTTCCTTCCGCCCTATTGCGGTATTAAAAGGAAATATTTCAGGGAGCCTTTCGCCTGGTTCCAAAGGCATAAGTATGCGGAGTGGTCTGGTTGTATTTCAGTTTGCTATCTCTATTGTACTTATTATCGGTACAATGGTCGTTTACAATCAGCTGGAATTTATTCAAAACAAGAAACTCGGCTATGACAAAGACCAGGTTTTGGTATTGCCTGACGCGTGGGCACTAGGAAAAAATCAGGAGGCATTTAAAAACGAACTCATATCCGACAGCCGAATTGCGAAGGTAAGCGCCTCGGGTTACCTGCCTGCCGGGCCTTCTTACAACAATAACTATTCAATATTTCCAGAATCCCGCTCAACAGAGCTCGTCAAAACACTTCGCTACGATGTTGACTACGACTATATTTCCACATTGGGAATGAAACTGGTGGAAGGCAGAAATTTTTCAAAATCGTTCGGTACCGATTCTTCTGCTATTATCATCAACCAAACGACCGCGAAAATGTTGGGTTGGGAAAGAAATGCACTGAACCACACGATCAGTAGTAATAGTAATGACGGTAAGAGATCGACTTACGTAATTATTGGCGTAGTAGAAGATTTTCATTTCAAATCCTTCCATGAGCAGATATCTCCGCTTGTGATGATCTTAGGCAAAGGATCGGGTACAATGATCGCGAAGGTCAAAACAAAAGATATCGCCGGGCTGATTTCCAGTCTGGAAAAAAAGTGGAATGCATTCAAGCCCGACCTTCCATTTACTTATTCATTTCTTGACGACCGGTTTGACGAAACATACAAAGCGGAGCAGAAAACGGCGAAAATCCTGGGGTTATTCGCAGCACTGACCATTTTTGTCGCTTGTCTGGGGCTTTTCGGGCTGGCTACCTTTACTGCCGAGCAGCGTACGAAAGAAATAGGTGTCCGGAAGGTACTGGGCGCTTCTGTACCTGGAATCGTAGTGTTGCTCTCGCGGGATTTTATGAAACTGGTAGGTATCGCCATGCTGATAGCAGCGCCGATGGCCTGGTGGCTGATGAACAAGTGGTTGCAGGATTTTGCATATAAAATTGATGTTGCCTGGTGGATGTTTGTTGCGGCTGGGATGCTGTCGCTGATGGTGGCATTGGTCACAGTCTCTTTCCAGTCGGTCAAAGCGGCTTTGATGAATCCTGTGAAATCCTTAAAATCTGAATAATTGGCCACGAAGCTTCAAATTCAGGAAGATCTGCGTCCGGGTTGGAATAGTTATTTAGAAGCATCCGCCAACACTAATCAACAACTGTTATGGCACAAAATGCGGAAATTATAGAGACACTCAACGATCTTATCGTTATTAATAACGACCGGATAGAGGGCTACGAGAAGGCCTACGATGAAACGAATGAAATCGAAACCGATCTGCGGGCACTTTTTAAGACGCTGGCAGATCAAAGCCGGCAGCACGTAACCGAGCTCAATGCAGAAGTGGTAAGTCTGGGAGGCGAACCCGAAACAGGCACAATGACGTCCGGCAAATTGTATCGCGTTTGGATGGATATCCGCACGGTATTCAGCTCGGACAACCGCCGGGCAGTGCTTGAAAATGCTGAAGGCGGCGAAGACGCGGCAAAAAAGGCTTATGATGAGGCCATAAAATCGGTCGAATTTCCTGCCGATATCAATCAGCTGCTGCTCAGACAACAGAATGCGATCAACTCCACACACGACACGATCAGGCAAGAGCGGGACAGGCAGAGGGACGTATCCAAATATCCATTGACGACATAGAGAAGGCCGGTTTATCCGGCTTTTTTTATCACAGGTAAAAAACTTTTAAATTCCTGTAACCTTTCTTCAACATCCGAGTTATCACGTCAGAATCACCACAAAAAGAACCGACCGCTTGAATACGCTCACAGACAATTCGTTGATGCTACGGGTAAAAGCCGGCGATCTGGATAAGATGGGTTTGCTGTTTGAGCGCTATAACCGGCCATTGTTTGCATTCTTTTATCACATGACGCATAAGGCGGACGCTAGCGAAGATCTTGTTCAGAATGTATTTTACAGGATGCTCAAGTACAAGCATACGTTTACGGGTGAAGGTGAATTCAGATCGTGGATGTATTATTTGGCGAGAAATGTGCTGAATGATTCTGTTCGACAAAGTAAAGGGCAGCATCACCTCGATATCAACGATATAGCCGATACCGTAGGAGGCGGAATACTTGCCGACGAGGGCTTTGAAAAGCAGCAGAATACTGATTTACTGCACCAGGCCATGGCCGGACTGTCACCGGAGCACCGGGAAGTACTTGTCCTGAGCCGATTACAGGAGCTGAAATATGAAGAGATTGCCACCGTGCTGAATATCAATGAAGGAACAGTGAAGGTAAGGGTACACAGGGCTTTGGGCGAACTAAAAAAAAGGTTTTTTACTAATGAAAGAAGATAACGAAATGCGTTGCGAGCAATCCAAAGAACGGTTGACAGACTGGCTCCACAACCGTCTCAGTAAGTCCGATCAAATGGAGATCAATAGTCACCTGGCCGGCTGCCTGAGTTGCCAGGAGGAGTTTGCCGCCGACAAGCAGCTTTGGGATAGCATGGGAAAGATCACTGTGCCAGAACCGCGCGCATCTATGCGAAGCAACTTTTATAACATGCTGGATGAGTTCAAGGAAGCTGAGAAGCAGGCACCTGGTTTTGCCTGGCAGGATCTGGTTGAACGGGTGAGGAACTGGATTTTGCCGCAATGGACCGTCCAATTGGCATTTAGTCTCCTGTTAGTCGGCCTGGGTTGGGCGATCGGTTACAAGACCACACAAAGGAAAAATCAATCGGCTGTGTACCAACAGCAGATAGAAACGCTCGCGGCGCAGGTGCAGGATATGAAAAGCACGATGATGCTTTCACTGATCGAAAACCCTTCGGCAACTGAGCGGCTGCGGGCGGTGAGCTACACCAGTGAGATCACACAAGCTGACGAACGCGTAATCGATGCGCTTTTTACAACACTCAATAACGATGACAATGTGAATGTAAGGCTCGTTACCCTCGAAGCGCTTACCCAGTATGCCGAAAATCCGCTCGTGAGAAGCGGATTGGTGAAATCACTCGCTCGGCAGGATTCGCCGATGGTACAGGCTGCTCTGGCCGATGTGATGGTCAAATTACAGGAAAAACGCTCTATTAAAGCATTGAAAATCTTGCTAAAAAAAGAAGGACTGGATGATTTGGTCAAAACTAAAATTGAACAATCGATCAGGGATTTAACTTAAATAACCATAATCCATTTATTAGCTATGAAATTTTTTGCAATCCCCTTAGTGGCAGGAGCGGTGCTTTGTTGTACCCAGGCCCCGGCCCAAAAGCTCGAATTCAGCGAGCATGTGAAAAAAGAATTTACCCTTTCCCAAAATGCTTCCGCAAGTACGCTGGCCATTTACAATATCAATGGTTTGATCAAAGTAGAAGGTTACAGTGGAGATAAGGTTTTGCTGGAAATTGACAAAAAAATCACCGCGAAAAGTAAAGATGTGCTGGAAGAAGGTAAAGCGCAGTTCAAGCTTGAATTTGACCAGAAGGCCGACAGCATTATCGCTTATATCGCCGAACCATTTGATTCCCGGCCTAACCGCGGCCGGCGAAACTGGGACGGGCCCAAAATTGAATATAATTTCGAACTTAATTTTACTGTAAAGGTCCCATATTCCCTTAATCTGCACGTTTCGACCGTCAATGGTGGCGATGTAACGGTTGATAATGTGACTGGTTCGCTCGGCGTCAATAATGTGAACGGAGCGATCAGAGTCTCCAATGCAAAAGGAGCGGCGAAAGTACGGACTGTGAATGGGAATGTAGAAGCCAATTTCGTGTCGCTACCGCCAGGGGAATCAGATTTCAAGACACTGAACGGGGATATTAAAATTACCTACCCTTCCGCACTTTCCGCCGATTGCCAGTTCAAAAGCTTCAACGGCGAGTTTTACACAGATTTCCCAAATGCGGAGCAACTTCCGACCCGTGTAGTCAAAAACCTGGAAACCGGCAATAGCAAGACGGTTTACAAGCTCAATACCGAAACGTATATCCGGATCGGTAAGGGCGGCCCTACTTACAGGTTCGAAACATTTAACGGCAATATTTATCTCAAAAAACAATCATAAGCAAATGAAAACCAAGCCAATTTTAGCCCTCGTATTTTCCATTTCCCTGCTGCTTGTAAATACCACACTACGCGCTCAGAGCGAAGCAAAGGAAACCATCACCGTGCCGCTCTCGGATCCTTCCAAACCCGGTTCCCTGAAAGTGAACCTGCTGAACGGATCGATCCGGATCAGCGGATATGCCGGAAAGGAAGTTGTGATCGAAGCGACTTCGAAAGGCGCTGATAAGTCGGACAAACCCAATGACGAACGGGCCAGCGGCATGCGCCGGATCGTGCCCGGAAATGGTATCGAACTCACCGCGACCGAAGAAAAAAATGCGATCACGATCAGCTCCCGTTTCGTCAATAAAGCAATGAACCTGCATATTAAAGTCCCGCAGAAATTCACGCTGAAAGCTACCACCGTCAACGAGGGCAACATCATTGTGGAAAACGTAGACGGCGAGCTTGAAATAGCGAATGTAAACGGCGATATCACGCTCACGAATGTGTCTGGATCGGCCGTAGCGAATACGATCAACGGTGCGCTCAAAGCGAACTTTAAAACGATTGATATGAAGTCACCGATGGCATTCTCGACACTCAACGGGGATGTAGATGTATCGCTCCCGGCCACAGCCAAATTTGATGTGAAGATCAAATCTGACCGCGGAGAAGTTTACAGCGATTTCGATATCAATGTAGAAAAGAGCCAGCCCCAGGCTACCCGGTCCAACAAGGACGGTATGTTCCGCGTGTCGGTCGAAGATTGGGTCAAAGGCAAGGTAAATGGCGGCGGCAGCGAAATCATGATGAAGAATATGAACGGCAATATTTACGTTAGAAAAGCCAAATAGTACCGCCCTAGATTTCACCAAACGCAGACCATTTCCCCGGCGTCCGTTTCTATTCAATTGTCGCGCCCAACTCGAAGAGCATTTTTGACAGCTCTTCGAGTTTTTTTGTTTTAACGGAAGCCAAAATCTGCTCCGACGTGGCTTCGGCAGATACAATGGATTCGGTCAAAATCTTCTTGCCTGCATTGGCCAGCTTTACATAACTGACCCGCGCATCCCGACTATTTGCCTCTCTTCTTACCATGCCGAGCTTCTCCAGAGGCGACAAAAGCCGGGTAATTCCGGAGGCCGTCAGACCTAATTTTTCAGCTAGATCGGTGCGCCTGAGCTTCTCGTCAGGCGCTTCTCCGAGGTGATACAAGATCATAAATTCATTCAGACTGATGCCCAGCGAACTGAGTTTTGAATCGAACTTCTTGATAGTCAACGTCTGTACTGTGGTGAGGTTCAGGAAGAGTTTCAGTGATTGAGAAATGGCTGCCATATATTTGATATATAGTTGATAGAAGGTTGATATATACTTGACAACTCAAATATATATCAAATATAAACAGTTTTCATCTACTTATTAAACAATTATTTACGATTTGGGAATTAAAAAAATGTTTCACGTGGCACTTCTACCCCGAATGCGCACGTAACAATTGACGGTAGCTGTTGAGGACACTGGATTTGGAAATAAACCCCAGAAATTCGCCGTTTGCCTTGACGACCGGAAGGTTCCAGGCGCCGGTTTCGTCAAACTTTTTGACCACGCTGATCACGCTGTCGAAGTCACTAATCACTACCTCCGGCACCTTCATCAGGCCTTCTACTTCGAGGAGATTAAGGGCCTCTTCCTTGAAAAAAAGCGGGCGGATATCATCCAGGGAAATGATGCCGGCCAGCCTGTTGCCCGAGTCGATCACAGAGATCATATTCCGATGCCCGGTGCGAACCGCTTCTGCCAGTTCTTCGGGAGAGGCGTCGCGCCGGATCACCTGCACATCCTTGTCGATAAGGTCGAGAATCTGGAGTAAGGAGAGCAGGTTACGGTCGTGTTCACGGGTAAAGATCTTGCCCTGTTCAGCCAGCTTTTCCAGGTCGGGCGAGATCGCTGAGAACCATTTTGCCATCGAAAAGGAGATCACCGACACGATCATCAGCGGTATAAAAAGATCGTAGCCGGAGGTCGATTCGGCGATCAGAAAAATCGCTGTCAACGGCGCGTACAATACGCCGCTCATCACCCCTGCCATCCCCACGATCACCAGGTTATTAACTGGTACGTCGGTCATGCCGAACTGCAAACAGAGCAATGCAAATACATACCCGAGCGAACCTCCGGCGAAAAGCGAGGGTGCAAAATTCCCGCCATTACCGCCACTGAAAATAGTGATGGAAGCGGAGAATGCTTTGAGCAGGCAGATCACCGCGACGAACACCAGCACCACCCACTCGCGGTACCCGATGAACCTGAAAAAACTGTTCTGCATGACCTCCTGCATCTGCCCGTTCGTAATCGCTTTGATGGTGTCGTAACCCTCGCCAAATAGCGGCGGGTACAACACGCAAAGCACGGAAAGAATAGCGCCGCCGAGCATCGCTTTCCGGATGCGGGACATTTTGAGATTGTGAAAATAGTGATCGATTGTTTTCGCGATCAGCACGTAGTATCTCGCGTACAAACCGCACAAAATTCCGAGGAGCAGGTAATAGGGAATGTTGTGGTAGTCGAAAGCATTCCGGGTCTTAAATTGAAACAGGACTTCTTCTTCCAAAAGTATTTTCGAGACCAAACTTCCGCAGACAGCGGCAACAACCAGCGGAATAAAATCGGAGAAAACCACACCGGTCAAGAGTATCTCAAATGCGAACATCATACCTGCGATCGGCGCATTGAATGCGGAGGCGATTCCGGCCGTGGCGCCGGCCGCAAGCAGCAAGGTCCGCTCGCGGTAATCGAGCTGGTAGGTACGCGCAAAATTCGAGCCGATCGCGGCACCGGTCACCGCAATCGGACTTTCCAGCCCAGCCGAGCCACCCAGCCCGACCGTGATCGCACTTTGCACGATCTGCGAATACATTTTAACCGAAGAAACAATACTCGAATTCTGCGCGATTTCGTAGAGTATCGCCGCAATGCCTTTTTTATCCTGCCCCTTAAATACAAAAATGACAACCAGCGTGGTAATTACGATCCCCAGAAACGGGAAGAGCAGATAGAACAGGACTTGCCGCTCGAAATGGACTTTATAGGTGATGATATAGTGAATGTAGTGAACCAGCTCCTTGAGTACTACGCCTGCCAGGCCACATGTGATTCCGACCAGCATACCTGACAAGATCAGGAACTGAGTCCGGTTCAGTACACTTTTCAACCAGAACAGAAGGATCTCATAGCTTCTCGCCTTTTTCAAACTATACCTCGTGAAGTCCCTTTGGTATTTAAAAAAATGATGGAATTTCTTAATATTGATCTTCTTCACCAGCTATTTGTTTGGGATCGATGCCTGTGGTTGATTCGTGGAACGTCGAGGTTAGAAACAGAGTTAAATCCTTTCAGCAAATTATGTTCCCGAACCCGATCAATTAATGTTTTTTAAGTCGCAATTCAACACAGAATTAGCTTCCTATTAGTGGAATAGTATTTAACACTGGTCAATTGATTGATTTTCAATATCTACCATAACTATTGAAAAAAGCAAAAAAGGCTCGTCGATTTCTCAACGAGCCCCAGGATCATAGTTTAGCCAACTTTAATTGGCCCTGGCAAGTTGGACTTCCAGCCTGATATCTACATTTTTTTCATTGTTGTTATACCGGGAACCATAGCCTCCGTTTCCGATTCCAACCCCCATTCCGCCTCCCATTCCTATTCCACCGCCCAGACCGATGCCGATCCGCGGGCTGAAACCCGATTGTGATGACTGGCCATCTACCTTGATATTTACACCCAGCATGGATGTTTCCCTCGCATTAACCGCCATCAGACTAAATGGGATAATTATTTGCTCTGTCAGCTCACCGTCCCTATCCATCGAAATGGTTGATTTGATACTTCCGTCCGGAGCAACCAGATTGATGAAATGCTGCCCGCTTTTATCTTTCCAGACCGCTTCCTTATTGTAGGAATCAAGTAATAGTCCCAGGCCAAGACTGTTTGGCAGATCCGTATCAATACGCTTCAAGGCTTTCCTGTCCTCTTTCATCACAACGGGGAAAAGAAGGGAATAGGCTTCTTTTTTCTGCCCTTCTGGGCTGAATGCAATTTTTAGACCACTGCTCAGAATATTTTGAATTGTCGACGGGTCTTTTGTTTTTAAAGTAATATAAACAAACTGGTCGTCATTGATTATTCCATACCTTAACCTCGACCGCTGGTCCTGCTGATCCGGCTTAACACCGTCCACGTACGAAAAAGGAGCATTCCACTTCGATTCATAAGTCATTGTCTTGGACGAACTGCATCCAAAAAGGGTTACTAACAGCAATAAACTTGCACTGTTTCTGATATTTCTCATTTTGCTGGCTTGAAACATTTTAATTACAACTGTTAAACGAATTCCCACAATTAATCATTACGAATACGGGAAACAAATCGTGGCAAAATGGTTGTCAAGCAGGTTCCTGCAATAGCAGGCTAATCTTTTGATGCAGCTTTTCTGGTTCGAAAGGTTTCGAAAGTGTGTCGTTCATACCTGCCTCGTACGCTTGCTGGATTTCCTCGGGCAGAACGGTTGCTGACAGTGACAATATAGGCGTTGTAATTTTCAGATCATTCCTTGCGACCCACGCAGCCTGGAAACCGTCCATCTCCGGCATTCTGGTGTCCATAATCACCAGGTCAAAAAGCTGCTGTCTGAGCGTTTCCACCGCTTCCCTCCCATTAACTACCACGGTTGTTTCTAGCTGCCACGCTTTCAGGTATTTTTTTAATAATAGCGCATTGATCGGGTTGTCTTCCGCTACAAGCACTTTTTTTCCGGAAAACGGAGGCAGGTTATGAAAAGAGATCGACACCCTAGCTTCCTTACTTTTTTGATTTGCGTCATTCAGGATCATAGTGAAGAAGAACTGGCTGCCGTCATTAAGCCGACTGTTCACTTCCAGTTCGCTGCCCATTAAACGCGCCAGTTTCTGTGAGATCGTCAGCCCAAGTCCTGTGCCGCCATACTGATGTGATGTGTTCTCGGAGGCCTGTCCATATTCCGAGAAAATATTAGCCAACTGCTCACCTGACATTCCGATGCCCGTATCTTCCACCATAAACCTGATCTTGTGCCCGGAGCTGACTTTCGCCAGGTAATCCATTTTGAGCCTCACCTCTCCTTTCTCAGTGAATTTAAGTGCATTTCCTACGAGATTAAGCAGGATCTGGTTCAATCTCATTCCGTCTACCATCACGCATTCAGGAACCGAATTGTCTACCTGGAATTGCAGGCGAAGCTTTTTCTCCTCCGCTTTGAATGTCATCAGGTCAATGATCCCTTTTGCAATCGCTCGCAGGTCTGTTGACGTCGGAATAACTGAGAACTTTCCTTCATCAATTTTAGAGATGTCCAGAATATCGTTCAGTATATTTAACAGAGAGCCTGACGACTGTCTCAGCATATCGATCAGTTCCTTCTGACCCGGGGTCATTTCGGTAGCAGCCAGGAGGTTGCCCAGACCAATAATACCGTTTAGCGGTGTCCGTATTTCGTGGCTCATATTAGCCAGAAAGGCCTCTTTTCCCTTCCGCGCTTTGTCGGCCTGCTGCTGTGCGTTTATCAGTGCCCTCTCGTGGGCTTTACGCTTTTCTATATCGTGCAGGTTGACAAACAACAATCTGTTTTTGAACATAATCCGTAGTTCCAGCCAGACAGGTTGCCGCAACAGTCCGTAAAACTGATCCTCGATCACCATAGTATGTCCCCCCAGGTAGGTTTTGTTGACCAAAACATCCCGAAGAGATGAGTTGATCGGATCTACCAATAGATCGAGTATCGATACACCTATAAGACCACTGGGCGAAATACCAAGAATCGTTTCAACAGACGGATTGATGGAGAAAATTTTCCCAGAATCCGCTTCAAGGGTAGCAATGATGTCGGGGGAATTGATGATGATCGTAGCGTAATTTTCAAGCAGCTTATTTTTATCCCTGATTTCTTTCTGACTTCTGGCCAGCCTGATCAGCGAATCGACTTTCGCATTGGTAATGAATGGATCGAGCGGTTTGTAGAGGTAGTCTATCGCGCCAGTTTTAAGTCCGCGGACTGCATAAGTCGTCTCTTTTGAGATTGCGGTAACGAACACGATCAGGATCTCCTTTGTTTTCGGATTGGAGAGTAGTGTTTCTGCAAATTCAAAACCATCCATCCCCGGCATTTGCACGTCAACCAATGCAACCGCAATGTCATTTTCCCAAACAATCCTTAAAGCTTCGTTTGGAGAAGTTGTTGCATAAATTTCAATATCAGCCCTGTTCAGGATTGCTTTGAGTGAGACCAGGTTTTCTTCCCGGTCATCAAGCAGCAGTATTTTGGTATTTTCCATGGCTACACTCCTTTTGAATATAAAATATCGTTGATAGTTATGGTAAAATTCTGCCGCCTGATGATCTGGTGACCGTCGTAAAGCTTTAACGCTTCGTGGGGCATTCTTGCAGAGCCGGCTTCGGCCGGGTCGAGCACATAAGTGGTAAAACCCTTTTCCGCTAGCAAACGCAATCCAAAAGCGCCATCGCGGCTGGAACCAGAAAAAAGCAACGCAGCTCTGACCGGAATACCCGAGACAGCCGCAGAGCTGAAAGTGGCATCAATAGACGGTCTCGAAAAAAAGTCCTTGTCCGAAAGATCATAATAAAAACGGTGATCGGGACCTATCAGCAAATGGTAATCAGGCAGCGCGAAATAAATGCAATTGGGTTTTATTTCGTCAAGATGATTTGGTTCGCTCATGAAAATGTCCGTTTTATTCCTGAACAACTCCGGAAAATGAGCAGTACTGGACTTCCCGCGATGCAATACAAATATAAGTGCGCACCCGGGCGGGTATTTAACCAGCTTCAAAACCTCCTCAAACAGGCCCATACTCCCCGAAGACCCTCCGAAAAGCATCAGACTAAGCGGCACAGGCATTGCAATTCCACTCATTTTATTTTTTGATAAATGTTTAGAACACTATCAACTACCCTGAAATTCTGCTCGATACCCGAGTACCGCAGCGTTTCTCTTTTTCCCAGACAAAGAAAGCCGAGCATACTGAGGCTTTCATATAGCAATCTGAATACACGCTGCCTTAATTCCAGTGTAAAATAAATCATCACATTCCGGCAACTAATAAACTGAAATTCATTGAAGACCCCGTCTCCCGAGAGATCGTGTAAGGAAAAAACGATATTCTTGCGTACATCAGGGGATATTACAGCCTTATTATAGGAAACGTGATAATAATCTGACAAGGAATTCTTACCATTTGCCAGTAAATAGTTTTCAGAGAAAGTACGCACACTACCCAATGTAAAAACGCCGTCCCTCGCTGCTGTGAGTACTTTATTGTTTAAATCAGTGGCGTAAATCAATGACCTGTCGAGATAGCCCGATTCTTTCAGCAGGATAGCCAGCGAAAAAGCTTCTTCACCGGAAGCGCATCCCGCTACCCAGAAACGGGGGGCAGGGTAAGATTCCAGATACGTAAACACCTCGCCTTGAATCCGAATAAAAAACTCCGGGTCCCTGAACATTTCGGAGTAGTTGACCGTCATTTCTTCAATCAGGTCAAAAACGATCGCACTATCCGGTTGCAGTTGAGAAAGCAATTCCTCGAATGTTAATTTGCACTTTGTCAGGTACCTGTTTGCCTGCCGAAGCAATGATGGCCGGGCATAACCTGAGAAGTCAAATCCCGACGCTTCC
The DNA here is from genome assembly GCF_008369915.1 of Dyadobacter sp. UC 10. Classification (NCBI taxonomy): domain Bacteria; kingdom Pseudomonadati; phylum Bacteroidota; class Cytophagia; order Cytophagales; family Spirosomataceae; genus Dyadobacter; species Dyadobacter aurulentus. The sequence goes on along the minus strand of NZ_VSRN01000001.1, from coordinate 5,973,153 downwards.
CTGATTTGCGTGATCAAAATTTCCAGGTGTGCATATTCAATTAAAACCATGATCAGGCGGAATGTAGCCAGACTTTGATGAGCGCAAGCAGCTTGTCTATATCTACCGGCTTGGAAATGTAATCGTTGGCGCCGGCGGCCAGACATTGCTCCCGGTCACCCTGCATTGCCTTCGCCGTAACTGCAATAATCGGAAGCGAGGCCCAGCTGCTGTGCGTCCTGATGATCTTCGTAGCCTCTATTCCGTCCATTTCCGGCATCATCACATCCATCAGAACCAGCTCTATATCCGCATGTTCTTCCAGTTTTTGTATCGCCTCTTTTCCATTGGTTGCAATCTCGATCTTGAAACCTGACTCCTCCAAAACAGCGCTCAAAGCAAAAATATTACGCATATCATCGTCTGCAACCAGTATTTTCCGCCCTACAAAAGCGTGCTCTGAATATACTGCGCTACTTCCGTTGTCATGCATTTTCGATTCCTGTGACACGGGAACCTTCGGTGTTATTCTCTTTAAAAACAACTTGACTTCATCAAGCAGCCGCTCATTGGACTTCTTGGTTTTGATCACAACCGGATGAGAATACTTCATTACCCGGCCCAGGTCGGTCATTGAAAGGTCTTCGGCGGTGTTCACTACCACAGGCAATTCATTCAACGCAGGATTTCTCTTGATCTCGTCGAGCAGGTCCAGGCCATTCATATCAGAGAGTCTGACATCCAGGATAATACCGTCAATGGGTTGTTTTTCCAAAACAGCAAGGGCCTCCTTACCTGAATAGGCGTAAAGTACAAATATGTTGTTGCTGCTGAGAAAATCTCCCAGGTACTTGCTTTGGTAGGCATCGTCTTCGATCAGCAGGATTCTCTGTTTTTCAAGATCCTTCCCTTCGAGTTTAAGCAAATTGAATATATCGACCGCAGATTTCTGGTCAACCGGCTTTTGCATAAAACCGATCGCGCCGCCTTTGAGCATATCTGCATCAAAATAATCGCCCGAAGAAATGGTATGTACCGGGATCAGGCTCGTGCGTGTGTCTGACTTAAGTTCTTTCAAAACCTCGTCGCCTGACATATCCGGCAGGTTCATATCCAGTATGATTGCAGTTGGATTAAAGGTTTTCACCAGTTCCAGCCCGCTTTTCCCGTCAGTAGCTAATCTAACCTCAAAACCGCTATCGCGCGCTTTTGCCGACATATCTGCCGCAAATACTTCATCGTCCTCTATCAATAACAGCCTGTTTTCTTTCAGTTGCGAAACAGGTTCGGACGTGGATTCGCTTACCTTATTTTCAGGTTTCGGTGAGTTCGTTTCGACCTTTTCGTTGTCGACGGAGCTGACAGGAATTTTAAGCGTGAAAACAGAACCTTCCCCCGGTTCACTTTTTAATGAAATCGATCCTTTGAACAGATTCGCCAACTCACGGCTGATGGATAAGCCCAAACCGGTGCCGCCATACTTCCGGCTCGTAGAACCGTCGGCCTGCTGGAAAGCTTCAAAAATAGCTTTTTGCTTTTCGAGAGGAATACCAATGCCGGTATCCGATACTGTGAAATGATAATACCCCGACTCCTGGCTGATCAGGAGCGAAACCGTGCCCGGCGCAGACGTGAATTTGATCGCATTGGATAATAGGTTCCGGACGATCTGCAGAAGTCGGACGTGGTCGACAAACAGGATTTCGGGACAGGATGCCTCCTTTTCGATACGAAGGTGAAGGCCTTTGTTTTCAGCGACCTTGTGAAAAGTATTTGTCAACTCCGCCAGGATCAGACCCACATTCACTTCTTCATTGACTAGCTCGATTTTCCCCGATTCGACCTTTGCCAGATCCAGAATATCGTTAATCAGCGTCAGCAGGTCATTTCCGGAGTTGTAGATCACGTTCGCATAACGCTGCTCTTCCTCGCTCATCCGCAATCCTTTATTTTCTCCCAGAATTCTTGATAAAATAAGGATACTATTCAGCGGTGTGCGCAGTTCGTGGCTCATATTAGCCAAAAATTCACTTTTGAACCTGCCGCTTTTTTCAAGTTCATCGGCCTTGATCTGAATCTGGTCACGCGCGGCTTCAAGGGTTCCTTTTTGTTCTTCCAGCAGAAATGCCTTTTCTTCAAGCTCTGTATTGATTTGCTTCAGCTCTTCCTGCTGTAACCGGAGCTCCTCATCGGAAACCTGCAAAAGCGACGTCTGCCTGATCAGCTCTTCATTAGTAACGCGCAATTCTTCCTGCTGACTTTCCAGCTCTTCTGCCTGCAACTGTGTTTTTTCCAAAAGCTCGTTAGCAACCTCCCTGGCCCGTGCGGCCATGATCGCTACTGCCACGCTGTCCGATATCATTTCAAGAACCCTGACAACCTTCTGTCCCGGATCCTTTACGTAACCAATTTCAATAAGTGCCTTCACTTGTCCCTGAAACGAGATCGTTTTGACCAAAACGGCACCCTCCGCTAGTGTTCCCAAAGAAGTCTTTAATGCAAAAAACGCCGGCGAAACATCCAGTTTTCGGAATCCAACCTTATCGGCAGCCAGCTGGCCGAGCCAACCGTCTCCGATATCAAATGAACCCGGCACCTGGTCGGTAGCGGAGATTCCGTAAGAAGCAGTCAGCTCCATTTTGTCGCCACCCCGCGTAACCAGGTACATCGCAGCCGCATGTGCACCGGTTAGCTCCACCAGCTTGGTGATCAGTTTTCCAGAGAGCAGATCGAGCGTCGGCTCACCGCGCACGGTTTCGGCAGATTTTACCGCTGCGTCAAGTATCCAGTTTTTCTCCTGATCTTCCAGAGACAACCGTTCCAATTGCCTGTTTGCCTCCAATGTCAGTTTTTCAGAAGCGGTCTGTGCATTGTAGGTACGCCGGATAAAATAATACAGCAGCACGATCACGAATAAAAATGCTGAGCAGCCCATCAGTATGTATTGCTTTGCTTCTGACGAGCTTACTGCCGCATTTTGCTCTCGTTCCGCCAGCAAACCTTCTTCCAAATTTTCGATTCGGCGGAAATTAAATTCAAGCAGGGACGATACATTCTTGCCCGCCAAAACCAGTTTTCTGATGGTATCCTGCTCATAGCTACCACTTTTAAGAATATCGTACTGACGAGCCATCAAATCCATCCTGGCGTGCAGCAAAATTGACAGGGAATCTACACGGGCAGCCTGGATCTGGTTGTCGCGTACGAGCTTTCGCAGCGCATCCAGCTCGGACCATACCTTATCCGCCGATTGCGCATAATTGGCTTCAAAGGAACCGTGACGTGTGATTGCGAGGCCGCGCACATTGGCTTCGGAAGCAAGAAGCTGGTTTTTTAATGAACTCGACACGCGCATTACCTCCCTGGTATGATACACCCATCCTGTATTTTCGAGTTGTATTTTAATTGCATTATAAGAGGTAAAGCCGACTACCAGCACGAGTATAATAGAGAAAGCAATCCCAAGGAAAACCTGTCGCTGAAAGGATAATCGCATACAAATCTGAAGTCGTAGAATGAGGCCGGAGCTGAAATAATTTCGTGAATATCAGGAAAAAATATTCATTTACAGCCTGTCGGCGGCATTAAGTACCGGTTTTGTCACATATTTAACTACGTAACAATCAGAAACTAATTCGATCAGAAAGTGACAAATAATAATACAAGGTGAAAATTATTCAATTGTTATAAAAGATCCACCCATTTTACTACTTCATCGTCAAGATTCACGATTACGCCTTTCGAACTTTTGCCGGTAGATGCAAATGCTTTTATAACTCTCCTAAGATTTCTCTCAGGTTCTGCGGTATCCTTTGCCGCCGAAAAAAGCATGAATACAAATGTCCCGTCTGGCGTTTGAACAGCTCTATCAATATGCAGAAGCTTGCCACCGGGAATCAGCAGCTCTTTGCCAAACTGCACCCGGTTTTCATTGTTATACAACGAATTAATCTGTTCATTCCCTAAAATTCGACTGGCAGCAGCGTTCATTTCCGAAGTCTCTTTCTGGGTTAAAATGCCTTCACCAACCAGCTTCCCCAAGGTTGGATTGAGATCGGAAACTGTCCTCATCCGGGTGAAAAGATATTTCATTTTCTGAACGCGGTCGCGCTTGGCTTCGAAAGTATGGATATCGAATATCCGGTCTGCCATTCTCCGGAGCCGCATGGAGTCGGAGCGGTCGTTACTCAGCACTTTTTGCATCAAAAACGGCTCCGCGTTTGACTTAACGTGTGCATGACAGGGAGCCGCATTACCTTCCGCTATGGTATATACCGATATGTTTTCATCCCATTCCGGCTTGAAATCCTGCCGCGAGAAGTATTCTTTCAGCCAGTTATTAATTTGCTGTCCGGTGTTCCAGTTCCGCTCCCTTTTGGCCAGTATGTACAACCGCTGTACCGGCCGGGTCAGTGCAACGTAAAGCAGGTTGAGGTTTTCGACCAATACCCGCGTCTTTTCAGTTTGGTATTGCGCCGCAACCGGCGTATTTTCAAGATCCTTCACCACTGATACCAGTGATGTTTTTAGCCCTCTGCCAGCATAAGATGGAGCTCCATCAACTTTAAACTCTTCATAATCAATTTTTTCCAGATCAACCCACAATTTATCGAGCCTTGCATTGGGTGTAACCTTCCAGTTGGCATACGGAATGATCACGACCGGGTATTCCAGCCCTTTCGATTTGTGAATTGTAGTGATCCTGACCGCATCAGTGCCTTCGGGAATAGTGATGGAAAGCTTATGCCGCGCCGAATCCCAATAGGTTAGAAAATCGCCCAGATGATTGGTTTTCCGGTTTCCGAATTCGTGGACTACATCGAGAAAGCGGAAAAGATATTCGGTTTCAAACCCGCTTTCGAGCATTCCGAACCGCTTCATTAACTGCTCGCCGAGTTCAAAAACCGAGAGCTGGCGCAAACGGAAAGATGTAAGACTGATGTCCCATTTTTTGAAGTATTCAAGAAATGAATCCAATCCACGCTCTTCGCATAAAAGCCGTATCTGCTCGTAGTCGGCGGGTCCCGGACTTTCCTTTTTGATCACGTGGTGAAAGAGATAAGCTGCTTCGTAACGTGCCAGACGATGGTCTGCGCTGTGCAATACCTTCATAAATGACACGATAAAATGCACAGAGCGCGAATAGCTCAGAGATAGCGCGTCGTCGGAAATCAACGGATAACCAGCTTCTTTCATAAAATTGGCAAGTGCTGCTGCCTCTTTCTTGCGCCTGCAAAGTACTGCAATATCCCGCCAGTCGAACCCCTGCGCACGGAGCTGACCGATAAGCTCAATAGATCTCCGCACCATACCGTCGGCTGCGTTTTCCGTCTCGCCCCCTTCGTCGAAAGGATCTTTCATTTCCAGAAATTCTACTTCCACGTGTCCGCCCGTTTGTGCATTATCAGGTATTTCCTGCTGGAAATTCTGGTCATAAACCTCCCTGATCAGCGGATATTCTTCTCCAAGCAGATCTGCGACGAAACCAAAGAAATCATTATTGAACGCGGTCACTTCACGAAAACTTCGCCTGTTAACCTTTAAATGGTTGACCTGCAAATAATTGCCAATGCTTGCCAGGCGCTCAGCGTGAAAAGAATCCGAGCCGAAAACCGAGGCCAGTTGCGCTACCTGGTTTTGAGCCAGATGAAGGATCAAATCCATATCTCCGCCCCTGAACCGGTAAATCGACTGTTTTGCATCACCCACCACCAGGTTAAAATAGCCGCCCGACAATGCATTTTCAATAAGCGGAAGTAAGTTGGCGAATTGCAGTTTCGAAGTATCCTGAAATTCGTCGACTAAAATGTGATTATACTTTTCGCCCAGCCTTTCAAAAATAAAAGGAACCGGCTCCTTCGCCACAATTTCAACGATCTTGCGGTTAAAATCTGAAATGTGTACCTGATTGTTCTGACGCAGCAGCGCGTCAAATTCTTTCCTGACTTCTCCTAAAAGCGACAGCTGATAAATGTGGCGATCGAGCTGATTGTAGAGGGTGATCTTACCCGATTCCGCCAGCCGCTTGTTTTCAATCTGGTTAAAATAGTTTTCCAGGTCGGTGCGAATGCGCTCGATCTCGTCGCGGATTAAAACCGCCGTTTTCGCGCCATACCAGACGCCTTCCCCTATTGTCTTGTAAACGTAGGAATTCGGCTCTGCCCACAATTTCTTGTTCTCCGAGCGGTCGCGAAAATAACCGTAAATGCCCCTTCCGCTTTGATGAAAATCCTTTTCAGTCAGGTAGGTAGATTGGATAAGACTAAACGCATTCAGCGAAAGTTTCAGCATACTAGCCTCATGATCACGTACATATGCTCTCATTTGGTTGCGAATGCTGATCCAGTCTTCCATTTTCAGATCTGCTACCCGCTTCATTTGCAGATAGCTCTGCTCATTCAGCAGAGTACCCGACGTGTCCCGGATTTGCATAGGTAAGGTTCCCCAACTTTTGCCTTCCTCCGCATTTTCCCGATAATATTTCTCAACAATATCGGTCAAAACTTCCTCTCCCTCCTGTCCAATGCGTGCCAGCACCCGGTTAACTGCATCATCCAGCAGATCGGCATCCAGCTGTGTTTCGAATACGAAGGGAATGCCCAACTCATCGGTAAAACTGCTGATCAGCCGCTGGGTAAATTTATCGATCGTCATGACCGAGAAATCAGAGTAACGGTGCATGATTTGCGCAAAAACGCTTTGCGCACGCTGGGAAAGCAATTCGATCGCTGCCTCAAACAGCTCCTTATCCGACGCAGTATCAGGAAACAGCTCCGCAATAATATCCTTCATCATCGGATGCACATCTCCACCCGGACGCTGCTCCGAGAATGTCCGTAACATCAAAAGAATGCGGTCCTTCATCTCGTTGGCCGCGGCATTGGTGAAGGTAACTGCCAGAATGTGTTTGAAATAAGTCTCAGAAGTAGCACTGAGCGCTAATTTCAGATATTCTTTGGTAAGTGTGTAAGTCTTACCTGAGCCTGCCGAAGAACTATATACTTTAAACACCCCGGGATATTGATTTTGAAATGTGTATTGAAACCTGATCAATTTACATAAAAAAAGCAGGGATTAGCCTGCTCAATTGATCCGGTATGTTGTGGAATATTACAAATTAAAACGAATACCCGCGGAAATATTTGGACTCAGATAAAATGGTCTTGGTATCAGTTCCAGGTAGGTCCCGCCTTCCAGAAATACCGAAATGCGGTTATCCGGGATATAGTATTCGAATCCTGCGAGCGCCGAACCGCCAAGAGAGATGTCCTTTTCATGGTTTCCATTCAGCCTTTTGGGATAAGACCTGCGGCTGTTGAGCTGCCCGCCCAATCCATAATAGACATGAACGGCCTCGGAATTGAAAAGCGGTGTATGCCACAAGTAATGTACCTGCAGGGATACGCCGGTATTCTTGTAGATCCCCTCATCGCCCCTGTATTTCCGGTCTTTTGACAAGATCCCGCCATAGGTCCCGATGGTCACGTCCAGGGCATGTATGTTGTTAAAGTATTTCCGGATATTAATGCCGGTAGGCTCACCGAGCTTAAAACCTACTGCCCAGTTATCATATTGGGCCTGTGCTATTCCAAAACAAAGCGTGCAGATAAACGTTAAGGCTAATTTCTTCATAATTTAAATGGATCGGGGAGTTGATGTGCTGAATATGCTGTTTTGTTATACTGTAACGTTTTTCTGTTGGTATTTCTTTAAAGATTCGATCAAAACTTCGTTTTCTTTATTGGTGCCTACTGTAATTCTAAGGCAGCCTTCGCATAAGTGAACCCTGGACCTGTCCCTAACGATAATGGTTTCGCTGATCAGATAATCCATAACCGCCTTTGCATCTTCGAATTGCACCAGTAAAAAATTGGCGTCTGACGGGTGAATTTTCACAACAATCGATAATTCCAGCAACGCATCTTGCAGAGATTTCCGCTCTGTAAGAATGTCCGAAACCATCTTGTCTTTCGCTGAAACATGCTCTAATCCCGCCAGGAGTGCCTGTTGCGCCGGCAAACTGATATTGTAGGGTGGTTTTATTTTATTTAAAACCCGTACCAGCTCGGCGGAGGCAAAGCACATACCTGCTCTCAAGCCGGCGAGTCCCCAGGCTTTCGAAAAAGTTTGAAGCACGACCAGATTTGGAAACTCATCAAGGCGACTTACCCAGGAAGGCTTGTCTGTAAAATCGATATATGCTTCGTCCACAACAACCAGGCCATTGAAGCCGGAAAGAATGGTCTCAATTGCGCTGTCCTGAACATTATTCCCTGTCGGATTATTGGGCGAGCATATCCAGATGATCTTGGTATCGTTTTGAACGGCATTCAAGACCGCGTCCACGTCGATTTGATAGTCAGTCGTGAGAGAAACTCTGTCAATGTGCACGTCGTGAATGGAAGCGCTCACTTCGTACATTCCGTAGGTCGGCGGCATAATGATCACGTGGTCGCGCCCCGGCACACAGATAGCGCGGGTGAGCAGGTCGATCGGCTCGTCGCTACCATTTCCGAGAAAAGTCCTGTCCGGTGAAACGTGCTTGATCGAAGTGATTTTTTGTTTGATATCGACCTGATGAGGATCCGGGTAGCGGTTATAATCAGCCTCGGTAACCGAGCCGTAAGGATTTTCGTTAGCATCGAGGAATACACCAACGTGACCGGTATATTCGTCCCTTGCTGATGAATAAGGAGCCAGCGTCAGAATATGCGGCCGTAATATTTTTTTCAGGTCAAATGTATTGCTCATTCCAATCGTTCAGTGTACTGCTGCTTTATTTCTTTACAAAAGATGTAAAAAGTCTGGTATCAAATTCAAAAGGTTCTTTGTCCACTACTTTGATTGCGCCTGCGTTCTCATGCGCCGGGTTAATCAGAAAATTATATTCTGACTGCACGACAATCGACGGAACGCGGCACAGCAAGGATGTCTTTTTTGTAATCCACTGATCACCGGTATCCCTGCTCCAGTGCTGCTCAAATTCCCAGTCTGGCACCATATAAGGCACATTGACAGTGGCCATTGCATCCGGGATATATAAAACTACGATGACATAGTCCGGCGGCGGTATTGACTTATTCAAATGTACCAGCACTTCCAGCATTGCAAGCGACCGGTGAGAAGCCGTGTATAACATATGGTGACCCGGCGAATTCCATCTCCCGCCGTGCCGGAAAGCCCCTATTCCAGTCAGATCATCCTGGTATGCGACGCGCGAGATCCTGAATAACTCCATCAGGCAAAAATACCATGCTCAATACGGCCAAGCTCGGTTTTGATCAGCTCGATGCCTGCGTGCGTTTTCAGAAAATGGATCGGACGCTCATTGCCGAGCGAAGGTACCGGACTTGTGAGCCAGCTTTGAAAATAATCCTTGGTCAAAACAGTTACGCCCACAGAAAACAGATCCGCCAGTGCAATCAGGTGGTCAGAAACCACATTGCTGAGCAAATCGGCTTCATCGTAACGTTGTAGGTTACGCGCAGTGACTGGCAACAGTTCAATGATTTCTTTTACATCCATACTGATAGAGTTGGCAAGATGCTGTATCGAGGCCTTCGGAACGCCGTTCGCTGCGAGAAATGCAATATCAAAATCATTGTTGATGCGATGTTTGAGAACTCCATAGCCTCCCAAACGATCATTAACCATACGGACTGTCATAGGCATCTATGTAGCTGGAAAAATGTCCCTAAATTTACGACATTTTTCCAGTATTCAAAATTTATTCAAGGCTTTTTAACCTCAGACTCACGGCCTTCCGGTGCGCTTCCAGTGATTCGGCTTCTGCCATTGCCTCAACTATTGGACCAAGATTACGTATCCCCTCCTCACTGATGTGCTGGACCGTGATTTTCTTCACAAAACTATCCACCGAAACGCCACTATATGCCCTCGCATAGCCGTTGGTGGGCAAGGTATGGTTAGTACCAGATGCATAATCTCCGCAGGACTCGGGGGTATAATTTCCTAAAAATATAGATCCGGCATTGACTATTTTATCTGAAACAGCCCCCGCGTTTTCTACACTTAAAATCAAATGCTCAGCGGCGTATTGATTCAAAAGGTCTATCGCGTCTGCTTCTGACTCTACTAAAATTGCTTTGCTGTTTGCGATTGCCTGAGCCGCCAGGTGTTTTCTGGGGAGGTCTTCAAGTTGTGACGGAAGTGCCAGATTAACCGCAGACAGCAGTTGTTTACTCGTCGAAACCAGGAGTACCTGACTATCCGGGCCGTGCTCGGCCTGTGAAAGAAGATCGGCCGCGACGAATGCAGGAATAGCAGTATCATCCGCATAAACCGCCACTTCCGAGGGACCCGCCGGCATGTCGATCGCAATTCCTTCGCTGCTTACGAGCATTTTAGCGGCAGTTACATATTGATTTCCGGGGCCGAAGATCTTGTAGACCTTGGGAATGGTTTCGGTACCGTAGGCCAGCGCCGCGATAGCCTGCGCCCCTCCTACCCTGAATGCCCTCGTAACCCCTACCAGGTTCGCTGCATATAAAATCGCAGGGTGGTCTGATGGTGTACACAGAACAATCTCCTTACATCCTGCGATCTGAGCAGGAATTCCCAGCATGAGAACGGTACTAAACAAGGGCGCAGAGCCACCTGGAATGTAGATTCCAACCTTCTCAATCCCTACGCTTTTGCGCCAGCAGGTAACGCCGGGCATCGTTTCTATCCGTTGCGGAGCTTGCAGCTGGCCTTCGTGGAATTTATAAATATTCGTATAAGCCTGCCGGATTGCGGCTTTCAGTTCCTCGTCCAGCTTGTCGCCCGCGCTTGAAACGGCTTCATTCGAAAATTCGATCTCGCCCAGCTCGATCCTGTCGAATTTCAAAGCCAGCTCTCGCAACGCTTTGTCTCCTTCATTCTTAACCTTTTCAAGAATGGGCGTTACTTTCGTTTCAATATCCTTTGTTTCCTGAACCGGGCGGGTCAGCAGGAAATCCCATTGATCCCGGTCTGGAAATGGAATAATATTCATATGTTCAGGACTAGAGTCCGGATTGAAATGCCGGACATTATTGGATCATTTTTTCGATAGGTATTACCAGAATACCCTCTGCGCCTGCTTGGCGGATTTTTTCGATATTTTCCCAAAACTCGTTCTCATTGATCACCGAATGCAGGGAGCACCAGCCCTCGGTTGCGAGAGGTAAAATAGTCGGAGAACGCATTCCTGGCAGAAATTTTGAAATTTGCTCCACCTTGTCGGTCGGGCAGTTCAGTAGAATGTATTTGTTGTTTTTCGCTTCCTGAACCGATTTAATGCGGAACAAAAGCTGATCCAGCAACCCTTGCTGCGTCGCAGAAAGCTGCTTGCTCGCGATCATCACGGCTTCAGAGCGGAAAATCGTTTCCACTTCTTTCAAACCATTACTCAGAAGTGTGCTGCCAGAGCTGACAATGTCACAAACCGCATCGGCCAAACCGATGCTAGGCGCGATTTCAACAGAACCGCTGATTTCATGAATTTGTGCCTTCACGCCGTTGGCGTCCAGATATTTGCCTAGCAACCGCGGGTAAGTGGTCGCAATGCTTTTACCTTCCAGATCCTGAACCCCATCATATTGGTGTTCACGCAATACCCCGATAGACAATCTGCATTTGGAGAAACCCAGCTTGTGCACGGTATCTACATTTTTGTCAGATTCTTCGGAAACATTTCCGCCCACAATACCGAGGTGAGCCACACCGTCTTCCACGTAACCCGGAATATCGTCATCCCGCAAAAACAGGATTTCCGCAGGAAAATTAGTCGCATCGGTTTTAAGTTTGCCTGCACCGTTATCGAAACGGATACCGCATTCTTTGATCAGTTTTAAAGAATCTTCACTTAATCTTCCCGATTTCTGGATCGCTATTCTTAATATTTCGTCATTCATTTTATTTCCAGCCGCCGGGGCTATTGACAGGTAGTTAAAGGCTATTGAATTTCTTGCGTTAATATATTGATGATTTCACCGGATTGCAGTTTCTGCTGTTCTCCGGTTTTCATATTCTTCAAAGTAAGCTGTCCTGACTGCATTTCATCGGAACCGATCAGAATTACATAGGGTATGCTCTTGCGGTCAGCGTAATCCAGTTGCTTCTTCAACTTCACCGAATCCGGATAGATTTCCGCATTGATACCTGCTCTTCTCAGTTTTGGTAAAATCGCCAATCCGAAGGTAAAAGCTGCTTCATCAAAATTAGAAATCATCACCTGCGTACTCGTCCGCTGACTTTCCGGGAAGAGACCCAGCTCTTCCATCACATCGTAAATACGATCAACGCCAAGTGAAATGCCTACGCCCGAGATCCCCGGAACACCAAAAGTTCCGGTCAGGTTATCATAGCGGCCACCACCCGAAATACTGCCGATCTGCACATTTTTAGCTTTCACCTCGAATATTGCGCCGGTATAGTAGGAAAGTCCGCGCGCGAGGGTTACATCAAATTCGATCTGCGGATTTTCAATGCCCAGCACCTTTACCATCGCCCAAACTTCTTCCAGTTCCTGAATACCCTTCAATGCGATTTCAGAATCAGCAAGCCAGTTTTTTAGCGCTGCAAATGGCTCCTTTTCATTGGACAGGACAAATATCGGTTCGAGTTTCTGAACACTCAGCTGCGAAAAACCGCGTTCGAGCAACTCTTCGACTACCTTATCTTTCCCGATTTTGTCCAGCTTATCGATAGCCACACAAAGCGGCCCCTCCATGCCGGATGCACCCACCATTTCTGCTATTCCGGTGAGTATCTTTCTGTTATTAATTTTTACAGCAAAATCCTTAATACCTAATGCGGGCAGAATATCGTGGAGTAACATGACGATTTCAGCTTCGCAAAGTAAAGAATCAGTCCCTACTACATCGGCGTCGCATTGATAAAATTCACGGTACCTGCCTTTCTGAGGACGATCGGCCCGCCAGACCGGCTGGATCTGATACCTTTTAAAGGGCATCGCCAGCGTGCCGCGGTTCATGACTACGTATCTTGCAAAAGGGACTGTCAGATCATAACGAAGCCCTTTTTCAGAAATCTTATTTGTCAAAGGTTTGTATCCTTCATTCCAATCCTGATCCGAAAGCTTGCCGCTGAAATCGCCCGAATTAAGTATTTTGAACAGCAGCTGGTCGCCTTCATCGCCATACTTGCCCATCAAAACCGAGAGATTTTCAAAAGCAGGCGTTTCGAGCGGGAGAAAACCGTATCGCTGGAAAGAGCGGCGGATGGTGTCAAAAATAAAAGTCCGCTTCACCATTTGTTCGGGACCGAAGTCACGGGTTCCGCGGGCAAGGGATGGTTTACTCATTCTAATTGTTGGGTCAAAAAATATGCTCAGGCAAGCGCGAAGCTCGTAAAAATTAAATCGCCACCACAGCTGGCTGAACGGCAAAGTTAGCCAGCTTATGCAATAATTGTGATTATAGACTGCATTATTTCATATAAAATGATTAATTTTGCGGCTCTTTCACAAAACAATATTTTACAATGGGAGTTACGGAATTGAAACGTAAAGGACGCAGAAATAAAGCGGTAGCTAATAACCGCACTGCCAAGATCAAAGATCTTTTACGTAAACCAGAGGTTCGCAATGTCGATGTGGAGGCAATAAAGGCGCAGTTTGAATCAAACAAAAAATAAAATTGGCCTCTCCAAAAAGTTATTCAACTAGTCCTGTCAATCTGCTTTGATAGGGCTTTTTGCTTTTTTGGATGATTTGGTTTTACTGGAAGATTTGGTATTGACTTTGCGAATAAGCTGGCGCATACTCCGCCGCGTTTCGCGGCGAACGTGCAGCAGTATCCTGAAACGAAGTGCTTCTCCGAACATGATCAGTCCGCCGTTGATAAGCGCCAGACTGTACAAACCCAGCACAACCCACACTTGTGTAGGCTCGCCAATGCGACGCTCGTGTGCGGCCTGACTGAGTACGGTTAGCCCAAAGCTGAATAACAACAGACCGCACGGAGCAAGAATCATCCATTTGGTTCGCGTTGACATTTGCTTTATCAGCTTCTTTCCCGGTGGCTTTGGATCAATAGAAGGAATCATTTCAAGATATTTTCAAAACTTGTAATCCTAAAATTATTAATTTTTAGTTAATTGACTTGATGAAATCCATCATTAGTTTAGTATTGAGATATATTCCCCGGCCGTACCTTCAACTGGTCGGCCATTGGGCTGCGCGATTTTTAAGCATATTTTACATAGGTAATAAGGTGCAATGCCCTGTATGTGATAGTAAATACAGAAAATTTCTTCCCTATGGCCGAAATACTTCCAGTCGCGAAAACGCACTATGCCCCGGTTGTCTTTCCCTTGAACGTCACCGGTTAATGGGACTGTATCTGAAACAAAAAACCAATTTTTTCACAGCCAATCACAAAGTACTTCACGTAGCGCCCGAGTATTGCTTTATCGACCGTTTTGAAAAGATGAAAAATCTGGATTACATCACGGCAGATATTGAATCCCCACTCGCAAAAGTGAAGATGGACATTCATCAAATACCGTTCCCGGACAATACATTCGACGTTGCGTTTTGCAATCACGTCATGGAACATGTGGACGACTATATCCTTGCCATGAGCGAGCTGCACCGTGTGCTGAAACCGGGCGGCTGGGCGCTGATACAATCGCCGCAGGATTTGAAATATGCCACTACCTACGAAGACCCTACCATCACCGACCCCAAAGAAAGAGAAAAGCATTTCCTCCAAAATGACCATTTAAGGCTTTTCGGCAGAAACTATGGAAGCGAACTGGAAAAAGGTGGATTTACCGTAAAAGAAGACCGTTTTGTAATGAACGAACTGACGAAAGACGAGGTAAAACGTTACGCTTTACCCGAGGAAGAAATCGTTTATTTCTGCCAAAAGTAAGTCTGTTTTAGATTAAAATCAGGAGGGATATTCAATCGCAGCGCCGGTTTCCCGGTGCGATTTTTTTTCCCAGATCCGTTTCCAGCCTTCCTGTAAAAAGCCGGTACCGTATCCAAAAAGCTGTACAAAGGCCGCCGCAACAGAAAGAAACGCCACATTTAACTGTTTTGTTTTGATCAATGCATCTCCAAACAAAATCAGTATATAAAAAGCCAAAAAGCCTGTTCCGAGGTAGAAAAAAGGTTTAAATACAAAAAACCAGACAGGCACACTGCAAACCGCGAGCGTGAAAAATAGCGGAAATGCGTGCACCAGTTTTAGTTCATCGGGATAAAACCGGGCAATATTAATGCGTGCGCGGCCAAAGAATTTCAACTGGCGAAAAAATGGCAAGAATTTCGTCCGCCGCTTGTGGTAAATAAACGCCTCCGGGATCAGCGCAGATTTAAAGCCTAGCCTGATTGCCGCGATACTGAACAGGATATCCTCCCCCATTCTGCTGGTCAGAAAACCGCCGGTTTTCTCCCAAACCTTTCTCGAAAGGCCCATATTAAAGCTACGGGGGTGAAAAGTTCCACCCATATTATTCTTTTTCCCGCGTATACCACCCGTCGTAAACAGCGAGGTCATCGAATAACTGATCGCTTTTTGAATGGGCGTGAAGGAAGGATGATCGGTATCCGGACCGCCATAAAGGTCGACGTAGCTACTGTTTAACCTTTCTTCCACAATTGCGAGATAATCAGGCTCGACGAGTGCGTCGGAGTCCAGCAGTATGAAGTAATCGCCCGAAGCGCGCTCGAAACCGTGATTTCTGGCGAAACCCTGCCCGCCGTTTTCTTTGAAGTAGTACTTAATATCCAGCCGGTCCTGAAATTTCGAAACGACCTGATCCGCTTTGATTTTTGAGCCGTCCTCTACAACAATCACTTCAAATTGCTGCAAAGTCTGAGCAGCCAGGCATTCCAATAATTCCTGTAACTCGTCGGGACGGTTGTAAACGGGAATTATGAAGGAATAGAAGCGCATTGCTAATGGATTTTTGATTAATTGATATTCAATACTTCTTTCAGCGACTCTTCATTTGCCTGAATGATCATTTCCAAATGCTTGTCTGTCAGTGCAGTGGACAAGAACATGCTTTCGAACTGGGAAGGCCCGAGGTAAATGCCTTTGTTGAGCATTGCATGAAAATATTTGCCAAAAAGAACGAGATCGGATGATTTGGCAGAAGGGAAATCCGTTACCTGCTGATTTGTAAAAAACAAGGTATACATAGAGCCAATGTGATTCAATGTATAATTCAGGCCTAGTTTCTGCATAGAACCTTTGAAACCTGCTGCCAGTTTCCCGCCAGATTCTTCCAATTGAGAATAAACTTCCGGATGATCATTGAGGTATTCGAGCATAGTTAGTCCGGCTGCCATTGCTATCGGATTTCCGGAAAGTGTTCCGGCCTGGTAAACCGGTCCTGCCGGTGAAACCCAGTTCATGATGTCGGCACGGCCTCCATAGGCTCCTACGGGCATTCCTCCGCCTATTATTTTTCCTAACGTTGTAAGATCCGGCTTAACCCCAAACCTTTCCTGCGCTCCCCCTTTCGCCAGACGGAATCCGGTCATGACTTCGTCGAGGATCAGAACAATTCCTTCCTCATCGCATATTTTGCGCAAGCCTTCCAGAAAACCTTCGGCAGGCAGCACGCAACCCATATTTCCGACAACAGGTTCGAGGATTAGTGCAGCAATTTTATTTTTATTAGAATCTACCAGCCTCTTTACTGCTTCCAGATCATTGTAAGGCGCGGTCAAGGTGTCGTTTGCAACCCCGCTCGTCACGCCCGGACTGTCCGGCGTACCGAATGTCGCAGCGCCGCTTCCTGCCGCGATCAGGAAACTATCTCCGTGCCCATGGTAACAGCCTTCGAACTTGATGATCTTGTCCCTGCCTGTAAATCCACGTGCTACCCGAATGGCGGACATCGTAGCTTCCGTACCGGAATTGACCATCCGCACTTTTTCAATGGAAGGCACCATATCCACAATACGTTCGGCCACTTCGACTTCCCGACGCGTGGGTGCGCCAAAGGAAAAAGAATGCTGTATCGCGTCTGAAACGGCCTTTTGAATCAGCTCGTGCGCGTGCCCGAGAATCATGGGGCCCCAGGAGTTGATCAGTTCAATGTATTCATTTCCGTCCTCGTCATACACGTAGGGGCCTTTTGCAGATTTAATAAAAATGGGAGTTCCGCCCACGGCTCTGAACGCTCGGACAGGAGAATTCACGCCGCCCGGAATATATTTTTGCGCATTTTCAAAAAGAGACTGACTGATTGATGTATTCATTTCAAAATCGTTGATTATCTGTCGACAGGCACCCACTTGGAGCCATTGTATTTTAGAACTGGTGTGATCTGGTTTTCATTGGACCTGGTATAATCGAAGCCTGCCAGGAGATATTCACCAGCTCCATGTTTCTTGGCCTGAATTCCGCTTGCAAGCTTATCCTTGTGCTGATTGAGCATTCTGGCAAAAAAAGTAAGCTGGTCGTATCCCAGATAGGAATACACCGACGGGAAGCTGCTGGTTTTGTTCCAGTAGTTCTTTTGAAACTCACGAATGCTATCCTTTTCCCTGTCCACATAATCCGGATCGATCAATGCCAATCTCGAACCATACCTGGATATTCTGGATTGCTGCGGATTGAAGCTGGTTGACGTAGCCACCACGGGAGTTTCCGTCATTTTGCGGCTATTTAAAATTTCCATCAGATTTGGACCGGATGCTCCATCTGACGAAAACAATGCAATGTGAGCAGGCTTGTTTGTTTCAAATGAAGGGATATTGCTGTCGAGCCATTCTCTGTCCGGCTGGATTTTCACCATGCTCATCACACGCCCGCTTTTAGCTTTCCATTCATTTGCATAAGAAGCCGCCATTGCCGAATCTTTGGAGGTATTTCCATAGTAGATCACAGCAGATAGTCCCGGAGACTGGGTTTTCATATATTGCGCCGCCTGCTGGGTCTGATATGCAATTGACGGGTGTCCGAGGTAAATATTGGAAGCGGATTTTAATAGGGTACCATCGGTAGATAAAGGATTCAGCATCAATGTGCCACTTGCTGAAACATAGTTGGCAGTGACATCAAAAGTATTGGCATAAAGCGGGCCGATCACGATATCCGACTGCTGGAAGTTCTTGTTATTCACGATCGATTCCATCGGTTTCGCCTCGTTATTCACATCATATGCCCACAAATTTACCTGAATTCCCTCGGTAGCCAGTTGCTCTTTCGCCATGGTAAGGCCAAGGTAGTAATCGTATGCAAACTGGTTTGACCTGCGCTTTGACGCACTGAATTCGTCCAGTCTGAAAGGCAGCAACACAGCTACATCCAGGTAACCCTTAGTCCATTGTCCCTCACTCCGCGGAATACTTCTTTTCGGAGTTTCAGCAGCAGCAGCCACCTTTTCTTTATTGCTGAATTTAAATTGCTTTTGAAGCGAGGCTGCATAAGATTTGTCTACCTGCGTCGCATTAGGCGCTTTCTCGATAAATTGAATGAGGATCAATGCAAGGTCGCGGTCAGTAGGGTATTGCTTTTGCAGACTGACGAGCGTCGGAAGATCGCCTACGGTAGCCAGATGATGCTGTTTTAACCCCTGCACATCTTTCGCAAAACCACTGTCTTTTATTTTAAGCAAACTCTCCAAACCTTGATTGATCTGTCCGGATTCCAGCCCGATCGCACCCAGCAGATAATACACATCGTTGATCCTGTTCCAGCCAGGGTAGCTGCTTTGCAGCTGCGTAAGCATTTGGCGGCTTTCGCGGTAGCGTTTCAGTTGGTAAGCCGATAATGCGTAATAGTATTGTGCATAAGGTGTATAAGCGGCCTTTACAGTCGATTTGGTTAGCGGCGCCAGCTTTTGCAATGCTGCCGCATACTTTTCCTGCTTGTAATCGTTGACGGCAGATCTGTAAGTACCCTCCCCCTGCGGGTTAGCCTGCGCAAAAGTCGATTGTGGTGAGGTCAAAAATGCCGCCAAAATCAATAAAATGAAAAGTCTCATCGGAATTAGTGGTCAGGTGTGTTGAGTCAGACAAGTTATGAAACTTGGTTGAAGAGAAAAAAACGGGCAACATTCCCATCAGGAAATATTGCCCATATATTACGATTCAAAAAACCTTTTATTTCTTTTTAGCGCGTTTCTCTAGTTCTGCCTGCTTTTTCTTAGCCTCTTCTGCGGCCTGCAAAGACTTTTCCAGATACTTCTGGAATTTGGTCTGCTTCTTCTCGCCATTCGCATTCTTCCTTCTGTTTTCGTCCAGGATCGCCCGGATTTTGTCTTCATTGACAAAACGTTTGATCAGCAACTGCTGTGCGATCGTTACGATGTTTGAAACGAAATAATAGAAAGTCAAACCTGCCGGGAAAGAGTTAAGCACGAACATGAACATCAAAGGCATAATGTAACCTAAAACCTTCATATTCACCGGCCCTGGCTGTGTCGGAGTGATCTGGTTGTTATAATAGGCATAACCGATACTCGAAGCTGTCATCAAAACCGTGAAAAGACTGATGTGGTTTCCTACTCCAAACGGGACAGTAAACGGCAGCTTTATAAATGAATCATAAGTCGAAAGGTCGGGCGCCCACAGGAACGATTGCTGCCTTAATTCAATCAAATTCGGAAAAAGAAAGAACAGCGAAAAAAGGATCGGCATGGTTGCCAGTACCGGAATACAGCCGCTGAGCGGACTCACTCCTACCTGCTGGTAAAGTTTCATCTGGTCCTGCTGCTGCTTGGCCATATCGTCGGGATTCTGGTTCCTGATCTGTTCCAGTTCCGGTGCAAGCAGCTTCATTTTCGCCATACTGATATAGGATTTGTAGGTCAGCGGCGTGAGCAGCGTTTTTACAAATAATACCAGCAGGATAATCAGCAGACCATAATTGCTGACGAATTTTTCAAGGAAATTAAATAAAGGAACCAGGAAGAACTTGTTGATCGGTTTCAGGAATGCGTAGCCCAGATACACATTCTGATCGAAGTTTTCGGCCTTCACTTTATCTACCAGGTGATAATCGTTCGGTCCTAGAAAGAACTGCATATTAGCTTCTCCTTTCTGGATCGCCGCCATCGGGATACCAGCCGAAACGCCCATTGTTTTCACGATTACCGAATCGTTGGGATTTACATCCGCGGAGAGTGCTACGTTATTAAAGGGGTGTTTTTCCGAGATAAGGCCCGCAAGGAAGTATTTGTGCTTGATTGTAAACCATTTAACCGGATCAGCCGTTTTTTCCGCTTCGTTGGAAGCCGGGCTGGTCGGAAGGCTTAACAGTTCGTCTGTGTAGTAATTGATGGTAACAACCTCACGGTTCTTATGCATATCGTTTTCAAGCTGCAAAAGGTCATTTTTCCAGTTGATTACCGCAGATTTATCGCCGGGAACCGTTCCGTTGGATTTAATGCTGTAATCAATCACATAACCCGAGCCGCGTACCACATAGGTTTGTTCAACAACCTGATTGTTTTTCAAAGTTGTCTTGTATGTAATCACCGCCGAATCCTTCTCACTTAACTGCTTATCCTTCGAATCTGTTGAAAAATAGGCGTTTGTAAGTTTTACATCCCCCGTTGGCGTTGGAAAGTCGATCTGAAAATTGTTATGGTTTTCCGAGATCAGATAAAGTGGTTTCTGATCGAAGGTTTTATACTTTTTCAGCAATACCTCTTTTAAAACACCACCTTTATTAGTAAAAACGACACGTGTATCCTGTGTTTCTATGACCAGGTCCTGCGGGGTTATGCTCGCAACGGTATCACTGATTTGGGAAGCAATATCACTGGAATCGGTGGGTGCTGATAGAGTAGCTGTCGCTTTGGGGGTACTTGTTTGGGTTTGCTCCACAGGCGTTGGTTCCACAGGTTTCGGAACCAGGATCTGGTAGCCAATCAGCATTAGCATGATAAGTACTAAGCCGATGATAAAATTTTTATCCATTATTTACTTAAATTGTTAAAAGAGAACGCCCGTAAGGGACGGCAAAGGTAATAAGATTTTCCTTCAAAGGATTTTCCGGCTAGCTCATCGACGGATTTAAAGACTCCACCGATTTCTTCTGCAACGAATAAGCCAGCGCTGCTTTCACGAAATTCACGAAAAGCGGATGCGGGTTCATTACTGTACTTTTAAGTTCAGGGTGAAATTGTACACCGATGTAGAATGGGTGACTCGGCAGCTCTACCATTTCAACGAGGTCGTTCTCCGGATTAATACCAGTAGCAAGCAAGCCTTTACCTTCGAAATCTTTCAGGTATTTGTTGTTGAATTCGTAGCGGTGACGGTGACGCTCGCTGATATTGGTTTTACCGTAAATGCGCGAAGCAAGCGTATCCTTTTTAATGCGACAGGCATACGCGCCCAAACGCATCGTGCCTCCTTTATTGGAAACATCCTTCTGGTCTTCCATCAAATGGATCACAGGGTGGTCGGTCGTATTGTCCATCTCCACAGAATGCGCATTCTGCCAGCCGATCACGTTGCGGGCGTATTCGATTACAGCCATTTGCATACCCAGACAGATACCGAAAAACGGAATATTGTTTTCCCGGACAAACTGGATCGCCGCGATTTTACCCTCAATGCCTCTCTCGCCAAAACCCGGAGCAACCAGAACACCATCCAGGCCTTCCAGCCTCTCTTCCACGTTATCGGCACTAAGACTTTCGGAATGGATCCATTCGATATTGACTTTACATTCATTAGTTGCGCCGGCGTGAATGAAAGATTCCACAATCGACTTGTACGCGTCGTGTAGCTCTACATATTTACCTACCAACCCTATTCTAACCGAATCGACCGGATTTTTTAGTCTTGACAAAAATGTTTTCCATGAATCCAGATCCAAATCCTTATCGTTGTAAATATCCAGCATATACAATGCACGCTGATCGAGACGCTCTTTAAGCATAAGCAGCGGCACCGCATAAATCGTATCCGCATCCATTGCTTCGATCACTGAATTCACCTGCACGTTACAGAAAAGCGCAATTTTCTTACGAAGATCATAAGGAAGCGGATGCTCGCTGCGACAAACAAGAATGTCTGGCTGGATACCAGCCTCCTGCAACATTCTTACGGAATGCTGGGTCGGCTTCGTTTTCAGCTCGCCGGCGGAGTTCAGATAAGGGATCAAAGTAAGATGGATCACCAGCGTATCGTGTTCGTTCATTTCGAACTTCACCTGACGCACGGCTTCCAGAAAGGGAAGCGACTCAATGTCCCCCACACAGCCACCGATTTCAGTGATTACGATATCGTAATCGCCTGTTTGGCCGAGCAACAGCATATTGCGTTTGAGCTCATCGGTAATGTGCGGTACCACCTGAACAGTCTTACCAAGAAAATCCCCACGACGCTCGGCCGTGATGACATTATGGTAAATACGCCCGGTCGTGACATTGTTGGCCTGAGAAGTCCGAACGTTCAGGAAACGCTCATAATGCCCGAGATCGAGGTCTGTTTCGGCTCCATCGTCCGTTACGTAACACTCGCCGTGCTCGTAGGGATTCATGGTTCCGGGATCAATATTGAGATAAGGATCGAACTTTTGGATCGTGACTGAGAGCCCGCGGGCCTGCAGCAACTTTGCTAATGAAGAGGCAATTATTCCTTTGCCTAAAGAAGATGTTACACCGCCCGTAACGAAAATGTACTTCGCGGTCTTTTGCGCTTTAGCAGCCATAAGACGTTGCTGTTTTTCTATGATTACGGGATACAAAGATACACGATTATTGAAAGAATCTTAGCGGCTCTCCTGAATTAGTTACCGCGCCGAGACTAACCATTTGTCTGTCTGATGAGTTACGAAATATAAATATTTTACTTTGACATATCCATAACAGCGCGGGAACGCCATTTTATTTATAATTTTTTCAAAAGTCACTTTAAAATGTCTGTTTATAAACTAAAT
Organism: Dyadobacter sp. UC 10; assembly: GCF_008369915.1. Classification (NCBI taxonomy): domain Bacteria; kingdom Pseudomonadati; phylum Bacteroidota; class Cytophagia; order Cytophagales; family Spirosomataceae; genus Dyadobacter; species Dyadobacter aurulentus. The sequence goes on along the minus strand of NZ_VSRN01000001.1, from coordinate 5,950,306 downwards.
TGAAAAATGTAAGGATGAACATAATCGTACATTTCCTTGATTTCTTCTTAAACCTTTTTCCTATTCTCAAATGAAAAAAATACTACTGTTCGCTGCGCTACTATACGCAGGCTCGTCCGCGTGCGCCCAAAACGCAAATGATAACAAAGCACCATTAAATGTCATCGTATTTGGCGCCCACCCCGACGATTGTGACCTGGGGGCAGGTGGCATTGCCTCCATCTATTCATCAATGGGGCACAAAGTAAAATTCGTTTCACTCACAAATGGCGACGCCGGCCACCAGGACATCGGTGGAGGGGAACTTGCGAAGCGGCGGCTGGCGGAAACAAAGGAAGTTGCGAAACGCCTGGGCATTTCCTACGACGTATTGGACAACCACGATGGTGAGTTAATGCCAACGCTCGAGAATCGCCTGGCCGTGATCAGAAAAATCCGCGAATGGAACGCTGACCTTGTAATAGCGCCGCGTACAAACGATTATCATCCCGATCACCGCAACACGGGCGTAGTAGTACAAGACGCGGCTTACTTAGTAATTGTACCAAATATCCTTAGCAGTGTGCCTCCATTGACCAAAAACCCGGTTTTCCTCTACTTCCGGGATCGATTTCAACGGCCTAATCCATTTCGCCCGGATATCGCTATTGACATCACAAATGTTCTTGCTAAAAAAGTAGATGGGCTGGATGCACACGTTTCCCAATTCTATGAGTGGCTCCCGTGGACAAATCAGGATCTTGCTAATGTCCCCAAAGATGTCGTGGAAAGGAAAAAGTGGCTGTTTACTTCCATGGAAAAGCGCTCCGCAGTGAATCCTGAAATCAAAGTCTCGCTGGAAAAATGGTACGGGGCCGAGAAGGCAAAGGATATTAAATTTGTGGAGGTTTTTGAAATTTGTGAGTATGGTAAGCAGCCGGATGCCAGTGAAATCAAACGTCTGTTTCCAATGCTGCCGAGATAGGAAAAACCAATATTTCCACAAGAAGAAAAGCCCGTTTCGAGAAAATCAAAATTGCATGATTTCTCGAAACGGGATTTTCATTTTATACTCCTAAACCAGGAAAAGTACAAACTTCACTATGATAGCCTATCCTTGAAACTTTCGTATCCAAAGCTGCGGATCAATTTAAAATCTCCATTCATGTCGCAAATACCAATGGAAGGTAAATTAACACCGTTAAATGTAGTAGTCTTCACCATCGTATAATGGATCATGTCTTCAAATATGACTTTATCCCCAATCTTCAACGGAACATCGAATGAATAATCACCCATGAAATCGCCTGCGAGACAGGTCATTCCACCCATTCTGTAAGTCGGCTTGCCTGTCACCGGCTCCTGGTAAGCGCCGGTGATCACGGGTTTGTAGGGCATCTCCAGGGTATCAGGCATGTGTGCTGCGAAAGAAGTATCAAGGATCGCAACGTCAATTCCCTGACTATCCATTACGTCCAAAACGGTTGTCACCAAAACTCCTGTCCGCCAGGCAATGGCAGAGCCTGGTTCCAGGATCACATCCAGATTATATTTCTCTCTAATATTGCTAACTAATTTTATTAGCTTCGAGATATCGTACCCTTCTCTGGTCATCAGATGCCCTCCTCCCATGTTCAGCCACTTTGCCTGATGAAGCAGACCTCCAAATTTCTCCTCCAATGCTGCCAATGTACGTTCCAGTGTATCTGACCCGTTTTCGCATAAGGTGTGAAAATGAATTCCATCGATTCCCTCAGGTAAGGTATCCGGCAATTTGTCTCGGGTTACGCCCAGGCGCGAGCCAGGTACGCACGGATTGTACATTTCGGTAGCAACTTCCGAATATTGCGGGTTCACCCGGATCCCGCAGGAAAGCAGGTGACCCGGATTTACAGACTTAAACTCCTCAACCCTCTCCCGGAAACGCTCCCATTGACTTAAGGAATTGAAGGTAATGTGACTGCTGCGTTCCAGTATCTCTGAAAATTCGCTGTCCAGGTAGGCCGGCATATAGGTATGCGCCTGCACGCCCATGAAATCGTTGATCAGCTTAACTTCATTCAAAGAACTAGCCGTAGCACCGCTGAGGTATTCCTTTACGATCGGAAACGCGCTGTACATCGAAAACCCTTTCAGTGCAAGAATGATCTTACAGCCCGCCTCTTGCTGTACAGAGTCGATCAGTTCCAGGTTTTTCCGCAGCAATGCTTCTTCCAGCACGAAGCACGGCGAAGGTACTTTTTGATAATCTATTGACATTTTTATAAATGAATGAGGTATCGAGAATCGGTAGAATGTAATGTTTACATAATTTTGTACGCAAAATAACAGGTTTGAGTTTCCGGTACCGCAATCAATTCGATATTAAGCACTCCTTTATACTATGTCTTTCCTCGTACTCGATATCGAAATGACTGGCCCTGAGCCTGGCTGGAATGAGATCATTCAGATCGGCGCAGAATTTTTTGATGATAACTGGAACCCTCGCGGTACTTACCTGCAAAATGTCTATCCCGAAAATGAGGAGGCTTTTTCGGTGAAATCAGAAGAAGTGCACGGGCTATCCCTCGCTGATCTGGAAGACGCGCCCATGATTTACGACGTCCTGCCGGAGTTTGAAAAGTGGATCAAGAAAATGAATACCGGCAAGCCCGGATTGTCCAACGTGATCATATGCGGTCAAAGCGTGATCAATGATATCAACTTCCTGAGGTTTGCTTACAGGAATGAAAAGATGAAGTGGTCGTTCTCTAACAAAATGCTGGACCTTCACACGGTATCCTACCTGTTTTTTCAAATCATGGAAAAAAGTGGAAAAACGGTACCGCGTTCGCTGAGCCTGGGTTCGGTGGCGTCATATTTTGGTTTTGAGCGGGAAGAAGAGACACACAACGCATTGGAAGATGCAAGGCTTACAGCCAAATGTTTCAGGGAATTTTTCAAACTCATTGACCGGGTGAAGTTTATATGATCGATTACAATCCCAAAGAGTGGTTTCGCTATATCTTCTATTTCCAAAAAGCTGATACTGTCCGCAAATTGACGCCGCTGATTTTGACGATCGGTGTGTATTCCGCGCTCGTCGCATATCTTCTTCTCATTCATTTCAAGCTCGCGGAAAACAATGATCTGAAGAACATTTCACTCATGCATTCCCTGCTCGGTTTTGTGATTTCGATGCTGCTTGTGTTCAGGACCAATACCGCCTACGACCGCTGGTGGGAAGGAAGGAAACAATGGGGCAGCCTGATGAACAACAGCCGCAACCTCGCATTGAAAATCAACGCATTACTGGACAAGGATCTAATAGAAGAGCGGGTATTTTTTGAAAAAATGATTCCCAACTATGCATTCGCTCTCAAAAACCACCTTAGAAATAAGTTTAATCCGGATGAATTCGAAAACACGACCTTCCTTAATAAAGCCGACCTCAAAAGTGGCGAGCACGTTCCTAACCAGATTGCGGCTGCTATGTTCACAAAAGTGATCGGGTTACAGAAATCGGGTTTTCTATTGCCGGAGCACACGATTTTGCTTAATTCGCAACTGGAATCTTTTACAGACATTTGCGGTGCGTGTGAACGTATCAGGAACACTCCTATTCCACTGTCATACAGCTCATTTATCAAGAAGTTCATTTTTACCTATTGCCTTACCCTGCCAATAGGATATGTTTTTAGCCTGCATTTTCTGGTAATCCCTTTCGTCATGTTCGTTTTTTACATTTTAGCCAGCCTTGAAGTCATTGCGGAGGAAATAGAGGATCCGTTTGGAGAGGACAGTAATGATCTTCCGATCGAAAGAATTTGCAATGGTGTCAAAACTTCCGCAAAGTCGCTGCTCGCGTGAAGCAATTCCACACCTGTGAGCCTGATTTATTAGAAGATTATTAGAGAGTCATTAGAATTTCAATTTTCTATAAAAATTTACTATTCTACTTTTTAAACCTGATTTTTTAAATTTTGATAATTTGTCGGATGCTTGACATTCAGGAAAAACCTACATTCTGGCATTTTACAAATTTGAATCAAAATCAGGCCAATTTTCTCACATATTTTTTAAAAAACAGCATTTTTAGAGAGAATTAGAAGATTTTACAATCATCATGAAAGGGCATTATATTGTAACTACCTCATAAAAATGAGGTCTGTTTGTTACTTTTAATGAATTGTAAAATGAAAAATATAAAAATTATAGTCGCCGCTCTGGCCGCGACTGCCATATTCACTTTCCAAACCACTGCGCAGTCTATTGTTGATCCGGGCGTTTCAGTCCATAATTACAAACATCCGAACAAGGCGGCGCAAGCCAAGGCCAGACAGAAGAAAGTCGAGGTCGCCACTATTAATACTGTGGAGAGAAGCGGCAGATTTCAGCGCGGCAAGTATATGAGCACTACACCTAAGTATGCGCCAAGACCTGCAACACTAGTAGTAGAGCGGGATTACAAAGTCGAAGGTATTGAAATCAATCCGCTATTGTCGCCCCGTAATTACAAGACGCCAAATATCAACCTGGAAAACAGAAGCGATAAGGGCCAGATAGCCGACTACATCGACAAAAATGATTCAGTATATCCGACGACGGATTAGCCGCAAGAATCCTGACCCGGACTACCGGTCTTTCGGGGCCGGCAATTACGTTAAGCGCTATTTCTAAATCCTGCAAAAAAGCCAGCGATATAAACGCTGGCTTTTTTGTGATCATGCAGTAAGTGAAAGCGGATCAATGCAAGCCCGAAATGTCAAGCCAAGGTATCCAAACGATCGAGTGCATTATTATAGTCTCTTCTCATTTAAGACGATGCGCAACTTAAACCCTGCCAGGTCTGTCTTAACCTCCTGGCAGCGCCCATCTTTGTAGGAGTATATACCCTGCTTCCCATCAGGAAGCGTCACACCGTATTTCCCGTCGGAAAGCCTTTTCACGCTGCACATTTTACCATAACGTTCGGAATACACCTCGTTAATGTTAACAGGTTCTTTATAATAAAGGCCTGTAATCGTACTGTTGATTGGTGAATTAAACTCCATTTTGGGCTTATCTTCCGCATCCTCCCCTGAAAACAATATCTCGTAAAGCGACTTATTACTGCTTTTGGTAAGCGTCTTTTCTTTGAGGTCACCATTCACGTGATGGGAACATGTAGCCGAAACCAGCTTTCCCTGCACATAATTTGTTTGCGTGGCATATGTGCCTTTGTAGAACATAACTTTAAAGTCGGATTCGATCCTGTGAGTTTCCACGTCGTCTTTTCCCTTATTATCAAATACTTTTAAAGACCCGATTGTTCGCCCCGCTACGATCACATCATATAGATTCTGCGCCTTCGCAGGCAGGCCGGACAGGAACAATATGCCCAAAACAGTAATACCCAAAACTTTCATCCTCTTGTCGTTTAGACCTGAAATAGCACGCAATTCATATATAACTGTACAAAATTTGTTCCTATTGCCTGCCGATGAATTTATTGGATTACTAGACGCTCAGAAAGAGCTGACATTTGTAACAATTTAAGGTAAAACGTTGTAATCTGGAAACCTTGGCTCTCAAAGACTTAGCAAACGGATCAGAAGAAGCCGAATTTCAGAGTCAGATTGTATGAGATATTACTGAGGTCTTTATCGCTCAGACCATTCCCTTTGGCATTAAAAGTTTGCCTGTAAGATATCCCGGGGCTGAACCGCATCCATTTTAACAGGTTAAATTCAACCTGCACACCTGGTTCCAGGACCGGAAAGAAGTTTGCATTTTCGTCATCATCGTGCTCATCCCAATCGTCGAAATCCCAGTCGTCAAATTCGCGGCGATCGTATTGGAGCGTAAATCCGGAACCCGCGAGCAGGTTTACATTGAAATGTACTTTTCTGGTAGAGGCGACTACATACTCGGTCATCAAGCCAAATTGCCCGTACATATAGGTCATTTTGTTGGCAGGAAAACCTTGATTAACGAGCGGAACAGGAATGTAATTGGTGGTCGCCGCACCAGCGACTCCTAGCATGAGCTTTCGGTTGATGAACCAGCCACCGTAGATTTCGGACATGTTTGCAAAATTGCCGTTAATACGCGTGAACTTGTTAGACAATGCAGCATACCCTCCCGACCTGCGGATGCCCGAGTTTGTGAAAATCGTTTCGTTATCCTGCGCCAGCGCCAGATCCGAGGCCACAACTGAAAGAATAAATGTAAATAGTAAGAGTCCCTTTTTCATAATTGCTTGATGTTTTCTTACCAGACAATCCAAAAAAACGCCCCCCCTATTCAACATTAAAATTTCCTTTAAAACTATTTACTTATTGAAAAATCCAGGTACTGAATAAGCGCGGGATTTTCAGGTGAAAGTGTGAAATACACCTCAATATTTCCCTGCTTTCCATTTAGCAGGAAAGTACCCCTAAGCTGATTTTCAGCTATGATTTCAGAAGTTCCTGTAATGGTGCCCGTTTTGGCAAGCAGCTCGTCCAATTGCTTTTTCCGGTGGGATACTGAGCGGTCGGGGAAAAAGTTTTCGGCAAAAATTCCGCTTTGCTCTGCATTCTTCCAGTCCGGCAGAAGTTTGGCGATTTGCTCTTTACGCTGTTTCAAAATCGCTGAGACAGGCAATGGAAGCGGTTTGAGGCCGGCACGGGAGATAATCGTATCCAGTACAGCGGTATTAATCGCCGACATTCCGGCGTAAGTCCGATTCGCATATGCAATGATCCCGATCCCGTATTGGGGTAATATTTGCCATTGGCTGCCAAACCCCGGTAAGCCGCCTGTGTGCCCCACTCCTGTCCTGCCTTCGCAATCCCGGCTCCACCGCAGCCCGTAGCCATAGCCGGACGTTATGGCGCAAGCCCGGCCGCCGGGATATTTGAAGTTCGCATTCAAGCCGCTGAAATTCCAAGGCATCTGCATTTCACGCACGTCGCTACGGGATACCGGCCCCTTTTCAGGCCCAGAGCTAGCCGGCCAGGCCGACAAATGAAATGCAACATATTTGCTGAAATCTTCAATAGAAGTGATTAGTCCGCCCATCGCACCGTAAGCCCCGTCATGCAAAAGCTCTTCTTCTTTCCAAACATCGTCTTCGTAGCGGTAGCCGTGGGCGAGCAGGTGTTTCGGTGATTTGGTGTATTCCCAAATCGTATTGTTCATTCCGAGTGGCTTAAAAATCTGCTCATCGATGTATTGCTGGTACGGCTTCCCCGACACAACACTTATTATCCTGCCAAGCAAAGCAAATCCCAGGTTGCTGTATTCGTAACCGATACCGGGTGCATTTGAAAAAGAAATGCCCTGATTGATTAACGCGATCAGGTCTTCGTCCTTATCGTTCAGCTGGCGGTCGCCCCAGGGGTTGTCCTCCGGAAATCCAGCCGCGTGCGTGAGCAGGTGCCTGATCGTGATCGGTGGTGAATCGCTGGTCGCCGCCGGCATATCTTTTAGTTCGGGGATGTACAGGTAGGCAGGGTCATCCAGTTTCAGTTTACCCTCTTTACGCAAAGCCAGTATTCCCATGGCTGTGAGGCTCTTTGACATGGAAGCAATGCGAAACATGGATTTGGCAGTCGCTTTTGTAGAAGTAGCGATCTCCGAAAAGCCTTGCCCGCCTGACATTACCAACTCACCGTCCACGACCAGGCCGAACGCCAAACCTGGAAAATGGTTCTTTTCAGCATATTCAGCATACATTTTTTCGACCACCGGCAGCACAGCCCTGATCTTGGCAACGCGTTCTGACTGCGCCTGCACATCAAAGGCTATCGAAAAAAAGATCATTAGTGTAGTAGAGATTAGTCCTTTCATTGACTTGCCCGGTATTAAGTGAATGGTCAATTTAAGCAATCAGCGGTGCATTTCGATATGTACCGATCCATTTTCCTCAGGCTATATTCCAACAAAACTACTCCCAGCGACTAAATCTTTCTTTTGTACAATACTTACTTTTTAATATTACTTAAAAAGTTTCATTGCCGTGAATCTAAATCATCGCATATACGTTAATTTTGCAACGATTAGAAAGATTCAGTCTAACAGCAGTACAATTTTTAAAAAATTCGGAAAAACAGAATTACTTAAAATAATTATATAGTAACCTTTAATTGACGCCACAAAGGCCCACACTCCAAACATTAAATAAGAAGTCATGAATTATTCAATTTTCGCCCCCTCCGATTCTCGAAAATATATGCGCCTTGCGGTCGCAGCCTTTTTCTTTGTACAGGGGCTCAGCTTTGCAGCCTGGGCAAGCCGCATACCCGATATCAAAAATGTGCTTCACCTCACGGAAGGTGGCCTGGGCACCGTCTTACTGGCATTACCGATTGGCTTAATGGCTAGCCTGCCGATCTCGGGCTGGATGGTTACCCACTATGGAAGCCGCAAAATGGTACTGATCGGAGCAGTTTTATATGCAACTACACTTGTATTCATCGGATTCGTGAGCCGCACAGAGCAACTGGTTATCGCCTTGTTTGCGTTTGGACTGTGGGGTAACCTTACGAACATTGCTATCAATACCCAGGCTGTCGCAGTAGAACAACTTTGGGGAAAGTCAATTATGGCTTCTTTTCACGGACTGTGGAGCCTCGCGGGCTTCGTAAGTGCGATGATCGGCTCGCTCTTCATTTCGGTTAAAATTCCTCCTCATATCCATTTCAGCTTCATAGCAATTGCCGCATTTGCAATCATTTTTATGGCATACAAACATACGATGCCGGATAGTGACAAAAACGAAGGCGAGGCGCAGCCCCTTTTTGTGAAACCAGACCGCGACCTCCTTACGCTGGGCTTAATCGGATTTTGCGCGATGGTCTGCGAAGGAGCTATGTTTGACTGGAGTGGCGTTTACTTTCAGGAGGCCGTTCACGTACCAGCGTCGATGACTACACTTGGTTATGTGGCTTTTATGGGAACGATGACCGGTGGCCGTTTTGCAGGAGACTGGCTTGCAAACAGATTGGGTAGAAGGAAGATGTTGCAGATCAGTGGTATGCTGATGGGTATAGGCCTGGCAATTTCGGTACTGTTCCCCTATCTGGTACCTGCCACACTTGGTTTTTTAATGGTCGGCTTCGGCGTTTCGTCGGTTGTTCCGCTTGTTTATAGCGCGGCGGGGAAATCTACCACGATGTCGGCCGGAATGGCGCTCGCTGCGGTTTCGTCTATCAGTTTCATTGGCTTTCTGATCGGCCCTCCCTTGATCGGAATAGTAGCTCAATTCGCCGACCTCCGCTGGTCTTTCGCGATTGTAGGTGTACTCGCTTCCATGACAGCTTATCTGTCTACGAAAGCCAAACTGATCAGTTAAGATCCATTGGTATAAAATTTTCAGTGAGGGATATCGGCAACGGTATCCCTTTTTTACTTCTTAATACTCAAAAATGAAGATCAAAATTCTGTTTTTCGTTATCGCTCTGGCTACATTCTCCCAGGCCGTCCATGCACAAAAAGACACTTTGCGAAGCCTTGACATGAACCTGGAAAATTATCAATACCCTTTCCCGGTATCATTCATCGAATTTGAATCACAGGCTGAAAAGATCAGCATGGCCTATATGGTTGTACAGCCCGAAAAAGGTAACGGAAAGAGCATCATGCTGCTGCATGGGAAAAATTTTAACGGCGCATACTGGGAGCAAACAGCCAAAGCATTGGCTGATCAAGGATACCAGGTTATTATCCCGGATCAGATCGGGTTTGGCAAATCAACAAAACCACTCCATTTTCAGTATTCTTTTCAGGAGCTGGCTGCTGCCACAAAACGGATACTTGACAAGCTTAACGTGAACAAAACGATTGTCCTGGGTCACTCGATGGGCGGAATGGTCGCAACCAGGTTTACATTAATGTACCCGGAAACCGTTGAAAAGCTGGTCCTGGAAAATCCGATCGGACTGGAAGATTACAAGGTGAAAGTACCGTACCAATCAGTTGACAAATGGTATATGAGCGAGTTGAAAAACGATTTTACCAGCATTAAAAGCTACCAGCTCAACAGTTACTACGATGGCAAATGGAAGGATAATTACACCAAATGGGTTAACCTGCTCGCGGGCTGGACATTGAACAAAGATTATCCCCGGGTAGCCTGGAATTCCGCCTTAACGTATGATATGATCTATTCGCAGCCTGTTTGCTACGAATTTAATCAGATCAAAGTACCCACGCTACTGATCATTGGTCAACGCGATCGCAGTGCGGTGGGAAAAAACCTGGCACCCGAGGATGTACGAAAAACGCTGGGAAACTATCCCGCTCTCGGCCGGCAGACCAAAGCATTAATCCCTAATAGTGAGCTCGTTGAACTGGACAAAATTGGTCATTTGCCGCATATCGAAGATTTCGACAGATTTATTGCACCACTGCTCAGATTCGCCGGAAAACCCTGAGAACCTACTTAAATCACCCCAAAAACTGCCTTACGTAATTACGGCTGGTCAGAATCGCGCTTTGAACGTCCTGAATGCTGCCTTCATACGCTTTATCTTCTACTTCAATCACAACCGGGCCGCGATAGCGAACGTCAGTGAGGGCAGCGAAAAATGCGCTCCAATTTACATCGCCCAATCCGGGCAATTTAGGGGAATGGTATTCCAGCGGATTCGCCATAATGCCCACTCTATCTAATTTATTTTTGTAAACTTTTGCATCTTTCAAATGCACGTGATGAAGTCTTGATTTATAATTGTAAATAGGATAGGTTTCATCCATCATTTGCCAGATCATATGCGAGGGATCGTAGTTTAATCCCAAGATCGGACTAGGGATGATTTCAAACATCCTGTCCCACACGGCCGGGCTGATTGCCAGGTTTTTGCCGCCCGGCCATTCGTCGTCGGTGAAGAACATCGGGCAGTTCTCGATTGCGATTTTGACATTATTTTCTTCGGCAACCTGTACTATCCCGGGCCAGACATCCGCAAACCGGGCCAGATTGTCTTTAATACTTTTTGCCGGATCGCGACCTATGAAAGTGGTTACAACCGGTATCCCGAGTTTCGCCGCCCCTCTTATCACTTCTTTAATGTGCTCAATGAAATATTCAGAGCGATTAGGGTCCGGATCGAGCGGGTTGGGATAGTAACCGAGGGCAGATATAAAAATATTGGCCTCCCTTAATGCATGCCTGATCTCTGATACCCTTGCGGAGGTAAGGTTCAACACATCAATATGGGTTACACCTGCGTACCTCCGGCTATCTGTGTTATCTGAGGGCCAGCACATCATTTCCACACATGAGAATCCATGATTTGACGCAAATTGGACAACATGCTCGAATCCGAAGTCCGCTAAAATCGCACTATTAAAACCTAATTGAAGCATAATACCGAGTTTTTGAAGTAAACTTCAGTAAAAAAGCAGCCCCATTCAAGATTTACATCAGAATCCCATCCAAATTTTCCGCGGCTTTATCAATTCAGGGCACCATTGGTAACTTTACACTCACCTGAAATCCTTTAAATTTCACTAATATTGATCTGATAAAACCAATGAATCCTAACGCTTTATACACTTATGGCAGACTCTGAACCGGGTATTGGAAAGAAGATACTCAGCTTTTTTATCAAAGAGAGCGACGAACCAGCCAAAGCTGCTGCCGTTGCGCCACCGGTCGGCTTCCAACCGCAGCCAAATGCAGCTCCGACAGTCGCGAATGTGGCAGGTACGATGCAAATTGACAGAAAATTCGTCGAGCATTTCGTAGACCTTCTGGAAAAGGCGAATCTCCCCGGGCCCGACTATTTCGAGTATAAACAAGCCTTGAAAAGTACGGAGGGTCTCGGGCTTGGCGAGGAGAAGCAATTTCAGGCAGCCTGGGCCAGCTTTAAAGCAATGGGAGGACCTAAGGATACGACCATTCTCAAATCATCCGCCGATCAGTACCTTGGCATTTTAGACAAAGACCGAACGTCTTTTCTGAAAGATGTCGAGAAGGCCATTAAAGAACGCGTCGGGGCCTTGCAGGATGAGCAAAAGAAACTGGAAGACTCGAATACAGCCATTTCCCAGCAAATAGCTGATCTGCAAAAGAAAATTGAGAACAACAAAAACCGCCTCGGACAAATCTCAGGCGAAGTTACCGAGCAAAGCGCAAGGATCAATGCAAACAAAGATAGTTTCGAGTTAACATATCTAAGTTTTGTTGAACAAATCAAATCAGACTTGAATAAAATAAACCAGTATCTTAAATAACCTGACTTATAAACGATGGCAACACCAGATTTCACTCAGATAGGCGGATCGCAGGAAGATGTTTCCAAGCGGTCGTACTGGAGCAAGCCGGAAGGCGTCACGTCGCTCCTATTCCTCGGCGGACTTGGTTTCGCTGCGTTATATTACTGGAACAAAATTGCCGGTTTTTTGATCGAGGTGACTCAGAACACACTTTATCTCGGCTTTTTGATGGCTGTGCTGGCGCTGGTTATATTCCTTTTTACAAGTAGGGACGTCAGGACTGCGGTATTTTTTCTTTTCAAAACATTAATGCGCAAGATCACCGGCCTGATTGTCAAGCTCGATCCGATCGCCATTATGAAAATTTACATTGATGACCTGAAAGAAAAGAGAGAGAAGATGCAGGGCCAGATCAATACATTAGCCGGTCAACTGGTAAAACTGAACAAAAACATCAACCAGAACAACGAGCAGATCAAACAGAAATTTGCTGAGGCTAACAAAGCGAGTACTATGCTCGACAGGCCGGGGATGAAGGAAACAGCATCTTTGGCTACCATTGAAGGCGCGGGCTTACAGGAAATGAACGAAAAACTCTTTCCCTTGCAGCGCAACATGAAAACTGTGCTGGAGTTTATGGAAAAGGTCAACAAAAGTGCAGACTATATTATTAAAGAAACCGAGATCAAAGTCAAACTCAAAGAGGCTGAATACAGAATTGTAAAGGAGAGTTCCAATGCACTGCGCACCGCAATCAGCATTTTCAAAGGTAATCCAGACAAAAAGTTCTATTTCGACGAATCGATGGAGTATATCCAGGATGATATGAGCCAGAAACTGGGAGAAATGAAACGCGCCATGGACTTGTCGCTTGATTTTATCAACGGCGTCGATGTGCAGAACGGACTACTTTCTGACAAGGGACAGGCAATGCTCGAAGCTTACAATTCAGGCCAGTTCAAATTTATCCAGCTCGACAGCCCGACAGCTACTGGCAGGCCGGCGGGTAGCGGACAACTTGAAGCACCCAAGGACTCCAGCTATAAAGGACTTTTAGACTGAAATTAATTTAGTTCGCATTTTTAACATTGTTCAATTTACCCCAAATCACGATGAAAAGACTAACTGTTGCAGGCCGATTGATTATCACGGCCCTTATAATTGGAGCATTATTCGCAGGTTACAAATACTTTGGAGGGGAGAAAGCGCTGAACCAAATGGCCGAAGACAGAGCCCGAAACCCTGAAACGGAGGCAACGACGGCGAACGGAGAGGAAACTGCTCCTTCCGAAAATACGCCGCAGAACTCCGAAGCTACCACATCCGATAACACAGCATTCACTTACACCCCACCAGCCCCGATAGACGGAAAGCTGAAAGGCGTTGTTGAGCTTGGCGCAAGTGGATTCAACTCATTTATCATCAAGGTTGACGACCAAAAGCGCTGGGCGCTCGAAAAATCAGAGTTCGGAAATAGTTTGGTGACCGAGAATATGGCCACTGATGAAGATATCCGAATTGGTTTGAAAAAATACATTGGCGGAATGCTGGATTTCGGTGTCGGAAGCAAGGATATTCACTTTGTGGTGAGTTCCGGGGCTGCGAAGGCAGATGTTACCCAGAAAATTACAAGGGTCCTGAAATCTATCGGATATGTTGTAAATCAGGTTACCGCGGAGCAGGAAGGCCAGCTGGCCCTGAAATCAGTACTTCCTGCTGAATACGCGGATAAGGCCTTCGTGGTCGATATTGGCTCTGGTAATACCAAAATCTCCTGGATGGAGGGCAGCAAAGTGTCAGCAGTAGAATCATATGGCGCCAAGTACTATCAGGAAGGCTCTGACGACTCTAAGGTGTACGAAGAAGTTTCTTCCAAGGTAAAACAAATACCGGCCGACAAACGCAAAACCTGTTTCATCATCGGAGGCGTGCCTTTTGAGATGGCGAAAGAAGTGCGCAAAGGAAAAGAACGTTACACAACCCTGAGCGAGCCGCTGGCCTATTCTAAATTAACCAATGCCAAATCCAAAGCCGGCGTAAATATCTACAAAGCAGTGAAGGATGCAACCGGCTGCGACCAGTTCGTCTTCGACTGGGATGCTAATTTCACGATCGGGTTTCTTTTGACGCTGTAATTTTTTAAAAAGGGAGGAATGAGGAAAGGGAGGACGGAGGAAGGGACGAAGGAGGAAGGGGAAAAAAAAGGTTTGGGGATAAGAAATTAGTTACAAATGTGAAATACACAAAAGTCAATTCCCGCATTCCATCCTCCCTTCCTCCATCCTACCTTCCTCCCTCCTCCCTCTTCCTTAGAATCGCATGGAGCAAACTGTTCTAAACTTAGGTTCGTATATTCAAATCTCCGTCGGTGACGAACAAAAGCTTGAAGCACGTGAGTTGGTTGAATTTTCGCTGCGCCACCATCAAGTTGCAAACGTCTGGGACGGAAAGCCAGGCTCCTTATCGAGTACCAGGATGCTCCGCTTCACAGGTACACTGGGGGAAATCGTTTTCGCTGACTGCTACCACCTACCCCGGCCAACCCGGTCTTTCGGCGCAACGGGCGGACAAGACTGGGGGCAGGACTTCCTGATCAAATCAGAAGATCAGGATTTCTCTGTTGATATCAAATCGATGAAACGCAAGTCAGGTGTGCTTTCCGGAAGTTACGTCCTGAATATCCCTGCCTCACAGCTTCACAAAACCGGGTCGAAGACAACGCATTACTTTTGCATATCCTTTCATCAATCAGAAACTGAGGGGACGATCGCCTCTTTGCTTGGGTTTATCGATAAAACGGCACTTGAAACCGGCGAGCTGGGCCATTTTCATCGTGCAGGTACCAAGCGGATCAGATTCGACGGCAGCACGTTTATTTTCAACGAAGGAACCTACGAAATTGAATTTTGCGACATCCGCCCCCCGGTGCTGACGGATTACCTCAGAAAGCAGAAAGGCTTTCGCATTTGCCAGCTGAATTAACTATTTTAGCGGCACTTCCGGCTGCATTCAACTCGGCACACCCGGGATTACCACTCCGAATGGCATCACAAACACGCTCTTATGAAAGGAAGAAACTGCTCGGGCAGATCTACACGCCGCTTCATATAGTTGAAAAGATCCTGCGCCTTTGCGACTTTTATGATACTGATCTTTCTGGCAAAAAAATCCTGGACCCAGCTTGCGGCGACGGGCGTTTTCTGATCCCCATCGTAGCATATATCATTGAAATTACACCCGTGGAGCTAATTCCGACGCGGCTCGAACAGGTTCACGGCTGGGATATCGACCCGCAGGCTCTCGCGAAATGCAGGGAAAATCTCAATAAGCTTATCAGACCGCTGGGCATATCTGTGACCTGGAACCTGCGGCATTGCGACGCACTGTCCCAGCGCAATACCAGGAAGCGATTTGACCTGATCGTCGGCAACCCACCTTACATCAGGATCCAGCATTTACCGGAAAAACAGCGCCAATACATCAGGAGTGAATATCAATTTTGCCGCTCCGGGTCTACCGACGCCTATGTTGCCTTTTTCGAACTGGCCAGCATTTTATTGACCAAAAACGGTACTTGCGGCTTTATAACGCCTAATTCGTTCTTCATATCAGAAACTGGAAAGCCTCTCCGCTCCTACTTTGAGCTTCATCAAAACCTCAGGCACATGACCAATTTTGGCAAAATACCAGTATTTGAAAATGCCTCGACTTATTCAGCGATAACCGTTTTTGGTAATATTAAGATGCCTCAATTTACCTTTGAACAATGCCTGGAAAAGGATTTTACCTATCAATCCAAGAGTATCCGCTTTGCGGAACTGAATAGTCCCTGGAAGCTCTCCATACTTCCCACTGAGCAGGTGAGTGGAATGCGGCTGGGAGATATTTGCAGAATCTCCGTGGGTATTACCACGCTTGCCGACCGGTATTATCTCTTCACTATTCTCGAAGAAAATGACGGAATTTGTTTTGCGAAAAATAAAAACGGTGACTGCGTATACCTGGAACGCGAGCTACTGAAACCGGTCGTAAAGGGCTCCAAGCTCAAAACCTCAACCGATCCTGTCACCGAATATATTCTTTTCCCATACCAAAAGAATGAGTCAGGTAAACATCAGATAATCCCTCAAAAAACGCTGGAATCGTCATTCCCTAAAACTTTTTCATATTTTATTAAAGTAAAACCGGCACTCGATCGTCGTGATAATGGAAAGCCCAATGCCGTGGCGTGGTATGCTTTCGGGAGATCGCAGGGATTGGACAGTTCTTTTGGAAAAAAAATTATCTTTTCACCAATGAACCGGGAGCCCAATTTTGTGCTGTATGAAAACCCGGAAGTTTCCGTTTATTCAGGCTATTTCATCAAGTATGAAGGTAATCCCGCTGCGCTTCTGGCACAGCTCAATTCAAAGCGCATGGAAGATTTTATAGCAGTGGCCGGGCGTGATTTTCAAGGTGGCTATAAAGGTTACAACAAAAAAGTGATTGAGAATTTTATTGTAACCAGTCTCGTCGATTTTGATGAACACCCTGTCGCCGCCGGTATGATTAGCTGAACGCAGGCAATGCTGCAAATTGAGGCCGCAAATCTTAAAATAAACGAACGTTCATTTATATTTACAGCCATGAAAATGACTAAAAATTGAGGACACGGGATATTAATAAAGAGGCGCTGATCAGGCAGAAGGCGATTGAAATGATTGTAAATCATGGTTTCGACGGTTTGAGCATGCATAAGCTTGCAAAAGCGGCCGGTGTCTCCGTTGCGACGATCTACATTTATTTCAGGGATCGGGAAGATCTGATTCAGCAGCTTTACACCGAAGAAAACCATAAAATGGCAGATGCGACTTTAAAGGACTTCGATCCGGATGCACATTTTGATGAAGGTTTGAAAGTTCAGTGGCTGAACAGGATCAAATATTGCCTTGAAAATCCGTTCAGTCACACATTTGTAGAACAGCTCCGCCATTCGCCTCTGGTAGACCGTTCTACCGTCGAAACACGGTTTGTAAGCGTTATGACCAGATTTGTTCAGAAAGCGATCGAGCGTCAGGAAATTGTGCCGCTTCCGGTCGAAATTTACTGGTCTGTTGCTTTTGCTCCGCTCTATCAACTGGTTAAGTTTCATATTTCCAAAAGCAGCATGCCCGGCAGGCCCCCTTTCATTTTTGATGATGATAAAATAAATCAGACACTCGGGTTGGTTCTTAAGGCTCTGAAACCCTAGACTTGCAAGTGCTTGAAAATCAATTCCGTTCAACACAACAGCTATGAATGAAGATAACTTTACAGAAGAATTTGTCCTCGTTTTCAGGACTAACATCAACAGCAAAAGGCACGTGAAATCGATTTCCCGCTTGCTCGACGGACAAACCGGAATTCTAAAATGGAATATTGATTTGTCGGATATTGACAACGTCCTGCGTGTGGAAGTCAGCAAACCCGATTGTGCGCCCGTCATTGCACTCGTGCAGCAGGCCGGTTACGCGTGCGAAGAATTAACAGACTAAACCAACATTTATGTCAGAACAACAAAAAGGCACTTTCACAGGGTACGAAAAATTCATTATTGCACTGCTGGCGATCCTCCAGTTTACGGTAGTCCTGGACTTCATGGTACTATCTCCGCTCGGCTATATATTGCTGGAAAAACTTTCGATCAGCACCAGTCAGTTCGGTCTGGTTGTTTCCGCGTATGCATTCAGCGCGGGTGCGGCAGGATTACTCACAGCGGGTTTTGCCGACAAGTTTGACCGGAAAAAGCTTCTTATGTTCTTCTACACCGGTTTTGTAGTCGGCACTTTCCTCTGCGGCATCGCGCCCACTTATCATTTTCTGTTAATGGCACGCATTATCACCGGCCTTTTTGGCGGTGTAATAGGTTCGATAGGTTTCGCAATTATCACCGACCTTTTCCCGATCCACGTTCGCGGCAGGGTTATGGGTTTTGTTCAAATGGCCTTTGCGAGCAGCCAGGTACTCGGTATCCCGATCGGACTATACCTGGCCAAAGAATTCAGCTGGCATGCACCATTTCTGATGATCGTTGGGTTGAGCGTAATCGTCGGAATTCTGATTGTCGCATATATGAGACCTATTAATGCGCACTTGAAATTGCAATCGCAGGGGAATGCGTTTCAGCATTTGGGGCGGACAATCTCTAAGCCGCAGTATCTTCAGGGCTTCGCTGCTACCACTATGCTGGCGACGGGCGGGTTCATGTTAATGCCTTTCGGCACTGCTTTTGGTGTAAATAACCTCGGCATTCAGGAAGCGCAACTGCCGACTTTGTATATGGTGACCGGGATCTGTATGCTTGCATTCAGCCCACTCATCGGCAAGCTTAGCGACAAGGTAGGCAAGTACCAGATATTTCTTTGGGGCTCTGCAATTGCTTGTGTGATGACGCTTATTTATTGCAATCTGAGCGTAACCCCGCTTTGGATTATTATTATTTTGAACATTTTCCTTTTCGTCGGAATTACCGCCCGAATGATATCGGCTTCCGCATTGATGAGTGCCGTTCCGGAGCCACACGACCGTGGCGCATTCATGGGTGTCAACTCTTCGGTGCAGCAAATATCCGGCGGTATTGCCTCATTGATCGCAGGCTATATCGTGTCCGAAACTGCTACGGGTTACATTGAAAATTATCCGATGCTGGGAAATGTAGTAGTGTTCGCCATATTAGTTACAGGTTTACTGATGTACCGTATTCACAAATACGTTATGCGTAAAGCAGTATCGCCAATTGTGCCTGATACTGTGATTTGACTCGATGACCAGTAAGCTGTTCGGTCAGGTATCCAAATTCGTTCATTTAATTAGCCCGCTATAAAAATCAGCGGGCTTTTTTATTTTTAATTTTCGCTACCTAAATCATTCTTTACCAATTTCTTACAAAGAAATTCATCTTCACTACAAAAATAAAATCTTTTTATACTTATTATTCTTTTAGAAAGATTTATACATTTACAACGACAAAAACTTTTGAAGCTTTTTATTTAGAAGGAATAGTAGTAAAAATATTTTCCGTTTATTTACACATCAGACTTGGAATAAACGACTAACTTTTTATACTAATAATACTTTTAAATGAAAATCATCAGTATTGTCAACAACAAAGGTGGCGTAGGAAAGACTACGTCCGCTCAGAGCATTGCTGCCGGTCTCAGCAAATTTGCAAATGCAAGGGTGCTGGTTATTGACCTCGATGCACAAGCCAGTTTAACGAAAAGCTTCGGAATTGCACATGCAGGTTTGAAGAAAGACAGTGGCTCGTTCATCACCGGTGAATATGAATTTGACGAGATTGTGAAGCGTGTTGGGGATATTGATGTACTGCCAGGATCGGCCGAGATGATACACAGGGAGGATACGATCAGATCGGCTCCTGTGTTTCCCTTCAACCTGAAAATTGCATTGGAAAAAGTAAAGGATCTTTACGATTTCGTGATCATCGACTGCCCGCCCGCTCTGTATGGAAATACCAGACTGGCGCTTGTCTCGTGTCACCAATATTATGTGCCGCTGCAGGCTGAGTTTTTAAGTTATGAAGGTTTGAGAAATTTCCTGGTTTACTCAGCAGAGATCAAGAAAATTAGTCCGAGCACAAACCTGGGCGGCGTATTTGCAACACGCTATAACCCTAAGATCAGGAAAAAGATCAGTCACGAGCTGATCAATGCAACCAGGGACCAACTTGGTGATGTATTTATGGATTCGTACATTCGCGATAACATCGCACTGTCGGAAGCGCAGGCAAACGGCACAACTATATTCGATTACGCGCCCGCCAGCAACGGAGCGGAAGACTATTACAAGCTAACTAAAGAAATACTGGAACGAATTAATAACTGACACTTATGGCAAAAGAGAGGAAATTTGATTTTGCGCCACTTCCATTGGTAACCGATGTTCAGGAAGAGCCAAACAAACCCAACGAGGTGATAGAGGGAGCGCCAACCAAAGTAACCTTCGACTGTGATTACATTTTAATGGAAAACATGAAGGATTATGGATATTGGGAAGGGCTTACCCAAAAAGATATCATCCTTGAATCTTTAAAGCTGTATTTCGAGGATAAAGAAATCCGACCCCGCCCAGACAAGATCCGAAACCGGACGAAAGTGGGCAGAAAGCCTAAATCTCTGACAGATTAAAACGAAAGTCTCCTTTAAGGAGGCTTTTTTTGTTTCCGGAGATACCTACTCTATGATAACCTTGCCCGAGAACTCCTTTTCTGCATTCGTTATTTTGTAAATGTAAATTCCGGAAGCGGCGTTGATTCTCACTTCAGTCTCTCTGCTGAAAGTCTTTGTGGCGATTATTTGTCCAGCTGCATTGGTTAGTACCAGCTCCGAATTGCCATTAAAACCGGTCTCAATTTTTATATAGTCCCTTGCAGGATTAGGCGATACCCTTACCCACGAATTTGCAGGATCTTCAACCGCAAGTATCGGTTCTACGACGACGTTTGTTGACGCAGTATCACTGCATCCAAACTGGTTGCTTGCCTTGACCGTATAAGTCCCCTTGTGAGTTACCTGCGCTTCTGGAATGGATACGGTTTGGGTAGTGGCTGTAAAATCTCGGGGGCCGCTCCATTCGTAAGTAGCTCCACCTTCCGCGCGCAAGTCGATCGTCGCGCCTTGAAAATACGGACCGGTATTGGTAGCAAAAGCCAAAGGAGAAGGCGCCACGTTAATTGTCAACCCTGCCGATTGCCCCGTACTCTGGCAGGTTGCGGTAAATTTTGAAGTTTGGAGTGCGGAAATGACGACGGTATCACCCGAGGCGCCGGTTGACCAGCTAACAGCACCATCGCAACCTGTCGCCCTCAGTGTCACCAGTGCGTTTTCGCATACAGAATCTGCGCTTGCTTCGACTGAGAACCTTGCCGGGAGATTCGTTTCTAGCCGCCATTCAACGGTCCGTACACGCGATGCCCGGACCAGATCTGACCGGCTCAGCGAAGTTGAGTCGACTATCACTGCCGTAATCTTATCACCGGTTGCCAGCCCGACAGGCCCCATGGTGACCTCATTTGTGCCGGAAGCAATCACTTTTCCGTTCAACTTCCAATCAATGCTGAGGCTGTTTGGGTTGGGTTCCAACAGTTGCACACTGAATTTAGTCGGTTTATCCAAAAAAAATGCTTCCACAGTATCCGGCGCGACCTGTTCAATCGGATTGACAACATTCAGGATCCGCTCCGTAGTAGCCTCCCGGCATACTACACAGAATTGCTGATCCAGATACTCCATTAAACAGGTTCCATTCGCCGGCTTGTGCCAATTTGCAGCTTCTCCGTCACTGCCATGCCTGTAAACACCAATGCCCTCCGCATCGAGCCAATTTTTCCATCTCACATTCCCAGGATCAGAAATTGCGGTCATATTAGCCGCCTCCCTACCAAATTGCGGGCCTGCCCAATATTCGTCACTCAGCGAAGCGAAGGTATGTCCTATTTCATGTACGCCGATCAGGTTGGCACTTTCATTTAAAGTGTGGACGGCGACAGAACCACCGGAACCCCCATAGTAGGTGGTATTCACCAGCACTACAATCAGGTCATAATCAGGGAGATTGGCCGCAAGTACATTGTAAGCGACCCCATAATCAATTGTGACAAGCCGGTGAATTGCCGATCCGAATGAGGCACTGTAAAACGTTTTCTTCATTCCTACCGGTTGCTGAGGGTAAGCGTCGGGTGCGTTTCCCGGGTTGCTGACGCCACTTTCTTCCGAAGGCGTTGAAATCGCAAAGAAATTGAAATAAGACCGATACCGGTTGTACGGCGCGTAACCGAGAAAGAAATCAGCAAATTTTTTCGCTTCCTTCCTGAATTCCGGCAGCTCTGCTTCTGTGAAACCATCACCCAGGATAACTATATTGATCCTGTTGATAAGAGGACCCGTTTTGTAAAGTGTGTCTACGGAAAAATTTTGGGCAAATGCCTGAGCTGCAAATATGGAAAGACATAGTGTGGTAAAGTTTTTTTTCATCGCTTCAATTTTAGGGTGTAAATTTTGACTTCTCCTCTTTCCGGAGTAACACTGTAAATGTCCAGTTTTTCGATATTCCTGTCGGCCTGCATGCGCATGGTGAATGTCCCTTCCTTTGTATACATCTTCCTCCGCTTGATTACGCCGGATGGATCAGGAACTTCTACTTCCTGAAACAGCGGATGCTGATAAACCAATGGCAGTTCCATCGCACTGACGCTGTACCGCGGTACGATCCGAATTTGATAGGGAGATTCTACCGGTCGTCTCAGATTTTTAATTCTCCCTTTTCCAGCTATGGCACTTACCAGGCCTATTTCTTCCTGACTACCCTTTTTCGAAAAACCCACCCTGAACTCGAGAAATAATATTTGATCTGCTGCGGCAGCATCAAAGAACGTAACATCATTTAGATCAAGGGCAGATTGCCGGGGCGTACAGCTCGACAGATGCATGAGTACAAAATAATAGATAGTGTATATGGGTAATCGAAAAGACATACAACTGGTCGAATAGGGCATTGGTAAATTTAAATCTTTAAGCGGCAAAAACATATAGCTGCTGTTACCAGTTGTGTATGATTCGAAACCGTAAAATAACTCAGGCAAAAACTTGAAAAGTTTGAGGCGTACCTGGCTGGAATTCAGACCAGAAACGCTGCAACAATGGTGCAACAAGTTGATTTACAGCACCTGAAACCCTGTTGCACGGTTATCGGACTTATCTTTACAGTCTAATCCAACGATCATGAAAGTTCAGGAAACGAAGCTTACTCACCCGGATACCGATCACTGCTGCTCAGATCACGACAACCACGGCCATCCAAAAACAGAACCCGATCACGATCACGATCACGACCATGATCATGGCGATGGTGGCGAGGTAAGTATTTTAAAAAGCAGGTGGATGCTGTGGCTGAGCCTGACCATACTTCTTGGCACACTGGCAATTACCTTTATTTTAGAGGTAGAAATTAAAAGGGCTGTCGAAATAGCCCTGATGCTCACTGCCTATTTATTGGCCGGCAACAAAACGATTGCAATCGCCTTTCGGCGGATAGCACGCGGCGATTTTTTCAATGAATTTACGCTGATGACCATTGCCACCCTGGGTGCATTTTACATTGGTGAATTCAGTGAAGGGGTAGCGGTGATGATATTTTACGAGATCGGAGAATTATTTCAGGATATTGCTGTAAATCGATCCAAAAATTCGATCAAAGCCCTGCTTGACATTCGCCCGGATACAGTAACCGTCATCCGGGACCAACAGACTAAGCCGGTAAGTCCTGATAGTGTGGCGATTGGTGAGATCATTTTGGTCAAAGCCGGTGAAAAAGTCGCGCTCGACGGTAAGCTCAAATCAGATTCCGGTATATTCAATACGGCAGCACTCACCGGTGAGCCACGCCCGGACGTAATCTCGAAAGGCAGTCCGGTACTGGCTGGAATGATCAACACGGAGCAGGCGGTAGAAATTACCGTGACTACCCTATTTAAAGACTCCAAGCTTTCCCGCATCCTCGAAATGGTTCAGGAAGCGACGGCCCGAAAGGCCCCTACCCAATTACTGATCAGCCGGTTGGCGAAGATCTACACCCCTATCGTCTTTTTATTGGCGGTTTTGATCATAGTTTTGCCTTACCTTTTTGTAGTTGATTACAGTTTTGACCAGTGGCTTTACCGGGGTATGGTTTTTCTGGTAATAGCCTGCCCCTGCGCGCTCACTGTTTCTATTCCATTGGGTTATTTCGGCGGGATCGGCTTGGCTTCACGGAATGGTATTCTGGTGAAGGGCGCTAATTTTCTGGATATTATCACAAAAATAGATACGGTTGTTTCTGATAAAACCGGAACATTAACGAAAGGAGTTTTCAAAGTTCAGAAAGTCGAAACGGACCTGGATCGCCGGCAATTTATCACGCTGGCCGCTTCGCTCGAAAGCTATTCCACACATCCGGCTGCAAAGGCAGTGGTTAGCCATGCCACTGGTTCTGAACTTTATACACCTCTCAAAGTAAAAGAAATAGCCGGGCACGGACTAGCGGGAAATGTGGATCAGAAAGAAATACTGGCAGGAAATCTGAAACTGCTTGACCGATATGCGATTCCGTACCCCGGAGCTCTTCTGGAAATCCCCGAAACGATAGTCGCCGTTGCAATTGACGGTAAATATGCCGGCCACTTCATCATTGCTGACGAGGTAAAAGAAGATGCCGCACAAACTGTGGCCGATTTGAAATCCCTCAACATCGAAACGATAATGCTGTCCGGCGATAAAACGGCGGTAGTGACGCACATTGCTAATGAGCTGAAAATACAGCAAAGCTATGGCGACTTGCTTCCGGAAGATAAGGTAGCGATTGTACAGCGATTAAAAGACCAGGGAAAAAGAATTGCCTTTGTCGGTGACGGTGTGAATGATGCGCCTGTAATTGCGCTCGCCGATGCCGGTATCGCAATGGGCGCACTCGGCTCTGATGCTGCGATTGAAACTGCTGATATTGTGATCCAAAACGATCAGCCTTCTAAAATTGTATCCGCTATCCGGGCAGGAAAGATCACTAAAAGCGTAGTTTACCAGAATATCTCCCTGGCTATGGGCGTGAAAGTGGCGGTTATGCTTTTGGGAGCCGGCGGTATCGCTACGCTCTGGGAGGCCGTTTTTGCAGATGTAGGAGTAGCCCTTCTAGCAATACTGAATGCATTCCGTATTCAGGGTAAAAAAATCTGAACGCAACAGGAACTCAACTATAACGGCTGGCGTAAACATACCAGAAGCAACGACCGGCTTCTGAAATAACTAATTTGCAAATGGGGAAAAAATTAACGCACGTTACGCCCGAACTGTCTGATTTCATTCAGAAACAAAAGATATTCTTCGTCGCCACGGCAATGAGCTCGGGCACGGTCAACCTTTCCCCAAAAGGTATGGATTCGTTCAGGATACTCGAACCAAATCGCGTCATGTGGCTGAATGTCACAGGAAGCGGCAACGAAACAGCGGCTCACCTGCTCGAAAATAACCGCATTACAGTCATGTTCTGCGCTTTTGAAGGAAAGCCATTGATACTCAGACTATACGGAACAGGTAAAGCTTACCACCCACGCGACAAGGCATGGACTGAATACATTGATCTTTTTCCCAAACTGGAAGGCGCACGTCAGCTCATCGATATTGAAATAGATATCGTCCAAACCTCGTGCGGAATGGCAGTTCCCTTCATGGAATATTCCCAGGAACGGAACGAGCTCAACAATTGGGCACGGAAAAAGGGCGAAGACGGGATCAGAACCTACTGGGAACAGAAAAATGTCCGCAGTTTCGACGGAATGGAAACAGGTATATTTGAATAGCTACCCGAACCCCTGCATTAATACCTGCTATACAACAGGCAAAGACCGTATTCCCGCCACTTTTTCAAGCGCAATCGTTACCCGCTCTATCCTGTCCACGTTGCCGCGGCTGCTGTCGGACACAGCCTGCGCAACGGAAGTCAGATAATCGCCTCCCAGCTTTGTGTTAAAAAATGGATCACTGGCAGCCAGAACGCCACGCCAGTTCTTACCTACAATGTTTCTTGATTTAATAAACCTTATTAAAAGGCGCTCCTTGATGGATAATCCACCATGTTCGGAAACTCGTGCTTGCAGCTCCTCCATTGGACGTGAATTTGTGTGTGCTAATTTTTGTAATTTGCGTATTACGAAAAATGATATATACAAAGGTAAATAATTGTTATTACAAAGTCAACAATTTACATACTAATAACTGAAAAAAGTGTCGGCAAAAGTTAAAAAAGTGTCAATAGCTGGTGAGAAGATTAGAAAATATCGGGAGTTGATGGGATGGAGCCAGGACGAACTTGCAGAAAAGATCAAGAGACGTGATAAACAGACCATCTCGGCCTGGGAAACCGGTAAGAGAGATCCGTCTCTGAAAGAGCTGATTAAGCTGGCAGAAGTCTTCAATGCGACCGTTGCCCAGCTTATCGGCGAGGCACCCATGTTTGAAGAGCCAAGAGAGAATTATGTGATGATGAAGAAAGATGATCTCATCGAGCTGCAAAGAAAAGCACTGGAAATGGAGGAAGAGCGGATCAAAGATCTCAAAGAACAATTGGATAAAGCCCTCGGTCAGGCCGAATCCGGCGAATCAACCGAGCCTCACACCCCGCTGGAATAGCAGCCGGAAACCCAATGCGCAGCTAATACTCACCACGATCAGCCCTGCCCAAAGCGACTGATAGCCCCAGTGAGCAGCCACGTAACCGCCGGCAGCTGGTCCGACAATTTGCGCAACAGCTTGGGCCACAGAGTATGCAGCCGAATACTTCCCCCTGCTGCTGTCACTTGCCCGGTTCATCACGAAAGTGGTTATATAAGGAATGGCGAGCATTTCGCCGATCGTAAACAGGAACACCGCAAAACCCGCCAGGACGATTGGTAATACAAATGGTATAATCAGTGCTAGGAAAGAAAGCGCACTGAAGACAACACCGGCCACCATGTAAACCGAGTCGGCCCAGCGGTCACGCAGGTTCTGGATCAGTACCATTTCGAACAATGCAATTATTAGTCCGTTCATTCCCAGCAAGATACCAATCGTTGCTTCCCCGATGTGCATTTCTTCCTTCCAGTAAACCGGCACCAGTCTGAAAAGCAGCGAAAAGCAAATCATATAGAGTGTAACCATCAGCAAAAACCGGAGAAAAAAACCATCTTTCCATGGTGACTTACCGGCCAAAGTGTCCGCTTCCGCGGTGGTCTGCTCCCTGTTCACTTTCGATTTTGGCAGCAATACCAGAATAAGGATCCCGGCCATCGTGTACACAACACCGTCAACCCAAAATAACAGGTGATAATTGATCGCCGCGAGGATCCCTCCCACCGAAGTCCCAAACCCGAATCCGATATTTGTCGCAAGCCGGTTCAGCGCATAGGACCTGGTCAGGTTTGCCGTAGTTGAATAAGCTGCAACCGCTGTGCTATTGGCAGGCTTGAATGCTTCAACAAAAAAACTAAGAATAACCACCAGACCGCAGAGAATTGCAAAATCTGTCACAAGACCGAATAAAACAAAAAATAAGCCGCTGAGAACGAGACTAAGT
Source organism: Dyadobacter sp. UC 10 (assembly GCF_008369915.1). Lineage (NCBI taxonomy): Bacteria > Pseudomonadati > Bacteroidota > Cytophagia > Cytophagales > Spirosomataceae > Dyadobacter > Dyadobacter aurulentus. The sequence goes on along the minus strand of NZ_VSRN01000001.1, from coordinate 5,923,042 downwards.
ACCTGCACAGGCCGAAAGCCCCATTTGTCTGTAAAATAACCTCCCGCCATGGCGCCCAGCACCGATCCGGCACCGAAAAGCGTGATAATCAGGCCTGCATCCGCAATACTTCTGTGAAGATTTTGCGTAATATACATGCTCATAAACGGCACCGCCATGTATCCGCACCGGTTCACGAGGATTACGACGCTTAGCAGCCAGGTCTCCCTGCTAAGTCCGCTGAATGCAATACGGTAACTGTTTATGATTTTGATAAACATAGCAGGAGCTTTTCAGCCGCAAATGTCACAACAAACTTTTGATGATTGCAACACTTTCTTCCAATTCGTCCGGATTGGAGGACGCAAATCCAAGCCTGACTGCATTAGTCTTTATTTCAAAAGGACTCGCAGCACCCGAGAGGAACAGATCTCGCCGCAGAGCCTGTTCGGCAAGCCTCGGTAAATTTATATTAGCATCAAACTGCGTCCAAACTGCCATGCCACCGTCAGGGGCCTGAAAATCAACGTAGTTCCCCAGCTCGGTTTTCAGAAGATCGCAGAAAAGGTCGCGCCGTTGCTTGTATACACGAACAGATTTTCGCAAATGCCTTTGAATCACACCCGTCTGCAACAATTCTGCAACCGCGTTTTCCAGCATCTGATCGCCCTGCCGGTCGATAATACGGCGCAGCAGTGCAAGCTCGGAGATCAAATCTTCCGGACCGACGAGATAACCGATCCTGAATGCAGGTGATATTGTTTTCGTAAAAGAACCGCAATAAACCACCATTTGAAACGGATCCGCGCCTGCAAGAGGAAGTAGCGGCTTGCTCTGGTAGTGAAAATCGTAGTCATAATCGTCTTCAAAAATAGCGAACCGGTATTGCTCTGCCAGCCGCAGCAACGCGATCCGCCTGTCGGCCCGAAGTGCAACAGTCGTAGGATAATGATGGTGAGATGTCACATAAACCATTCGGACCGGCTTTTGCTCACATATTTGCTCCAATGCCTGCATATCCATTCCAAACCGGTCGACAGGAACTTCGCAGACCGACGCTCCTGCCTGCACAAAATTCATATTTGCACCGAACCAGCCGGGAGCGTCTACGGCCACACGATCGCCAGGCCGCAGCAATAGCGTACTGAACAGATGCAGACCCATGATTACGCCCCGAGTGATCAGTATATTGCTGGCAGTTGTCTTTAACCCTCTGGTTTCGTTCAAATGCGCTGAAAGTTGCTGACGAAGCCACGCAGAGCCCGTCGTATCGCCGTAACCAAGCCTCAAATAAGCGTTTCCCTGCAAAACCTGACTGCGATATGCCCTTGCCAGATCCTCTCGTGGGGCCAGTCTCGGGTCAGGGAAACCGTCGTCAAGATGCAACCTGCTATTTGGTTTCAACACCGGCCTCGCTAAATGCGGAAGTGATTCAAATTGAAACCCCGCTTTCCTATTCTGACCCGCAAGTGTTTGGACATTTGATTCCACATTAACCGGCCGGGTTTCAGGAAGATGCTTTGCCACAAAAGTACCTTTCCCTGTATGGCTTTCCAGCCAGCCTTGCGCAAGAAGTTCGTCATACGCCTGCACCACCATGCGGCGATGTACTTTCAACGAAGACGCAAGCTCCCTGGTACTGAGCAATTTGTACCCCGGCCGCAAAGTTCCGGCCTTTACCAGCGCCATCAGTTGGTTTGCTATCTGCAGATAAACGGGAAGTTTCCCGTTCCTATTAATTACGATTAGCGTAGACAGAACCTGCATGACAATTGGACTATCATAATTTAAATAATTGGATCATTCTCACCGTCCAATTAAAAGAGAATTTTGAGAAAAAACAATGTCATGAAAAACATACCCGCTCACCTCGTTCCCAGCCGTCTCGCAAAAAGAGCGCATTATGATGAGGAGACGATCAACGCTATTCTCGACGAAGCTTTGTTTTGCACGATCAGCTTTATAGTCGATAACCGTCCCTTTGCAATACCAACTGCTTTCGTGCGATACGAAGACAAGATTTATATTCACGGCTCGGTAGGAAGTCACTTTATCAGGGAAGTTGAAAAGGGTATTCCCGTCTGCATTTCAGTCATGTTGACGGATGCCCTGGTTGTTGCCAAATCGGCGTTCAGTCATTCGGTGAATTACCGGTCAGTAACCATATTTTCCAACGCTGAAAAGATCGAGGATATTGAAACAAAAACAGCTGCTTTCGAGTGGCTTACAAATAAGATTGTCCCGAACAGCTGGTCTTACCTGCGACCGATGAAAACAAGTGAAATTACCAGGACAACGGCGCTTGCCTTTTCAATCCGGGAGGCTTCGGCTAAAACCAGGGACGGAATGCCCAAGGATGAAGAAGAGGACCTGGAACTGCCGATCTGGTCGGGGCTGATACCGATCCCGATGCAACGGTTGCAACCAGTTCCAGACGAGTCTAGTAAGGATATTCCGTTGCCGGAACATTTGCGGTAGCCCGTGCAACCCTGCGGGGAGATAAGGCATCTTTCGGTCAAAATAGGATGTTGAATTAGTTCAAATCTTGCATTCCATGACCGGAAAGGAAATTTTTGACCGTTATCAATCAATTGCGCTGATGAAGGGACTTGGTTCTCAGGAGTTTTTTTACGGCAATATATTATACGAGGCTTTGCGGATCGAGGGAGAGAAAAAACTCTTTGAGTTATTAGAAGTTGCGGAAAGCACTGGCCAGCGAGTTTCACTTTCTTATTCCACGGCTTCGGCTGACGATCAGAACGAGCCAGCCCTTGCGGTTCTGATATAGTTAACAGACTGCATTTCTTGAAATGATGCAGCCTGTTAATAGGGCACCTTACTTTTTCACTACAATTTTATGCGTGCTTTGCGAACCGTCCTTATAACGGATCAAAAGCAGATAAATGCCCTGAGTCGTCCCTGCCAGGTCAATCTCACTTTCGCCGCCGGCCGTGTTGTAAATTGTTTTTCCTAAGGTAGAAAGAACCTTGATATCAGCTACTTTGTCCTTTTCAAGGTTGTTAATGTAAAGCTTGTCGGATGTTGGATTCGGATAGATGCTGATTGCGTACCCTTCACCTTCCGGTGCCAACGCTTTCCTGTAAATGGTTTGCTGCATTCCTTCCTCCGGCACCGGCGCGGTTGCATTTCCAGTTAGATACGAAGGCAAATAACGCCATGGACCATACGTCTGCCCGGTCAGTGCCAGTGCGGGATCATATTTCACTCTCACCCGCACCTTGGTGGCCGATCCTTGTTTTGGAATCACGTTTTTCAGTTCCGTACCCAGGAGCCCAAGACTTGCATAAGTATTTTGCGAACCAGATGATTGCGTGCTATTGGTGATCACATTGTTCGTCCCTTTGAAAAATCCCTGGCCAGCCGGTTTCGTCTCCCAAACCAGCTTTCCTTTATTTTCTCCTAGAAACGACTTGGCATACAGCCCAGCCCCAAAGTTGTTCAGGGCAAATTGGGTTTGGTTGATTGGGGTGGTGAGGTTGGTGTTGTAGAGGCGGAGATTGTTTTGGAGGCTGTTACCGGCACTTCCTCCATACACAAAGACAGCTCCCTCGTCAACTTGGATACCATCCGCGTGTGGAGCGCCGATAAGAATATCACTATACCCGTCAGCATTGATATCGCCAGCAGAGCTAACTGCCGCACCCATTGCAGCAATTTCGGCAACATTTTTTATTACAATAAAGTATTGGCTATTAAGACCTTGTGGAGAACCGGGGTAAATGTAGGATGCGCCTGTGTAGAATTGTCCGTCGTTATACGAGGGAGATCCAACGATAACATCTGAATATCCATCACCATTGAAATCACCTGCACTTGCAACAGATAACCCCATTTCTGACTGAGCTACGTTTTGTTCTAGCAAAACACTCTGAGTCGTAATCAGACCTTGCGTAGAACCAAAATAGATATGTGCGGCTCCTTCGTTAAATTGACCATTACTAAAATAAGGTGCTCCTACCACTACATCCGCAAAACCATCGCCATTGATGTCGCCTGCATTACTAACCGCATACCCGTAGTAAGCTAAACCCTGATTCCCCTCGATTTTTGAAATCGTATTACTAAAACCACCTGCTGAACCATAATAGATATGCACCGCACCCTCATCCGCCTCGCCAGCTGAACTAGCAAATTTAGGTAAGCCACAAATCACGTCGTCGAATCCGTCACCATTAATATCACCCGCTCCTGAGACTGAATGTCCCATGAATGCATTTACAATATTGCTTTCCTTTACAATTTTCGAATTACTGCTAACACCAGCAAGAGAGCCGAAACAAACTACTAATGCCCCTTCCGAACTTTGTCCACTTGTATAAGCAGGAGCTCCTATTAAAATATCACTGAAACCGTCAGAATTTATGTCTGCCGCAGATACTGATACGCCAAGCCACGCATCAACCTTATCGCTTTCAATTATAGAAGCAGAATTGATTTTAGGTCCCGCGAGCCCACCATAATATATGAAGGCGGCTCCCTCCTGAACTTGACCATTTCCATAATAGGGAGCACCAATGGCTATATCGTCATATCCATCCGCATTTACGTCGCCCGCACCAGAAACGGCAAAACCGAATTGTGCACTAACCTTATCGCATTGAAGCAAAATACCTGAGTTGATATTTATTCCAGAGGGTGATCCTAAATACACCATCGCAATGCCTTCTTCCGCCTGTCCGTTGTCAAATTGGTGGGCCCCAATTAGGATATCGCTGTAACCGTCTGCGTTTACATCGCCGGCAGACGCGACAGCAGATCCAAACAACGCATCCTTTTGAGAATTTGTGATCTTTAATGATGCAATACTAATAGTAGCAGCTCCCCCCAACCAAACAAACGCCCCACCCTCGTCCACCTCTCCGTTATCATAAGTAAGCGCTCCGGCTATTACATCGCTGTACCCATCGCCATTCACATCGCCAGCGCTAGCCACGCTGCAGCCAAACTGTGCCCCGGCCTGGTCGCTTTCCAGGGTTGATGAAGAGAAAAATCCATTTTTCCCGCCATGATAAACAAACGCTGCCCCCTCATTACTCTGCCCCTTGTCATAGTACATCGCCCCAACGATCACATCCGAATAACCGTCCCCATTTAAATCACCGGCACTGGCCGTTGAGTAGCCGAATTGCGCCTCAGCCTGATTTGATTCTAATGTGATAGCAGCAACCGGGTTAACGCCCTGAGCTGAACCATAATGCACAAAGGCAGCCCCTTCATTGATCTGGCCTTTGTCGTACATAATTGCGCCTGCGATGATGTCGCTATAACCGTCCCCGTTTACATCACCGGCCGTGGACGCCGAGTGGCCCAGGTAGGCGTTGGCCTGATTGCTTTCCAAAATAGTAGCCGCATTGTTTGGGTTAACGCCCAGCGCAGAGCCGTGATAAACGAAAACTGCACCTTCGTCGGTTTGGCCTTTGTCGTAATGCCTGGCACCGATCAGGATATCGCTGTAACCGTCCCCGTTCACATCACCGGCACCCGAGGCACAAAAGCCCATCATCGCTTCGGCCTGGTTGGCCTCGATGATAACGGGAGTGTTAGCATTAAGTCCGGCTGCCGAACCGTGATACAAAAACACAACTCCTTCGTTGGTTTGCCCTTTGTCATAAGTCCAGGCGCAAACCAATACATCGCTGTAACCATCCCCGTTCACATCACCCGCCATCCCGACCCTGTTGCCCATATTCGCTTCGGCCTGGTTGCTTTCCAAAATCACAGAAGCAGTGGTGCTGATCCCCTGCGCGGAACCATAATACACAAAGGCAGCGCCTTCATTGGTCTGACCTTTGTCGTATAAAAATGAACCGACGATGATATCACTGAACCCATCCTTGTTGATATCGCCTGCCGAGGAGGCATAACAGCCAAACCTGGCTTCCTTCTGATCCGATTGTAGCATCACCGGACCGGCCGCATTGATCCCTGACGCACTCCCGTAATAAATAAAAACAGCCCCTTCATCGACCTGACCATTGTCGTACTTGGCGGCCCCAACGATCACATCGCTATAACCATCCCCATTCACATCGCCCGCACTGGAGACCACCCCGCCAAACCAGGCCTGGGTTTGGTTCGCTTCGGGAATTTTGATGGCATTGCCCGGATTCCCGTTGGTAATGATCGGGTCGATCGTGACGGGATATGCGGCCCCACGCACATCTACACTGATCTGGATGCGGTCATTTTGATAGGTCAGGCTGGCTTCCAGTGGCGTACCAGTTGCATCCCAGCATTTCAAATCCTTGTAACTCAATTCATACTGACTTTTCCCCGCCAGATCCGATCGGTAAAAAGCAAGTTCATTGGTACCAGCTTCTTTGGCTTCAAAGCCCTTCAATTCGAGCCTGACCGCAAGTTCATTGGTTTCAGCCGGGGCTTCTTCGATTATAAAATTTTGCCTGATTCCTTCGGGACTATTGATATACTCTTCAGTAAATGCGCTGTGATGGATTTCGGCTGTGTTAGCACTGTTTTCAACTTTGCTCTTTTTATCTGCCAGATCCATGCGCTTTCCGTCGGCATAAATGCCCTGATTAATCAGTTTAAACTCGAAATTGTGACCTGCCGAGTCTTTCCGGTTTCTAACTGTTAACACGCCTGGTTCATAATAGGCACGAAGATTATGTTGCCGGTTGGGACTTTGAAATTTTCGGTTTTCCGGATCGAAAGTAATGTGGTATTCGCGCTGCGCGAGGCTTTTCTCTATATCCGGCAGCGCGGGCTCCTTCACAGTTGCGGAAGAACTGCTACTCCTGATGAGAACGGCAGCAGGTTCAGCGGTTCTATCGGCTAAGAAATACCCCAGTCCTGCCAGACCGAAGGTAGCAACCAATAATAAACCTGCATAGTAACGGTGTTTCATAAGCCGGGATATTTTAAAGGTGATTGAAGGGATTTGCAGACTGTAACTCAGACAAATCTTATCAATTACCAAATACGCCGGACGAATGGATTATCAAATGGAAGCCAAATGTGCAAGAGGTAAATTACAGTTATCAAACGTACCGATTGGCCAGCTGGCTTGGTTTTTTCAGAGGTTACAGTAGATCTAACAATTCAGAGAATGGCAGCAAATGCACAAAAAGAGCAAGATTTAAGAGCACAAATCTTATCCAAAAGGCAACAGATTGAATTTGAGAAGAATAATCTCGAGGCAGAACAAGAGCTTTCACCGGAAAACCGGGAGAATCCTGATGTTGCGGAAGAAGCGAAAAATTTTGACGATCCTGCTGAAAATGCAGTTGATACAACAGATTTGAAAGCATTAAAATCTGCCGAAAACGAGTTAAATGATCTTTTGAAACAACTGAAAGATTTTGACCATAACTAAATCGCCTGCACCTCATTTTCAAGTGCTTGCTTGGTTTCGACCAGCCTTGAAACGACGTCAGTCCATTTCCCCTGATCCGGAATAAACGGATCATAGTTGACCGGGAGCCGACCGATTACGTTAAATGACTGGCCGGATTTGAGCCTTATCCTGGAAACAAGCCCCATCACATTGAACACATCCAATATTTTGTGTGCCTTCGCGTAAGGATAACAGTGTGTGGTGCAGAAAACGAGAGATCCGTCTTTATAATGGCATTCTATATTCTTCATGGCTAAGATCTTAAATTGCGTTAAACCGAGTTACAAAATATCATACCACACCAGGTCACTTTTGAAATACGGGAACAAAAATTTCCACAGCAGTGGAATCAGACGCTTTCCCATTCACTTTACCGATACCAAAATCACCTCTGCTCACTTTAAATTTACCCTGGAAGATTTCCTCTTCTTCATCGAAATCAAATGGGATAGCAATGTCTTTTTCAAAACCATGCATATTCAGTTTACCCGATACGACGTAGCCACTATCTGCCCTGATCACCTGTGAAGATTTGAAGGTAATGAGCGGAAACCGCTCGGCGTCAAACCATTTTTCGCTTTTTGCATGCTTGTTTTTCAAATCAATGCCGGTTTCTATTGAACTCACTTCTATTGCAACATCGAACGCAGCCTTCTCCGGCACGAGCGGATCAAAATGGATCGAGCCGCTCAATTTCTTAAATGTCCCATGCGCATATTTACCGTCAAATTTTATTGAATATCCCGGCGCAATATCCCAGCTTCTGACGATCAGTGTAAAAGAAGCCAGCAAAGCTGCCGCTAATGCGAGGAAGTACTTGCTCATAAACAGCTGATTAAGCGAGAGAATAGGTTGTAATTTTCGATTTGAATTGCGACGGGCTGGTTCCCGTGAAATTTTTAAATGCAGCTGAAAAGTGATGCGCATGTTCGTACCCCAAACGTCCGGAGACTTCTTCCACAGTAAGGGCCGAATCGAGCAGCAACTTTTTCGCATATTCCATCCGTAGTTTCCGCAGGTAACCGAATACGGTCAATCCAAAAAGCGCCTTGAAGCCCTTTTTGACTTTGAATTCATTCAACAGGCAAACCCGGCTCAGCTGAGAAAGTGTGAGCTCCCTCAGAAAATTGGCGTCGAGAAAATCTTTTAGCTGGTACAACTTCTCCATTTCATCCGCCCTGAATATCTCACTACTCGCCACAGGAACCCGGAACTGCCCTATCTGAAGTGCCAGCAATTCCAGGATCCTGGATTGAACCAGCAAGTTCCGCAATGGGCCGCGCGAATCGGCCTCCTTGATTTCCCGGATCAGGTTAAGCATAGCCGGAGTGATATCCGCTGTGCCCGCAATGCCTGAAAACGACTCTCCCCGGGCAAGTTTACCGCTAATTTCTTCGCTCCACGCATCGTCTGACCCGATTGCATTGAGGAAAAAACTTTTGTCCAGGCTCAGGTGGAACATTTCCAGAGAAGATTTCGATTGGGTCCTGTTGACGAAACCTCCTTCGGGAGAATAGATCAGATTGTGCCTGCCCGGACGCATATTCAGCTCATCTTGTATTCCGTAGAATCTTGTGTCCAGATTTCCGGCCAGATGAAAATTGATGTTGATGTTATCCGATGAAACCTTGTCCCAAAGCGTTACCTCGTCCTCCGTATACCAATGCATATTCATCAGGTGCATATGGGGAAATAAATCGCTCTTGAACTGAATTTTACCAACTTTGGGATAATAGCAATTGACTATATTGCTAGCATTGCGCGTTTTCGCGTCCTTTTCAACGGATTGCGGTTTCGGGAAATTTTCGAAATCGATAATATCATAGGTATCAATAACCATAGATCTGTATTTATTTTTAAAAGTTTCATGACTATTTGTGAGTTAAAAATATTAGATTTTTATCCGCCGGCTGAATAGAAGTTAGTAAACGGACAACCTGAAAAAATCCGTTTCCCGTATTTCTAAATCCGTTTTGCGTAGCTACTGTCGATTCCAGCGTCGTGATCTTTGCGATTAAAAATAATCAGCAAAGCCATGATACGTAAAATTTTAAAATGGACAGGCATCTCACTGGGCGCCGTCCTGCTCACACTCGTCGCTGTTTACGCATTTATTGCCACCAGTATGAACAGCCGAATCAATAAGGCTTATTCATTTGAAAATGAAGAAATCGAAATACGATCCGACAGTGCGACGCTCGCGCGTGGGAAACATCTGGTCGCAATTAAAGGGTGCCAGGATTGCCACGGAAATGACCTCGGGGGAAAATTAATGAACGACGACGGTGCCGTAGGAAGGTTGGTAGCAAGTAATCTCACGAAAGGAAAAGGCGGATTACCCTCAGATTACGATCGGGCCGACTGGCTTACAGCCCTTCGTCACGGGATTGGCAAAGATGGTAAGCCTTTGATTTTCATGCCCTCCCACGAAACAACGCTGCTCACGAAGGAAGATGTGTCCGCGTTGATCGCCTATTGCGAGCAGGTCGCTCCGGTAGATAAAGAAATGCCGGAGAACGACCTGGGACCAGTCGCCCTCGTGATGGGTTATTTGGATAAAATGCCACTGCTCTCAGTAGAAAAAATTGATCACAATTTGCCAATGGTAGCTACTGTCGATTCAACGGAAGGAGTTGCATTAGGTAAATATCTTGCAGTATCGTGTACAGGTTGTCACCGTGCCGATCTGAAAGGCGGAGCGCCGGTGGCGCCGGGTTTCCCGCCGGTTCCGGACATTACCAGCTCCGGGCACTTGGGTAGCTGGTCCGACAGGCAATTTATCACCACACTTACCACCGGAAAAACACCGGAAGGACACACACTGAAAAATGAAGATATGCCCTGGAAAATGACGGCACAATATACACGCACCGAACTGGCGTCGCTATACAAGTATCTGCGCTCCATATAGTTGGTAAGCCGGAATTAAATAACAGTTCCGGCTATTTCAATTATTACCGATCGCAATCGGTTTGTCGTTCCGCGACCATTCGCTCCATGAGCCTACATAAAGCGCGGCTCCGTCCAGGCCAGCGTCGGCGAGCGCCAGCAGCGTGTGACAGGCAGTCACCCCAGAGCCGCAATGCACGATTATCTGTGCCGGCGCACGACCGGCGAGCGCTGCTTCGTACTTAGCTGCGAGTTCTTCTTTTGGCAGAAACTCACCATTCTCTTTCAAATTGGAAGTAAAAGGAATATTAACTGCACCGGGAATGTGTCCCGCAACTAGGTCAATCGGCTCGCTTTCCCCTGCGTACCGGTAGTGCTCACGAACGTCCACGACCATAAATTCAGGATCAGTGGAAATTTTTGAGACGAAGGCAATATCAACCAGCGGCAAGGCCCAGTTGGCTACCGGATATTGCTTCACCGCGGGTTTCTCAGAAATTTCGGTCGAAATAGGCAAGCCGGCCGCTGCAATCGCATCGAGCCCGCCGCTCACTACATACACTTTCTCATGTCCTACCGCTTTAAGCATCCACCAAAAACGGGAGGCTGCATTTGATCCTTTTTTATCATCATAAACTGCGACAATGCTATCGGGCGAAATGCCTAATGTGCCCAGCAACCGGCCAAACGCCTGCGGATCAGGCAAAGGGTGCCTCCCTCCTTTCGCGGCATCGTCGTCTTTCTCAGACAACTCGGTTTCGAGGTCGACGAAATTAGCGTTTTGAACGTGCCCTGCCAGATATCTTTCGTAGGCATCAGGCCCGCCCCGCGCGTCGATTAAAATCAACTCACTTTCGGAAAGCAATTTTTTCAACTCGTCAGCTAAAATGATATTCATACTGCAGTCTGGTTTTAGATTCAGTAAAGAAAGTGACTTTTGTCGAAAATTGGTGCGTGACAAATGCTATGAATCATTTTTATCCTTATGTTTGAAATGAATGGGACGATCGGCGACTGGCTCAGTTTTCAGGCTTTTCGCCGAGATTTTTACAATTTGAAATGACAATAACTACTTTCCAGGAGGCAGATCTCGCGCAGCTGCCAGCATTGCAACCACCAGATTGGGGCGACCTTATTCCCAGGTTCCGTTATTTCCTTCAATCGGATTTTTGCTTCCCAGTCAAAATCTCAGAAAATGGCCAGCTTTTAGCGATCGGAACAAATATGCATCATACCGATTCTGTTTGGCTGGCCTGCATTGTCGTGCATCCTGCGCACCGCAACAAAGGATTGGGAAAGATGATTACCCGGCACCTTATCGATCAGATCGACCGCAAAAGATACCCCACCATTTACCTCGACGCGACGGAATACGGCTATCCTGTTTACCGGAAGCTGGGTTTTGAGTTGGAAACCTGTTACTCGCACCTGGCCCGTGAAGTCAAATCGGAAACCTATCCTATTTCTACCGATATCGTCCGTTTTGAAGAAAAATTCCGTGAGCAGGTACTTCGGGTCGACAGACAGGTGAGCGGCGAAGACCGGGCCGGGATTTTACAGGATTTCATTTCAACTTCCTACCTCTATATATCTGATAATTTGGTACTTGGCTACTATGTTCCTGAATGGGGCGATGCGCCTGTCATGGCGATAGACGACCGGGCCGGAATCGAACTGATGAAGCTCAGGATTCAAATGGAGGACAAAGCAATAGTACCGCAGGACAACCTGCTGGCCCTGGAATTTTTAGCACAGAATAATTTCATTGAATACAAGTTCTCGCGAAGGATGTTCCTCGGGTTGAAAAGGGAATGGAAAGCAGATAAACTTTTCAACCGGATAAGCGGTCAGCTCGGCTGATTATCTCAGCACCAAATCACTGATTTTCGAGAACTCGGTATGTGGCGCCATGGCTTTTATAATCCCTTTTTTATCTACTAATATAAAATACGGCGTTTCGCTGATCTTATACCGGTGATTAAAACCATATGACTCCGGGACAGGGATAAATCCGCAATTACGCTTTGGAATGGCTTCAATACATTCTTCACGCGTATTCAGCGTTGTTCCAAGCGATACAATATCAACTCCGCGTTTTTTATGTTCATTGATAAAATCCGAGATCACCTTGGTACTGGCGAGCGAATAAAGCGGTTTTTCATACTTGACCCAAAACCCAAGCAGGATATACTTACCACGCAATTTTTCCGAATTATATTCTTTCCCGTCCAAACCTTCCATGACAAACGGAGAAATCGGCTCTCCCACCTCGGGCATCAGATCCGGATTATTGATAACGGAACCATCCTCGTGCGTGTAGATCTGGTTTTTCTTAACTAATTCAAAAGAAGAGGCTTTTCCATATTTGTCAAAAACCGGCAACGTCCTGTACAAACCCGGATTACGCTTCAACCTTTCATCGTATTCAGCGTAGGAAATTTTCTTTCCGGTTGCGTGATCAATGATAACCGACTCCCGGTTCATTACGAATTGCTGACTCACCTTGCCATTATAGCGCGTGACTTTCGGTTCCTGCGCCAGGCACAGCGAGTTTGTAAGCAGAATAAAAATTGTTACGCAGAAATAAATATTGGACTGACGAAGCATGAAGAACGTTTTCTAAACTTTATGATCTTATAAATATCAAATATTTGATATTTATAAGATCATTTTCTAAATTTATAATTCTATAACTGCTGAAACCGCTACAATATTTCAGGCGAAAATAATTTATTGGGAGATTTTATGTACGAGAGGATCCGTGAGAAGTTGGGAATATTAGCAGACGCTGCAAAATATGACGTATCGTGTTCATCCAGTGGAAGTAACCGGAAAAACGAAAATAGGGGGCTGGGCGACGCGGAGGGAACAGGAATCTGTCACACTTACACCGAAGATGGCCGGTGCGTTTCCTTGTTGAAGATTTTACTGACCAATCATTGCATTTTTGACTGCGCTTTTTGTGTTTCCCGCCGTAGCAATGACATCAAACGTGCCGCTTTTACGGTAGAGGAAGTCGTGGAGCTGACTATTAATTTTTACAGGCGCAATTATATAGAGGGGCTTTTTCTGAGTTCAGGAATTTTCAAGAATGCGGATTATACGATGGAACGCCTAGTCCGGATAGTTAAAAAACTGCGGACTGAGGAGCGCTTCAACGGCTATATTCATTTAAAAACGATCCCGGGAGCCAGTGAAGAATTGCTGAAAGAAGCGGGTATGTATGCTGACAGGATGAGCATTAACCTCGAAATGCCAACGGAGACCGGCCTCAAAATACTCGCTCCGGAAAAGTCGCACGAAGAGGTAAAAAAACCACTGGGTTACATTCAGCAAAGCATTACTCAATTTTCCGACGAAAAAGCGCTGATCAAAAGTGTCCCGAAATTCGTTCCGGCCGGCCAGAGCACACAGATTGTGATCGGCGCGACGCCGGATACCGACAAAGAGATTATGCATACTGCGAATGCATTTTATAAAAATTTCTCGCTTAAAAGGGTTTACTACTCTGGCTATATTCCGATCAGCAACGACAGTCGCCTGCCGGTAATCGGCTCACAACCACCTTTGATCCGCGAAAACCGGCTGTACCAGGCGGATTGGCTGATGCGGTTTTACGGTTTCAATGTGCAGGAAATCGTGAACGACGCACACCCTAATCTCGACGTAGACGTGGATCCGAAATTAAGCTGGGCCCTGCGACATTTGGAACACTTTCCGGTAGACGTAAATACCGCAGACTACCGCATGATCCTCCGCGTTCCGGGGATCGGCGTTTCGTCCGCACTTAAAATCGTCCAGGCGCGAAAGTTCGGCAGATTGTATAAAGACCATTTGAAAAAGATAGGTATCTCCTTCAATAAAGCGCGCCATTTTATCCGTTTCGCAGACAGCCCGGTGCAATTGAATGATTTCGAGGCGGGACACATTAAAGGGATTATCCTTTCTGAAAGTCATAGTAAGTATCAGAAAAACCCTTATAACCAGCTTTCGCTTTTTTAATGGAAACGTTTGTATTCGACGGAACGCTGGAAGGTTTGCTCACGGCTGTTTTTTACTGTTATCAAAAAAAGAGCGGCAGGGTGAAAATCGTGAGCAGCGCGCATTTTTATCCGGATGTTTTTCAGCAGCATTTTGAAGTGGTCAGCGAAGACGATAAAGCGAGGCGGGTTTGGGCAGGTTTAAAGACTAAGCTGGACAAGCAGTGGATGCTGAATTTTTATAAATCTTTTCTTTCCGAGCAGCCGCCGGCGTTTCAGCACCTGGTTGATTTTGCCAGATATATTATTGATAATGAACCCGGAGCAGAAAGCAACTACGGTAATCCCGACGTGCTGGCCATTTCGCAACTCAGTCAGAAAGTACATCGGGAAAAACATCGGATGGAAGCATTTATCCGGTTTCAGAAAACTTCGGACGGAATATTTTATGCACATATTGAGCCGGACTTCAACGTATTGCCGCTGTTGATCCCCCATTTCAAAAATCGTTATGCCGACCAGAAATGGATTATTTATGACCTGAAAAGGAAATATGGCCTGTTTTATGACCTGGAAAAGGTAGATGAAATCGTTTTTGATTTTTCAGAAGAAATGTCTCCGGGCCTTAACGCATTACCTGCACAGCTTTTGGATGAAAAAGAAGAGCTCTACACGATTTTATGGAAAGATTATTTCCGGAATGTCAATATTCCGGCACGCAGGAATATGAAACTCCATATTCGCCACGTGCCGAAAAGATATTGGAAGTATCTATCTGAAAAACAATCTGACGCTATTTGATTTTAGTACCCAACCATGCTTCCCTGAACTTTTGCATTTCAGGTGTGACGGTTTGGCCCAAAGTTTCATTGGGCACGACGAGTAGTCTGGGATTTTCGGTCAGTTCGATCGTCGCCAGCTTTGTTTCCTCGCGGTGTTTGTATTCAACCGTAATTTTATCACCTGGTTTATGTGACTGCAAAATCGCATTCAGGTCATTTTGTATGCCTGTATTCTTTCCCTCTACTTTCAAAATCTGGTCATCAATATCCAATCCGGCTGCATAAAGCGGTGATCCGATCAGGGTATTGTTTAAAATTGTGAGTCCCGGCCCTTCCTTGTAGCGCACATCTCCTATCCAGGCCTGGCCTTCCGACTGCCTTTTCAAAGTCAGCCCTGCTTTTGCAAGCAGCGGTTTGTAATTGAAGGATTCGTGCCCGTTTACATATTTAGCAAAGAAATCTGCGGCAAAATTTTTATCCTTTGAATAATCGGAAAGAACCTTTTGTAAATCAGCGACAGTATAGGGTATCTCAGGCTTTCCATGTTTTTGCCAGACCATCTTCATAAAATCATCCAGGTTCAATCCTTTCGATCTCAGTTCTAGGTCAAGAGCCAGTGCAACGGAGGCTCCATAGGGATAATAGGAAGCGTAAAAGTTAGGGTAGTTGGTTTTATCCACTGCCACGCCTGCATCGACAAAAACGGCCATATTACTTGCCTGGACAGGGGAAATCCGTTTCGCACCTACGGTATTTTCTTTGGTATTAACAAGTGCAGTCAGCGTTTGGCAGTATTCTGCCAGATCATCAAAGCCGGCCCTTTCGAGAATAAGATCGCCGTAATACTGGGTGAAACCTTCTGCAAACCAGAGCTCGAAACTCATATTGCTTTTTTCGAAATTGAACGGTTCCAGCGATTTCGGCCTGATCCGTTCGACATTCCAGGTGTGAAAAAATTCATGGGAAAACACGCCAAGTAACTGATCCGACCCATTAAAGGCAACCGGAATACTGATCATCGTGCTGTTCCGGTGCTCCATTCCGTCACCTTTAACATACGGGTTAATGCTCGCCAGGAAGGTGTATTGGGAAGATTCAAAAACAGGATATTCCCCGAAGACAGTCTTTGCCTCCTGCGTTATTTTCTTCACTTTATCCGCAAATTGGCTTGCCAGTGAATCACTTGCATTTGCTTCGAGCGCCAGTTTGAATTTCGATTGTTTTCCGTCAATGTTTTCCAGTGTCCACTCTTTCCATATCAGCTTGCCGATTTTGGTTGGCGAATCCATAAAGTACTGGAGACCCGGCGCCGTGAAAGTATGCGTGTCTTTGCCTTTAAGCAATTGCGTAGCAATCGTCCATTTGGAACCTTCCGGCAGGTTGAATTTCACTTCGATCGGGGCTTTTTCCAGATCTTTTACCCACATAAATGTCGCCGGCATATTCAGATGAATGCTTGACGGATCAATGCCCGCATACGTTCCGTCTGCATGGTTCGCGTAAAGCGTGTATTCAACCCTGGCAAAACCATTGATGCCTGAAACTTTATATACATCCCCGTCCACGCGTTGTATCGGAAGATTTTTACCGGATTTGTCGAAGGCCGAGACTTCGTAAACATTTTTCCCGTATTCATGCGTTGCATAACGGCCGGGAGAAGATCGGCTCATTCGGAATGTGAGCTCATGCTGAGGAACATCCGATACACTGACTTTGATATTCGCTTCATGATGTACGATATTCGGAAATGAAACATCATAGCTTATTTGCTGCGCCAGCGCATTCAATGCGATTATTTGAAGCGCAAAAATGGATAGTAGTTTTTTGGTCATGAAAAAATTGAAATGGCTCCTAACAATGCATCAAATTAAGAGATAAGTTTTACAATTTGCCGCCGCCAGAACGCATTCAGGTTTTTATTACTTATTTTTTCCATCCAAATCCAATTTTTACCTTAACCCGATGAAAAAATTATTACTAGTACTCACCTCGATTTTTCTTTTTTCACAAACATCTTTCAGTCAATCCAGAGCGCTATTAAACGGTAAAGACCTGAAAGGCTGGCATGTGGATGTCCCGGAAATGGATAAAGACCCGAATGTAAAATCTCCTTTTCTGATACGTGACGGGTTACTTGTAAGCCTCGGGAAGCCAGGCGGACATTTGATAACCGACGATCAGTTTGAAAATTTCCGACTTACGTTCCAATATCGCTTTGCGGGTAAGCCGGGCAACTGTGGGGCGCTGGTATTTGTATCCAAGCCCCGGGACTTATACGAAATGTTCCCAAAATCGATTGAAATTCAAATGATGCATCAAAATGCAGGAGATTTTTGGTGCATTCAGGAAAATATTACCGTACCCGACATGGAAAAAAGGCGGGGGCCAAAAGAGAAATGGGGCGTAAACGGAGACAAATTACGCCGTGTTCCGAACCTCACAGACGGGACAGAAAAACCTTTGGGCGAATGGAATTCCATGCACATTGAATGCGTTAAAAATTCAATTAAGGTGTGGCTGAATGGTGTACTGGTCAACTACGGCTACAATGCGACCGCGCAAAAAGGTCAAATCGCCCTGCAATCAGAAGGCGCCGAAGTTGAATTTAAGGAAGTAATGGTCACTCCTATTAAAACGTTGTCAAAATAATGTCTAAACTAAAATCCAGCAGGGTTTTCAGAAATGCGGTGATACTGAGCATTCTCGTAGCCAATATCGGTTGCGACCAGATTTCCAAACAGGTGGTCCGGAAACATGTTGGGTTTTATGAGCACATTAGTGTGATAAAAGATTATTTCACAATCACTTATGTAGAAAACACCGGCGCATTTCTGAGCATTGGCAGTAATCTGCCGAACACCTTTAAAATACTGATCCTATCCGTGATCCCGCTTATCGCCCTGATGTTTGGCGTATTTTATATTCTGGTTAAAAGAAATCTTACGCTTCTCAGCTCACTCGCACTCAGTTTCGCAATCGGCGGCGGAATTGGGAATATTTACGACAGGCTCGTGCACGGCTCCGTAACCGACTTTATGCACATCAATTTCGGCTTTTTTCAAACCGGTATCTTCAACATGGCCGACGTGTCCATTATGACCGGAATGTTCATTTTTCTGGTACAGTCATTGAGGAGGCAAGGCGGGAGGATGTTGGGGTAGCTGTTGGCGGTTAGCTATTAGCAATTAGAGGTTTGCGGTTTGCCAAAATGCTGTCATCAACTTAACAGTACCTAATAGCCAACAGCTAATAGCCAACAGCTAAAAGCCAACCACACAAAACAGGCGCTCCCATACGGAAAGCGCCTGTTTTGTGACGATGACTTGAAATTTACGCTCCCACCGACCGGCGAATAATATTCAGTGCCGAACCTGCTTTGAACCATTCGATCTGTTGTTCATTATAGGTATGGTTAACCGGAAACTCTTCATTTGTACCATCGTTGTGGTGCAAAACGATCGTTAGAGGCTGGCCTTCTGAGAAGGTTTCGAGGCCCAGGATATCGATGGTATCATCTTCCTGGATCTTGTCATAATCTGCCGTGTTGGCGAATGTAAGCGCCAGCATACCCTGCTTTTTCAGGTTCGTTTCGTGGATACGGGCGAAAGATTTTGTCAGAATCGCGCGCACACCAAGAAAGCGTGGCTCCATGGCGGCGTGCTCGCGGGATGATCCTTCGCCGTAGTTTTCGTCACCCACTACGATCGTCCCGATTCCATGCGCCTTGTAATCGCGCTGAACGTCAGGTACGCCTGCATATTGGTTGTCAAGCTGGTTCTTAACGGTATTGGTTTTCTCATTATAGAAGTTGACCGCACCGATCAGCATATTATTTGAGATATTATCAAGGTGACCGCGGTATTTCAACCAGGGCCCAGCCATCGAAATATGGTCAGTAGTACACTTACCTTTTGCTTTGATCAGCAATTTAAGGCCTTTCAGATCTGTTCCCTCCCATTCAGGAAACGGTTCAAGCAATTGCAGACGGTCGGAAGTAGGGCTTACCAAAACCTGGACCTGACTCGGATCTTCCGCCGGCGCCTGGTATCCTGCGTCCTCCACTGCAAATCCGTGTGTTGGAAGTTCCAGACCACTTGGTTCGTCGAGCATTACCTCTTCTCCATCCACATTGATCAGCTTGTCGGTACGCGGATCGAATGTAAGACGGCCGGCGATTGCCATCGCGGTTACGATTTCCGGCGAAGCAACGAATGAGTGGGTATTCGGGTTACCATCCGCACGTTTCGAAAAGTTACGGTTGAACGAAGTAATAATTGAATTTTTCTCTCCCTTTTCCGCGCCGTGACGTGCCCATTGGCCAATACAGGGGCCGCACGCATTTGCCAGAACCACACCGCCGATCTGTGCGAAGGTATCCAGGAAACCATCGCGGTCAACTGTATACCTAACCAGCTCAGAACCAGGGGTAATGGTATATTCAGAACTTACTTTTAACTTTTTATCAACAGCCTGCTGTGCCAGCGAAGCCGCACGGCTTACGTCTTCATAAGAGGAGTTGGTACAGGAACCGATCAATCCAACCGAAAGGACTTCCGGCCAGCCGTTTTCTTTCACTGCTGTTGCAAATTTGGAGAGTGGCCATGCCAGATCCGGCGTAAATGGTCCGTTGATATGCGGCTCCAGCGTAGAAAGATCCAGCTCTATCAGTTGATCGTAATAAGTTACAGGATCGGCGTATACCGCATCGTCGGAGCGTAGATGCTGTCTGATCGCGTCCGCAGCGTCTGCGATTTCCGCACGCTCCGTACCTCTCAGGTAAGCCGCACTCTTCTCATCGTAGGCAAAGATGGAGGTGGTAGCACCGATCTCAGCACCCATGTTGCAGATAGTTGCTTTACCAGTAGCCGAGATATTTTCGGCACCGTCACCAAAATACTCAACTACATAACCAGTGCCGCCTTTTACGGTCAGCTGCCCCGCTACCCAAAGAATTACATCTTTGGCAGCAGTCCAGCCACTTAATTTGCCGGTCAGTTTTACACCAATCAGTCTCGGCATTTTCAATTCCCACGCAAGTCCTGACATCACATCAGAGGCATCCGCCCCGCCGACGCCGATCGCGATCATTCCCAAACCGCCCGCATTTGGGGTATGAGAATCGGTACCGATCATCATACCGCCCGGGAATGCATAGTTTTCAAGTACGACCTGATGAATAATACCGGCACCCGCGCGCCAGAAACCGAGACCATATTTATTGGAAACAGAGGAAAGGAAATCGTAAACCTCCTTATTTTTATCAACCGCATTCTTCAAATCCTGCGCTGCGCCTACTTCTGCCTGGATCAGGTGATCGCAGTGCACCGTAGAAGGAACCGCAACCTGTGGCCTGCCTGCCTGCATAAATTGCAGAAGGGCCATCTGTGCAGTTGCATCCTGCATCGCTACGCGGTCAGGGGCGAAATCCACATATGACTTTCCCCTTTCATAAGTCTGAGAAGGGGTTCCTTCCCACAAATGGGAATATAGAATTTTCTCCGCCAGGGTCAGAGGTCGCCCAACAATTTTACGGGCAGCCCCCACTCTTTCTTCCATGCGGGCATAAACGCCCTTTATCATATCTAAGTCAAACGCCATATTTCTCAAATTAATGTTTACACATTCACGTTTGTCAACAATTGTACCAAGCAACGACTATCTGCTTAATTGCTTGACAGGAGGAGCGAATTTGGTCAATTCAATACCTACAACAGCCGCCTTATATTCATCCATATTCGGGATTCTTCCAAGGATTGCAGAAAGAACGACGACCGGTGTGGATGCGAGCAGCGATTCGCCTTTTTTACGGTCAGAATCTTCCACTACCCTACCCTGGAAAAGACGCGTCGAAGTTGCCAGAACCGTATCTCCTTTGGCCGCTTTTTCCTGGTTACCCATGCACAGGTTACAGCCCGGACGTTCCAGATACATCATATTTTCGTATTCCGTACGCGCCGCGACTTTCGGGGCTTTATCATCGAATTCGAAACCGGAATATTTTTGCAATACATCCCAGTCACCTTCATTCTTCAATTCTTCAATAATATTATAAGTAGGCGCAGCTACCACGAGCGGGGCATGAAACTCTACTTTACCCTGCTGCTCTTCCAGATTTCTGAGCATCTGCGACACGATTTTCAGGTCACCCTTGTGAACCATGCAGGAACCGACAAATCCAAGATCAACTTTTTTCTCATCCCCATAGAAAGAAATCGGACGAATTGTATCGTGCGTATATCTTTTGGAAACGTCTTTATTGTTAACATCGGGATCCGCAATCATTGGCTCTACGATCACATCCAGGTCAATAACAACCTCTGCATAATATTTTGCATTCGCATCCGGCACCAGCGCAGGTTTTTCGCCTGACTTAATTTCAGCAATTCTCTTATCTGCTCTGTTAATCAATCCCTGCAAAACCTGCTTGTGGTTTTCCATTCCCTTATCGATCATGATCTGGATCCTGTTTTTCGCAATTTCCAGTGATTCGATCAGGGTATCGTCTTCGGAAATACAGATGGAAGCCTTCGCCTTCATTTCTGCTGTCCAATCCGTAAATGTAAATGCCTGATCAGCTGGCAGCGTACCCAGGTGTACTTCGATGATCCGGCCCTGGAATACATTCTCTCCGCCAAACTGCTGGAGCATCTGAGCTTGTGTAGCATGCACCACATCACGGAAATCCATATGATCCTTCATATCGCCCTTGAACATTACTTTTACCGATTCGGGAATCGGCATCGATACCTCGCCGGTAGCCAGTGCAATCGCAACAGTTCCTGAATCCGCACCAAAAGCAACACCTTTTGACATCCTCGTATGAGAGTCGCCGCCGATGATGATCGCCCACTCGTCGACAGTAATGTCGTTAAGCACTTTATGGATCACGTCAGTCATTGAATGATATTCCCCTTTCGGGTCACGCGCAGTAATCAGGCCGAAATCATTCATGAACTTCATCAGTTTCGGAATGTTAGCCTGCGCCTTTTTATCCCAGACCGAAGCAGTGTGACAGCCTGATTGGTATGCACCATCTACGATGGGTGAAATCGTTGTGGCGGCCATAGATTCCAGTTCCTGAGCGGTCATAAGGCCAGTCGTATCCTGAGAACCGACGATATTAACCTCTACCCGAACATCTGAACCAGCATGCAAAACTTTACCCGGAGTAGTACCGACTGCATTTCTGTTAAATATTTTCTCTACGGCTGTCAGCCCCTGTCCCTCATTAGAAATTTCTTTTGACGCGGCGAATACAGGAGTAGGCTCAATACCTAATATCTTCGCCGCGACAGTCTGGATCTTTTTACCGAATACGATAGCATAGGATCCGCCGGCTCTGATAAACTCTTTTTTCTGAGGAGTAAGCGCCCTGGAAATGTCGATCAGTTCCTGGTCGCCTTTATAAAGTTTCTTTGTTTTTGTATTAATAGTAAGCACAGTGCCGGTAGCGACAGCGTAAACTTCTTCCAAAACAGGATCTCCACTTTCGTTGCGAACGATGTTCCCGTTCTCGTCCACTTTCTTAACCCAGTTTTTCAGGTCGATACCGATACCGCCTGTCACGTCAACAGTAGTAAGGAAAATCGGAGAGATACCATTTGTACCTCCGACGATCGGTGCGATATTGACAAACGGAACATATGGGCTGGCCTGCTTACCGGTCCAGAGCGCCACATTATTTACGCCTGACATCCTGGATGAACCTACACCCATAGTGCCCTTTTCGGCGACCAGCATCACACTTTTGTCAGGATGTTCCTCCTGCAATGCCTTGATCTGCTTTTGTGCAGCGGTTGTAATCATACATTGACCATGCAATTCACGGTCCGACCGGGAGTGGGCCTGGTTACCGGGAGAGAGCAAATCGGTCGAAATATCTCCCTCACCAGCAATGAAGGTAACGATTTTGATTTCTTCCGGAACTTCGGGCAGCTTCGTGAAGAATTCAGCGCGTGCATAACTTTCTAAAATTTCCTTCGCAACCTCATTACCGTTTTTGAAAGCTTCTTTCAAACGGTCTGTATCTGCGTCATAAAGGTAAACCTGAGTTTTAAGAACTTCGGCAGCCTGCTTGGCAATAGAAAGGTCCTCACCGAGGGCAAGATCCAGCAACACCCCGATTGAAGGGCCGCCTTTCATATGCGACAGCAATTCAAAGGCAAAGGCAGGTGATATTTCTTCAAGTACTGACTCTCCTAAAATAATTTCTTTCAGAAATCTGGCCTTAACCTCAGCTGCACTTGTGGTTCCCGGTAAGGTGTTGTAAATAAAAAATTTAAGAGAATCTTCCCGATATTCATTTGCGGGATCTTTGATCTGCGCGATGATCTCTCCAAGTAATTCTGCGCCATCAATTGGCTTTGGATGAAGCCCCTGGGTCTTTCTTTCTTCAATCTCCTGAATGTAGTCCTTATAAATGTTCATGATAGAGTTCTTTTCAATGACGTTTCATCATGTGTAAATGAAAAGCCATATTAATTAACTGTAAATGGATTATTTGTTGTTAAGAAAACGCGCAAAATTACGAATTTACCCAATATACGCCGGGTATTTGCCAGATTTTACCCACTATTTAGCATCATTATATTCTAACGGTACATATAGATAACCCGCCCCCATTTCTTTTTGTTCTCGCCCTGACTTTATTTCATTCGTTATTAAAACATTTGACCTGAATACTGAACTTCTACCCTTATATTTTGCCCCTCCTTTTACGGCAGCTTTGATTTTTTGTTGGATTGTGCCCTATATTTGGACATTCAAAGTGCTACCAGATTCCTTAAATCCAAAATTATGTCGAAAAATCTGGTGATCGTAGAGTCACCGGCGAAGGCCAAAACCATTGAAAGTTATTTAGGGCAGGATTTCACCGTTAAGTCGAGTTTCGGACACGTCAGGGACCTCCCGGAACATGATATGGGCGTGGATGTTGAACATGAATTTCAACCCTCGTATGAGATCTCGTCGGACAAGGTCAAAGTCATTTCCGAACTAAAAAAACTGGCAAAGGGTGCTGAAGTATGGCTTGCGACGGATGATGACCGCGAAGGAGAAGCCATTTCGTGGCATTTAAAAGAAGCACTCGGCCTGCCCGACGATACCAAGCGTATCGTGTTCAGGGAAATCACCAAAACCGCATTACAAAATGCGATCACCAAACCCCGCGTAATCGATACAGACCTCGTGGACGCCCAGCAAGCCCGCAGGATCCTCGACCGTCTGGTGGGATATGAGCTGTCTCCGGTACTTTGGAAAAAAATAAGGATTGGTAAATCAAACCTCTCTGCCGGCCGCGTACAATCTGTTGCAGTGCGTATTATTGTTGAGAGAGAAAGGGAAATTGATGCATTCAGAACGAAAAACAGCTTTAAAATAACCGCTCATTTCAATTTGGGAAATGGCAAGGTGCTCAATGCTGAACTTTCAAAAAGCTTTACTACTGAGGAAGAAGCTGTTAAGTTTCTGGAAAGATGCATCGGCGCTCAATTTTCGATCAAAAATCTTGAAGTAAAACCTGCAAAAAAAACACCTGCACCACCATTCACAACTTCAACTTTACAACAGGAAGCTTCCCGGAAGCTCAGCTTTTCAGTAGCGCAGACCATGACTGTCGCACAGCGGCTGTACGAAGCTGGTAAAATTTCCTATATGCGTACCGACTCTACCAATTTGTCGGAAGAAGCCCTGGAAAAAGCAAGGCAGCAGATTACGAAGGAATACGGTCAGGAATACTATAATAAGAGGATATTCAAAACGAAATCCGAATCGGCACAGGAAGCGCACGAAGCGATCCGCCCGACGGATTTCTCAGCGCTATCGGCCAGCAGCGACCGCAATGAACAGCGACTGTACGAACTGATCTGGAAACGCGCCATCGCTTCCCAGATGTCTGACGCACAGCTGGAAAGAACTACCGCCACGATTGGCATATCTACCACGCCGGAGGAATTGGTAGCACAAGGCGAAGTGATCAAATTCGAAGGATTTCTAAAGGTATACCTGGAATCCAGCGACGAAGAAGGAGACGAAGAGCAGAAGGGAATGCTGCCTCCTCTGAATATCGGTCAGGTTCTGGACCTTGGCGATATGAAGGCGACAGAGCGTTTCACACGTAACCCACCGCGCTATACGGAGGCGAGTTTGGTGAAGAAACTGGAGGAAATGGGTATCGGGCGGCCGTCTACGTACGCGCCTACCATTTCGACGATCCTCAAAAGGGAATATATCGTAAAGGAAGACCGGCCCGGTACGGAGCGTGAGTTCAAGGAGTTCACACTGGCCAACGACCAGATCAAGAGCAAGGTTAATAAAGAAATTTATGGTTCGGAAAAGGCAAAGCTATTCCCTACCAGCACCGGAATGGTTGTCAATGACTTTTTGGTAAGCCATTTCCAGGATATTATCGATTACTCCTTCACTGCAAGTGTGGAAAAGGATTTTGACAATATTGCTGACGGACAGCTCGCCTGGCGTCAGATGATCAAAAACTTTTACACGCCATTTCAAAAGAAAGTAGCCGAAGCGAAAGAGGAAGCAATTGACAGAAGTCTGACTTCCAGGGACTTGGGAGAAGATCCTGCTACCGGCAAGAAAGTATCGGTACGCATCGGAAAGTACGGGCCATATGTCCAGATCGGCGATGCGGAAGACGAAGAAAAACCGAAGTTCGCCAGTCTGCAGAAAGGCCAGCTGATGGAATCGATCACGCTGGATGAGGCATTTGAACTTTTCAAGCTCCCGCGTGAAGTCGGTACTTTTGAAGATAAAGAGCTGATTGTCAATATTGGGAAATTCGGACCCTATGTGAAGCATGACGGGAAATATTTCTCCCTGGCAAAAACCGATGATCCGATGGCTGTTACCGAAGACAGACTCGTTGAAATTATCGCTGAGAAACGTCTGCAGGACAGTAACCGGACGATCAAGGAGTTTGCAGAGGATGCCGATGCAAAGGTTTTGAATGGAAAATATGGGCCTTACATTGCTTTTGGTAAAAAGAACGTGAAGATCCCGAAAGGTACCAGCCCGGCCGACCTGACTTATGAAGAAGTTGTGAAACTGGCAGCGGAAACACCCGATAAACCAGCGGGCAGAGGTGCGAAAAAGCCAGCAGCGAAAGCTCCGGCAGCGAAAAAACCAGCAGCAAAGAAACCAGCTGCGAAGAAACCAGCTGCAAAAAAAGAGTAGTGATTAACAGAGAATGAGCCACAGGTAAAGACCAGAGATTAGCAAGTAACATTAGTGCTACATTCGTGCATTCGTGGCAAAACCAATACAAACACACATTAAAATGAAAAAGCTCATAGTGCTCTCCGGAGCGGGAATCAGCGCCGAAAGCGGCATTAGTACCTTTCGCGATAACGGCGGCTTGTGGGACAACTACCGCATCGAAGACGTGGCAACCCCCGAAGCCTGGGCCCGCAATCAGGAGCTTGTGCTGGATTTCTATAACCAGCGTAGAAAGCAGGCATACGAAGTGAAACCAAATGCCGCACACTACGCGCTGGTTGACCTGGAAAAACATTTTGATGTGACGATCATCACACAAAATGTTGACAATCTGCATGAAGTAGCCGGCTCTTCCCATGTGATCCATTTGCATGGCGAGCTTTTCAAATCGCGCAGTACGAAAAATCCCGCTCTCATTTATGAAATGACTTCCTGGGAGCTTAAAACGGGTGATTTGTGTGAGGAAGGCAGTCAGCTCCGCCCGCATATTGTCTGGTTCGGGGAAGAAGTCCCGATGATGGAAGTGGCGATGGATGTGACCGAGCAGGCGGACATTTTCCTGGTGATCGGTACTTCCCTGGCTGTTTATCCGGCGGCAGGCCTGGTGCATTATGTTCCCGCAGGCAGGCCGATTTATCTGATCGATCCCGTCCAGCCGGACATTCGCCTGAAACCCAATATGACTTTCATTCAGGAAAAAGCTTCGACGGGAATGGAGATTTTGACAAAGAAATATTTATTATCAGATCAATAGCGAATGCAACTACTCGACGGGAAGGCCATTTCTTCCCAAATTAAATCCGAAATAAAAGAAGAAGTCGAAAAATGGGTCGCCGGGGGCGGCAAAAAACCACACCTGGCGGCTATTTTAGTTGGCAGTGACGGTGCTAGTGAAACATATGTGGCTTCCAAAATCCGGAGCTGCGAGGAGATCGGGTTCTCCTCTACCCTGCTCCGGTTCGAACCAGGTATCGCTGAGGCCGAGCTGCTGAAAGCCGTAGAATCGCTGAACAACGATCCCGACGTGGATGGCTTTATCGTGCAGCTTCCTCTCCCTGCTCACATTTCCGAAAATACGGTGATGGAAGCAATTGATCCCGCAAAGGATGTAGACGGTTTCCACCCGGTCAATGTCGGTAAGATGTGCAAGGGGTTACCTGCGTACATTTCAGCGACTCCTTTCGGTATCCTCGAAATGCTGATCCGCGCAAAGATTGAAACCAGTGGCAAGCATTGCGTGGTAGTTGGTCGCAGCCAGATTGTAGGCTTGCCGATGAGTATATTAATGCAGCGAAATGGCTATCCCGGTAACTGTACCGTTACCATCACCCATAGTAAAACGCAAAATCTGAAAGAAATCTGTCAAAGCGCCGACATCCTGATCGCGGCTTTGGGACGCGCTGACTTTATTAAAGCGGATTACGTGAAAGAAGGGGCGGTTGTGATAGACGTGGGCATTACCCGCGTTGCAGACGCTACCAAGAAGAGCGGATACTCAATAAAAGGAGACGTTGATTTCAATGACGTTGCTCCAAAAACTAGCTACATTACACCTGTTCCAGGAGGAGTTGGCTTGATGACGATCTGCGGTTTACTAACCAATACATTCAAAGCTGCTAAGAAGGAAATATATAAATAACCTGGATTATAAGTCCGGATTCCAGCCGGATTATCTGCATTTCCAAATTGCAGGTAATCCGGTTTTTTGTTACGTTATTTGATTTTTGCTAAAAGATTTGTCAATTAGCATCAGATTTCAAATAGCTGCGGTTTATGAGCATTGTAAGCAATAACATCAAATACCTGCGCAGACTGAACGGGCTGACGCAGGAGCAATTTGCCCGAAAAATAGCGATCAAACGCTCCCTTTTGGGTGCCTACGAAGAAGCCCGGGCCAATCCAAATTTGACTAATCTCAAAAATATGGCGGCAGCTTTCGGCATTACCGTTGACAATTTGCTAAAAAATGATCTCAGAAAACTAAGGGAAACACCTGATTTGTCGTTACCGCTGGCGCAAACCAAGCCAATGACCGTTTCACATTCAGGAAATGTTCCGGCTCCGGCGCAACCGAGAACGCCTACTTACGCCGAGCCGCAGCCACTTGCCAGAATCATGGACAAATACCAGCAGCCCGAGCAGCCGCTTAGAATGGTTTCCAGGCAAGTCAATCTCAAACCGGTCAGCGGCGAAGTACCGCCGGCTCAGCAACCGCGAACAATGAATTACGCCAATCCGGAACCGCCACAGCCTGCGAATCAAATGTCCAATCAGTTGCCTGTTTTCAATAATCAGGTTCAACCGACCCAGTTTAACGCAGGCCGGGAAGAGCGTCCGAACATTTATCAAACAGTTCAGTGGGTTGCGCTGAATACGCAGCAACATTATCTTGCCAACTTTCAAAATCCCTCTTACCTGACGAATTTGCCCTCTTTTCAGCTCCCTAACCTGCCTACCGGTTATTATCGGGCCTTTGAGGCGGGAGAAGATTACGCTTACCCGGGGTCAATACTGGTAGGCACATTCGTTCGTAACTGGTATGATATTCACGACGGGATGCAATATGTTTTTGTCCTGAAAAGTGAGGGTATCGTTAGCAGAATTGCTTTTAACCACGTCAAAACCTCTGGTTTCCTCCTGCTGGCCTCCGATAACCCGGCCGTTGCCGAGCTGGAAACTCCATTGCAGGATGTTCTGGAAGTATGGGAAATAAAGGCATTCATCAGCCTGCAAATGCCAGCCCCGCAGCCTTCGCTCGATCGCATTTTTCAACTTGTGGATGAATTGCAGATCGAGCTTGGTCAATACCGGCAGCAGGACATTTAGTATTACGCTAAACTTTTCTTCCCAGCGTACTAAACAAGGTCTCAATCTTGGAAAGGTCTTTACTTTTGGATGTGGTTTCCAGTACCGCCACGCCCATTTGATACCATAAACCATCGCCGGCTGTAAGATATTTACCTTTCTGTGAGGGCTTTACATCTACCGCATTGTCCGCGACAAATTCCGCCCTGTAAACTGTGTCCATGATTTGCTGTAATTGCGTCCATTCCAGATCGTGGGGAGTTCCATTATTTTTACTAATCGTAAAAGATTTATTAGCAAAGGAAGCTTTGAGGTCAAGCCGCGTGGATTTTTCACTCTCAATTTCCAGAAATGACAATTCAAAAGGTTTTTCACGTCCGCTGGTTTCGAAAATTGCCTGCATCATTTCCTGCAAGAAATACGACCAGCGCTCCTTGTCCACAGGATAAATCGTAACCCGTTTCTGATTTTCTTCGAGCTCTATTTCTATGAAATCCTCATATTCATTTTCCTCCCGCTTTCTGATCATTTTGGAAGAAGTGAAAATCTGCTCGAACTCAGTGATCCAGTTTTCGGGCATGGGACCCTGCCATTTGTAGTCATCGTCGGTCGTAAAGCCTTCGTCGTAGATCTCATCCTCTGAAAGCTCGTCCCTGTCTTTGTACCGGATCTCGAAATCCACTTCCAGTTCATTATCAGAAACCAGATTTAATTTGACTGCATAATAGTGCGCAAAAGGTGCAGGAACGACAGGCGCGGTTTCGAACCTGATGATATACAGACCTGGTATTTGAAGATTCTTATCCATTTAAGATGGGGAAAACGGTTGAAATGAACGGCGTTTGTCTACCTTACCGGTAGGCGTTTTTGCGAATTCGTCTGCAAAGTAAATATGTTTCGGAGTTTCATAAGCCGAACTCCGTTTCCTTATTTCATCTAAAATCAAATGCGCGGCGATTGTAAGCGGCTTTCCTTCCACCAGAAGTACCAGTTTCTGACCAAGCTTTTCATCGTTTATATACCAGGAAAAGAATGCGTTGGCTATTTCAAGATCGAAAAAAGTCTGCGCTACAATTGCGTCGACCTGATCCAGCACAATCTTGACCCCGCCGGAATTGATCACGTGATCAGCACGCCCGAGCCATTTGAAGGTAGTACCATTGATTTCAACCAAATCATTGGTCTGGACGATTTCGTTCCTTGTGACAGCACCTGAAACAAACAAGCAGCCTCTTTCGTCAACACCGAAATGAAGACCCGGCAAAAATGTATAATGCTCTTCTGCCTCCGGGAAGTTGAGTTTGCGAAGCGCTATGTGCGAAACCGTTTCCGTCATCCCGTAACTTTGAAAAACCGGTATCCCGATTCCTGAAATTTCATTCAGCAACCTGATACCAACCGGTGCGCCGCCCAGGAGCACTTTTCCCATGCTTCCCGTTCTGTTTTTAGTCAATTGATTTTCAAGAATATTCGCCAATTGCAGTGGGACAAGCGCAGTAAAGTCAAATTCTGCTGCATCATCGACGTCAAGCAGTGGATTGGACGAGGGCTCAATAACGGTTAACTGCCAATTCAGCTCCATTCCGCGAACGAGCATCATCAGGCCGGCGATGTAGTTAACATTCAGGCAAACCAATGCACGCGTACCGGCACCGAGGTTAAGCGCTTCTCCCGTCGCCAATGCACTGCTGATCAGCTGATTTCTGAAAACATGAATGGGTTTCGGTGTGCCTGTTGAGCCGGAAGTGTGCAATACAAATTCAGCCTGGCCGGTTTTCCAGGCGCGCATAAAGTCGTGGACTTTGGCGAGATATGCATCCTCCGGCTGGGGCAATTCCCAAAAATCCTTTGATAAAACCATCTTATTCGTTTGCTTTTTGAAGGATACCCAAACAATCAGTAATTTCGCACTTTCGGCGCACGGATGTACCTATTTAATAAATATCCTGCCTAATTTTTTAAATTTCATTTCAGATTATGTCCAGTCCAATCCAGTGGGAAACCATTAAAGAATACGAGGAAATCCTTTTTACACTTCACGAAGGAATTGCAAAAATAAGCATTAACCGTCCGCATAAACACAATGCATTCACCCCGCAAACGGTAACCGAGATGATCGACGCGATGCATATCTGCCGCGAAGATACCCGGATCGAAGTGATCATATTGACGGGAGAAGGCGGGAAAGCTTTTTGCTCGGGTGGCGACCAGTCGGTGCGCGGCCACGGCGGCTATATCGGCGACGACCACGTTCCTCGTTTGAATGTATTAGACCTGCAAAGAATGATCCGCTCTATTCCCAAGGCAGTAATCGCGATGGTAGCAGGCTGGGCGATTGGCGGGGGCCACGTTTTGCACGTGATCTGCGATATTTCAATTGCAGCTGAAAATGCCCGTTTTGGACAAACCGGCCCGAAAGTGGGTAGCTTCGACGGCGGTTTCGGCGCCTCTTACCTCGCCCGTGTAGTTGGTCAGAAGAAGGCGCGTGAAATCTGGTTCCTGTGTGATCAGTACGACGCGAAAGAGGCTTTGGATATGGGGCTGGTTAATAAGGTAGTACCGCTGGAAGAACTGGAAGCGACGACTGTGGAATGGTGCAAGAAGATTCAGGAGAAAAGCCCATTGTCAATCCGGATGCTGAAAAGCGCTTTCAATGCAGAGCTTGACGGACAGGCGGGTATCCAGGAACTGGCAGGAAATGCTACCTTATTATATTACCTCAGCGAGGAAGCAAAAGAAGGCCAAAAATCATTTCTTGAAAAAAGAAAACCGGATTTCAGCAAATACCCGAAGTTCCCTTGATATTTAAGCGATATATTTAGTAAAAAGCCTAACCGACAATCATGAATTATTGGCTCGTCAAATCAGAACCCAGCGCTTATTCCTGGGATCAGCTTGTAAAAGAAAAAGAAGGAATGTGGGACGGCGTCCGCAATTACGCCGCCCGCAATAATCTGATGGCCATGAAAAAGGGTGATCAGGTGCTTTTTTACCATAGTAATGAAGGGAAAGAAATAGTGGGGCTGGCAAAGGTTTCAAAAGAACATTACCCCGACCCTACTGCAAAAGAAGGTGACTGGGTGGTTGTAAATGTGGTACCTGTCGAGAAATTCCCTAAAACCGTGACACTGGCGCAGATCAAAGCCGACGATCGTTTGAAGGAAATGGCTTTGGTAAAATTGTCCAGATTGTCTGTATCACCCGTACGGCGGGAAGAATTTGATGTTATTGTCGGACTGGCGCATGATTAAACATAAACCGATCGGGTTGAAACTTTTTTTTCTTACCAGCCTGCTGATCAGCATTTTGGTTGATACGCGTGCACAGAGTGTGAAGCGCATTGAACTTCCGCTTTCCGGCAACGCGGCTTATCAGACCGTGCCGCTCGGCGAACAGGGCGTTTTGCTGATTTCCAAGCCCGACCGGGGAACATTTAACGTTCAGAAGTTTGATTCAAACCTCGATCGCGTGTGGTCTATTGATGGGCCTATTGAATCTAATCTGGACTACATTACCTCTTCCTACGACGGCCAGGCTGTATTTTTGTTGTTTAGCAAGTACAGAAGCACCCTGTACCAGATTGTAAAAGTGAATGTAGGCCCCGGCTTTGTCGAGACTTTTACCATCAATACCATCGACCGTTTCGAGATAACCGATTTTAAAACGCTTGGCTATTCGGTATTCATGGCCGGCATGGTACGAAACGAGCCGGTACTGATTTACACCCAGCTGACAACCGCACAAACCAGGGTTCTGCCTTCCGCGATTAAAGGCTCCAATGCCATACAAACCGTCGAGGTTGACACCGCTCACCATCTTGTAAATGTTTGCTTCGCAGTAAAAAAAGGCAGGCAGACCAAGATCGTGGCGCGTTCTTACGAAGAGACGGGTGAGCTGTATACGCAGGTTTCGGTTGACCCGGAAGATGATTTTTCACTGCTGAGCGGCAGATTGCAGGTTTTAAATGATTCCGTCAGGATTGTAATCGGTACATATGGATACAGGAATATGCAAAGCAGCAGTATGGCTGCTTCGCAGGGACTTTATATCAGCAAAATCGTTGGTGACGAGACCGTTTTTACCAAATACCATAGTTTTACGGACTTTAAAAATTTCTTCAATTTCATGAATGAGCGCCAGCAGGAAAAAATGGAAAGGCGCATCAAGAAGAAAAAAGAAAGCGGAACCGACCTGAAATTAAATTACAGACTGCTGGTCCACGATATTGTACCGAAAGACAATCATTACCTGCTTGTCGCAGAAGCCTTTTATCCCGAATATCGATACAATAATAACAATGGAATGATGGGCGGTTACGGCTTCACGGGCTATCCTTTCGGAATGGGGCTTTACAATCCCTACTTATGGAACCCTATGTACGGTGGCCGCGGCTATAACCAGCAGGTTTTCGATGGCTTCACCTACACCCACGCGATCGTGACGGGCGTGGACCAAAATGGTAACCTGGTTTGGGACAACAGTATCAATTTCGATAACGTGAAAAGTATGGAGCTGCGGGAGAAAATCCGGGTGCAAACTTTCTCAAACGGAAATTCGAGACTTGTATACAGCCACAATGGTGCAATCCGCAGCAAGATTATCAAAGGCAATCAGGTGATCGATAGTGACCGCGTTATTCCGAATGAAACCAATGTGGAAGGTGACAAGGTCAGAAAAACCAGTACGGATGATATTGATTACTGGTACGAAAACTTCTACCTGGCCTGGGGCGAACAACGCATTGTAAACGCAGCCGGCGACCCGCAGACAAGAGGAAGGCGCAATGTGTTTTATCTGAATAAGATCGCATACTAGAGACCCGGTAACCATATCCCAAGATCCCAAGATCCCCGGATCGCCCGGGATCCCCGGCTGTATCCGTTGGCAAAAGCCAACGGAAATTAATCAATGACCGCCGGCTTCAGCCGACGGATTATACAAAGACCGCTGGCACAAGCTGACGGATAACGAAATACTTTCCATGATCCTACTTACTCCCGAACAACATACTGACTACCAATTGATCGATTCCGGCGGTTTTGAAAAGCTGGAAAGATTTGGCCAATATATTCTGACGCGGCCCGAACCGCAGGCTATCTGGGACAAGTCCCTGCCTGAAAGTGAATGGGAAGAGCGTTCACATGCGGTTTTCAAAAAAGATAAAAACTCCCAGGAAAAGGGCCAGTGGATATCAAAAACAGATATGCCGGAAAAATGGGTTTTTCAATACAGGACAAATTCGCTGCATTTACGCAGTAAGCTTATATTATCCTCATTCAAGCACGTAGGCCTCTTTCCCGAACAGGCGACGAACTGGGATTATATTTTCAGGAAGCTGAAGCAAATCCCGGAAGAAAAACCGAATGTACTTAACCTTTTCGCGTACACGGGAGTCGCCTCCCTGGCTGCAAAAGCTGCGGGTGCAGATGTAACGCATGTGGATTCAATTAAACAGGTGATCAGCTGGTCGCGTGAAAATATGCAGCTGAGCGGGTTGGATAATATTCGTTGGGTGGTGGAAGATGCAATGAAATTTGTGCAACGGGAAGTGCGCCGCGGTAACCAATATAACGGCATTATACTGGATCCGCCTGCATATGGTCGCGGGCCGGATGGCGAGAAATGGCTCTTGGAGGAAAGTTTGAATGAACTATTGCGTCTTTGCGCGCTGCTTTTAAAGAAGGAGAATTACTTCTTTATTATCAATCTATACTCACTTGGCTTCTCGGCGCTGATCGTGGAGAATCTAATCAAGGCGCATTTTGGAACAGAAATCAGGCACGAGTTCGGCGAGTTGTATATTCCTGATACATTTGGCAAAAAACTTCCCCTGGGCGTCTTTTCCCGATTTTCAGACCAAATTGATTAAAATACAACAAGAATTTTCAATTTTGTATAGTATCCGGATAAGCTGGAAAATATCACGGCTTAATTCGTCTTTTGTATGAGATCAGCAGCTTTTAGCTACCTATTGCTTCTACTTGCCTTTATTTCCGGCAGTTTCTTTCAATCCTGCCAGAGTGATGCGAGAAATGCTACGCGCATTCCTCCCGTTGTAAAAAAGTCGCGGGCGCAGTGGCAGAGTGATGCATTACTTTCACTGACCGACCTGATCAACAGAGGTATCGATTCCGATATAAACTATTTCAAAAGAGCGCGGATTTACTTTGAAAAAGAGCAGTATAACGAAGCGCTGGACGATATCAATGAATCGATTTACGAGCAGGGCAATGTCAGCGACTATTTTTTGCTGCGCGGAAAAATCAACCGGGAACTAGGTAAGATCGATAATGCGCTGGAAGACGCCCAACGGGCAGAGGCGTTGCAGCAAAGCAGTCCTGAACTCTACGTGTTACTGGCCGATATCTTGCAGGCAAAAAATCGCTTTGGGGAATCCGTAGGTTACCTGAACCAGGCTTTGAAAATGGCTCCTTACGACGGTCCCGCCTATTATGTAAAAGGTATGCTGCAGGCCAAACAAGGCGACTCCCTCGCCAGCTTGTCCAGTTTGGAATATGCCATTAACGTGAATCCGAGAATGCTCCGGGCCTACCAGCAGAGTATCCTGATTCTTCGGAAACTTAAAAATATTGAAAAAGCACTGCAGGTAAACCAGCAAGCGATCGACCGTTTTCCCAATGATCCAAACCTTCATTTTGAGCGGGGAGAGATATTCGTTGCGATGGCAAGGCCTGACACCGCGCTGTTTAGTTTTCAGAAAGCTGTTTCGCTCAGCCCCGACTATGAGGACGCGCTTTTTCAGATTGCGAATATTGGCATTCAACTGAAAGCATATTCCAAAGCCATCCCGGCACTGATTAAACTACTCAAAAAGAAGCCGCAATCGAAAGAAATCAACAATATGCTGGGATTTTGTTATGAGAAAAGCTACGATTATGAAAACGCCAGAACCTATTACAGTACAGCATTGGCACTCGCTCCGGGTGACCAGGATGCCCGGTACGGATTGTACAGGATCAGGCTGCGGGAAAATGAAGAAAGCAGCTATCAATCCTATTACCCTGAGGAAAACGTCTCTTCCGGCTACAAATTACTAGACACTTCCCGGGTAAAAATCAATGTCCTCAAACCGCGGGGCACGACAAATATCCGCATCGACTCAACACAAAAAGCTAAAATTGAATAGCTTTGCACTTTCCCGATTTCCGAAAAACCTTTGAATTAAATCCACAGAATAGATTTTTGAATGAAAGACGAGTCTCAAGTAAAAATTACCCTGCCCGACGGTAGCGAACGATTTTACCCGAAAGGAGTTACTGCCCTCGAAATAGCACTCAGTATCAGCGAAGGACTTGCGCGCAATGTGATCGCTGCGAAGGTCAATAATGAAGTTTGGGATCCTACGCGCCAGATCACGCAGGACTCCCTCGTAAAACTGCTGACATGGAATGATGAGGACGGTAAAGCTACATTCTGGCATTCCTCTGCCCATTTATTGGCTGAGGCGCTGGAAGCTTTGTATCCGGGTATAAAATTCGGCACGGGGCCGTCTCTTGAAAAAGGCTTTTACTATGACGTCGACCTGGGAGAACAATCTATTTCGCAGGATGATTTCCCGAAGATTGAAGCAAAAATGCTTGAATTGGCGCGGCAAAAAAATGAGTATGTACGCAAGCCTATCAGCAAGGCAGACGCTATTGAACTGTTTACTCAAAAAGGTGACCAATATAAACTGGAACTGATCGACGGGCTGGAAGATGGCTCGATCACCTTGTATGAGCAAGGTGGATTTACGGACCTTTGCCGCGGCCCGCATATTCCCAATACCGGATTTATCAAGGCTGTCAAGTTGACGAATATTGCCGGTGCCTACTGGCGCAACAAGCAGGAAAACAAAATGCTTACCCGCATTTACGGGATCACTTTTCCGAAGCAAAAAGAGCTGGAAGAGTATGTTACCCTGATGGAGGAGGCTAAAAAACGCGACCATAGAAAGCTGGGCAAGGAATTGGAACTGTTTGCTTTTTCGGAAAAAGTTGGTCAGGGACTCCCTTTGTGGCTTCCGAAAGGTGCGATGCTGCGTGAGCGCTTGCAGGCATTTTTGAGCAAGGCACAATCACGGGCG
The DNA here is from genome assembly GCF_008369915.1 of Dyadobacter sp. UC 10. NCBI lineage: Bacteria > Pseudomonadati > Bacteroidota > Cytophagia > Cytophagales > Spirosomataceae > Dyadobacter > Dyadobacter aurulentus. The sequence goes on along the minus strand of NZ_VSRN01000001.1, from coordinate 5,885,914 downwards.
GGCTACACGCCGGTGGTGACCCCAAATATTGGCAGCAAAGAATTATATGTGACTTCGGGCCACTGGGACAAATATGGTAAAGATTCATTTCAGCCGATCAAAACGCCGAATCCAGGTGAAGAATATTTACTGAAACCGATGAACTGTCCGCATCACTGCGAGATATACAAAACTTCTCCCCGCTCCTACAAAGACCTGCCCTTGCGGTTTTCGGAGTTTGGAACGGTTTATAGGTACGAGCAAAGCGGCGAGCTACACGGGTTGACCCGCGTGCGGGGCTTTACACAAGACGACGCCCACATTTTCTGCCGCCCTGACCAGGTGAAAGAAGAATTCGTGCGCGTGATTGACCTTGTATTATATGTATTCAAAACCCTTGGATTTGACGATTACAGCGCGCAAATATCGCTGCGTGATCCAAATGATAAGGTGAAATATATCGGTAAGGACGAAGACTGGGAGCGCGCTGAAAATGCGATTATAGAAGCGGCTTCTGAGCGTGGCTTAAACACGGTAACAGAATTGGGCGAAGCTGCATTCTACGGCCCCAAGCTTGATTTTATGGTTCGCGATGCTTTGGGCAGAAAATGGCAGTTGGGTACTATTCAGGTTGATTATCAAATGCCAAAACGATTCGGTCTTGAATATACTGGCTCTGATAATCAGAAACACCAGCCTGTCATGATCCACCGTGCGCCATTTGGATCGATGGAGCGATTTATTGCGATATTGATCGAAAATACTGCCGGGCAATTCCCGTTGTGGTTGTCGCCTGACCAGATCGCTATTTTGCCGATCTCCGAGAAATTTGCCGATTATGCGGAAGAAGTTTTCTTTCGGTTGCAGGATGACGATATCCGGGGTTTTGTAGACCACAGGGATGAAAAAATAGGAAGGAAAATCCGTGATGCGGAAGTTACCAAGGTTCCGTTTATGCTGATTGTCGGTGAAAAGGAAATGGCTGAGGGTAAATTATCGGTACGTCGCAAGGGAGAAGGTGACCTGGGTAGCATGACCGTGGCGGAATTTGCGGCTTTTTTCAAGAAGGAATCCGCGGTAATTTGATGTTTTCCTAACTTTTTGTTATAATTCAAGCAGGAAGGCACTATTTTTGTTACCGCACTGTTAGCACTTTTGATTTTCACCGAAAAAACAAAAAAACACCAAACCAAGTTATATGGCATTAAGACCCCCTAGTGGACGGTTAAGAGTTCCCGAAGAACCTTATAAAATAAACGAACGAATTACAGCAAAAGAAGTACGTCTGGTTGGAGAAAATATTGAGCCAGGCATTGTGGATATCAATACAGCCCGAGCACTTGCAAAGGCGCAAAGTCTTGATTTGGTTGAGATTGCACCAACAGCAGTACCTCCGGTTTGCAAGGTAGTCGACTACTCCAAGTTCAAGTACGAGCAAAAGAAAAAGCAAAAAGAGATCAAGGCGAAAGCCCAGAAAGTGGTTATCAAAGAAATTCGTTTCGGACCAAACACGGACGATCACGATTTTGATTTCAAGCTGAAACACGCGATCAACTTTTTGAAAGAAGGCTCAAAAGTAAAAGCTTACGTGCATTTCGTAGGTCGTACGATTGTGTTTAAGGAAAGAGGTGTAAATCTTTTGAATAAATTTTCCGAGGCATTGAATGAATACGGCAAGCTGGAAATGGAGCCTAAGCTCGAAGGAAAAAGGATGACAATCATTCTCGCCCCAACATTGAAAAAATAAGATATTTATAATATATAGAAATCGTGGTTCCGGAATCCGGGATCACGATTTTCATTTTATAAACATTTTGGCTAATTTTGCGCGCTGTTTTATATTTTATCAACTATTATTTTTTGAATCATGCCTAAAATGAAAAGCGTTTCAGGAGCTAAAAAGCGTTTCACGCTGACCGGCACTGGAAAAATTAAGCGTAAACACGCTTTCCACAGTCACATTCTGACTAAAAAATCTAACAAACGCAAGCGTGGGTTGGTGAAGACTGGTCTTATTGACGTGTCTAACCACAAGCAAGTGCTGGCAATGCTTGGTTAATTAGCCAGGCCATTTAATTACAATACCATTTCGGTTTCTTTGTTCAACCCGGTAAAAGGCTTTTAAGACTCAGCAGAGCGCCCATTATCAAAAACAGTTAAAACATGCCACGTTCAGTAAATCACGTTGCGTCACGTGCAAGACGTAAAAAAGTAATGAAGCTTGCGAAAGGCTATTTCGGCCGTCGCAAGAATGTATGGACAGTAGCTAAAAATGCGGTAGAACGCGGTTTGGCTTACGCATACACAGGCCGTAAACAGAAAAAGCGTAATTTCCGCGCACTGTGGATCCAGCGTATCAATGCAGGAACCCGCGAGCACGGATTGTCTTATTCTGCTTTTATCGGCAAATTGAATGCAAAAGGCATCGAGCTAAACAGAAAAGTGCTCGCCGACTTGGCGATGAACCATCCGGAAGCTTTCAAAGCGATCGTAGATCAGGTAAAATAAAACAGCAATCCCGCCCTTCCGGCGGGATTTTTTTTGTCTAAAATTTGGATATTGCAGGCGAAAATCAACTATCGTACCTCAAAACCAAATAACATGCTTGAACAACTTTTCGACCTCGTTCAACAAAATTCCCAACAAGCCGTAGTCCAGAACCCAGATGTGCCTAACGAGCAGAATCAGGAAGTAATGAACACATTGGTAGGCTCGATTACCGGCGGTTTGCAGGATCAGGCACAAAGCGGGAACATCGGCGGCCTCATGAGCCTTTTTTCCGGCGAAAGCGGCACCTCTGGTGCTTCGCTTCTCAACAATCCCATAGTTGCTTCGATCGCCACCAACGCTATCGGCGCCATCGTTCAAAAGTTTGGATTAAACAGCCAGGTGGCGGGTAACATCGTTAACGCTGTGCTGCCGAGCGTATTGGGGGCGGTGATCGGCAAGATGAATGGAGCCGGCGGAGGCGGGTTCGACCTCGGCTCGCTGGTTCAAATGGGCGGCGGCCTCTTTGGCGGCGGAAAGGACGAAAAGCCGGGCCAAGGCGGCATCGATCTCGGCGGTATGCTGGGTGGCCTTTTTGGCGGCAAGTAATAACAAAGAATAATACCGAGATAAAGCAAGGGCTTTAAAAGGATAGTACATTTGCACAAAATGATGTACTATCCTTAAAGCCCTTTTTCTTTTTAACTCACCTTACTATGGATTCGAGAAGAGAATTTATCCGGAAAGCTACCTTACTCACAGGAGCAGCCGGATTATTCAGCACCCTGCCCGCTTCTATTCAGAAGGCATTGGCCATAAATCCACCCCAAGGCACAACATGGCAGGATGCCGAACACGTGGTGATATTGATGCAGGAAAACCGTTCTTTCGACCACTCTTACGGAGCACTGCGCGGCGTGCGCGGGTTTAATGACCCACGGGCGATCCAGCTTCCCGATCAAAATCTTGTTTGGCTGCAAAAGAATGCATTCGGAGAAACGCACGTTCCGTTTCGATTAAATATGCGGGAAACCAATGCAACCTGGATGGGCTCACTCCCACATTCCTGGACCAATCAGGTAGATGCGCGGAATAACGGCAAGTATGACCAATGGCTGATCGCCAAGCAGCCAGGGCATAAGGATTACACCAAAATGCCTCTGACGCTAGGATATTATAACCGCGAGGATATCCCCTTCTATTATGCGCTGGCAGACGCATTTACCGTTTGTGATCAGAACTTTTGCTCGTCACTGACAGGTACCACACCCAACAGGCTGTACCTGTGGACCGGAACGATTCGCGAAAGCCCTGACCCTAAAAATTACGCGAATGTCAGAAACGAAAATGTGTCCGACGATGCAGAAGCTTCCTGGACTACATTTCCTGAAAGGCTGGAAGACCATGGCGTTTCATGGAAAATCTATCAGAATGAACTGAGTATCCCGACCGGGTTGACAGGAGAAGAAGAATCCTGGCTGGCCAACTTTACGGATAACCCTATTGAGTGGTTTTCTCAATATCAGATCCGTTTTCATACCGGCTACCAGGAATATTTAAAAGGGCAGATAAAAAATTTGCCGAAGGAAATTGAAGAGGCACAGGCCAAGCTAAAAACAATGCAGCCCGGAAAGGACGCTGATGCGCTCGCGAAAAAGATCAGTGCGCAACAGGCAAGTCTTGCATTAGCAAAAGAGGAAATAATAAGATGGAGTCCCGAGAATTTTGAAAAACTTTCTCAACGCGAAAAGAATATTCATCAGAAAGCATTTACGATCAATAAAAATGACCCCGAATACAGAAAAATAACGACCGTTAAATACTTGGACGGTGATATTGAACATGAGGCAAAGGCGCCGCTGGGAGATATTCTTCATCAATTCCGGTCCGATGTGAAAACGGGCAACCTTCCTACCGTTTCCTGGCTCGTAGCGCCTGAAAATTTCTCGGATCACCCCACTTCCCCCTGGTATGGGGCATGGTACGTATCGGAAGTAATGGATATTCTGACCACCGATCCGGAAGTATGGAAGAAGACGATCTTCATCCTCTGTTACGATGAAAATGACGGCTATTTCGATCACGTACCTCCATTTTCAGTCCCAAATCCTTACAAGGAAGATACCGGCGCCGTTTCAAAAGGCATCGACTGCAAGACCGAATATGTGACTTTGCAGGAGGATATGACCAAAAAGTCTCAAAAAGAGAGTCGTGAAAGTCCGATTGGGCTTGGTTATCGGGTACCTCTGGTGGTTGCTTCGCCCTGGAACCGGGGCGGTAATGTGTGCTCCGAAGTTTTTGATCATACCTCCATTCTGCAATTCCTGGAAAAGTTTGTCTCGCATAAATCCGGCAAGGAAATCAGGGAAACGAATATCAGCGAATGGAGACGTACCATCTGCGGCGACCTTACTTCTACATTCCTGCCCTATGAAGGCGAGCAGAGCAAGCTGCCGACATTTCTGGAAAGAGACGAATTCATGGAGGGAATATTTAATGCCAAGTTTAAAAGACTGCCGACTGGTTATAAAGCGTTGAGCAAGGGAGAAATTGAATCGGTTAATAAGGACCCGCTTGCCTCGTCCGTTTTACCAAAACAGGAAAAAGGGACACGCCCCTCCTGCCCCATTCCATACGAGCTGTCGGCGGAAGGCGCCTTAAAATCTGACAAAACTGCATTTGAAATTACGCTGGAAGCCAAAAATGGCATGTTTAAGGATAAGGCAGCCGGCTCACCATTTATGATTTATGCCCCGACAAAATATAAAAATGAGGCTTTTAAGGTCTGGAACTATGCAGTAAAAGCGGGAGACGCGTTGAAAGGATCCTGGAAAATAGCCGATTTTGAAGGCGGTAAATATCATTTGCGCGTATATGGTCCCAACGGGTTTTACAGGGAATATACCGGCACAAAAGATGCCGGATCTGTGAAAGTAGGGTTGCAATATCAGCCCGGTAAAAGTAAGAATTCGGAGGCATTTGCTGTTTTTACACTAAGTAATCTCGATCCGGATAAGAATGCCGTTATTACTATTACAGACAACGCCTACAATGCTGATAGTAAGAGGATTAATATGGAGGAATACGCTGCGAAAAACGAAATTCGCATACCTTTTGATCTAAAAAACAGCTCTAACTGGTACGATTTCTCGGTCACCCTTGAAAATGACCCTCACTTCCTGCAACGCTACGCCGGGCACGTGGAAACCGGATATCTGAGCCAGAGCGACCCTTATATGGGACAAGTACGCGTTTAATAAATACTTTCGTCAGGCTGGAATCCCAGCCTGACACTTTGTCACTTCCCCCATTGTATCTCTAATCTGGTACGGGCTTTTTAGAAAGTCTCAGAGCGGTCGAAATATCGATTAGCAGCTCGACAGAACAGAATCAAATTATACTTAACTTTTAATATAGAACAATGGGAAAAATTATTGGCATAGACTTAGGAACAACGAACTCCTGCGTGGCTGTCATGGAGGGTAACGAGCCGGTTGTAATTGCAAACAGCGAAGGAGCCCGCACTACTCCATCTGTGGTTGCATTCATGGATAATGGTGAACGCAAAATCGGAGCACCGGCCAAACGTCAGGCGATCACTAATCCCAAGCATACTATCAGCTCCATAAAAAGATTTATGGGTAAAAAATACGATGAAACAACCAGCGAATTGAAGACGGTTGCTTACAGCGTAGAGAAAGGCCCGAACAATACGCCGCGTATCCCTATCGGAGACAGGCTTTATACGCCCCAGGAGGTTTCTGCTTTCATTTTACAAAAAATGAGACAAACTGCGGAAGATTATCTTGGTCAGGAAGTAACGGAGGCGGTTATTACGGTACCTGCTTACTTTAATGACGCGGAACGTCAGGCAACTAAGGAAGCAGGACAAATCGCAGGTTTGGATGTGAAGCGTATCATCAACGAACCTACTGCTGCTGCCCTTGCTTATGGTCTTGACAAGCAGCACATGGATATGAAAATCGCTGTTTTCGACTTGGGTGGTGGTACTTTTGACGTTTCGATCCTTGAACTGGGCGACGGCGTTTTCGAAGTAAAATCAACCGACGGTGATACACACCTTGGTGGTGATGACTTTGACCAGGTAATTATCAACTGGCTTGCCGACGAATTTCAAAAAGACGAAGCGGTTGATCTGCGTAAAGATCCGATGGCGCTGCAACGTTTGAAAGAAGCTGCGGAAAAAGCGAAAGTTGAATTGTCCAGCGGAACACAGACTGAAATCAACTTACCATATATATTCCCGGTTGACGGAATTCCAAAGCACCTGGTGCGCACATTGACCCGCGCGAAATTCGAGCAGCTTGCTGATTCATTGTTCCAGAGAATGATGGAGCCTTGCAAGAAAGCGATGAAAAACGCAGGTTACTCGAATAGTGATATCAATGAAGTAATCCTTGTAGGCGGTTCAACGCGTATTCCTCGTGTACAGGAAGAAGTTGAAAAGTTCTTTGGCAGAAAACCTTCGAAAAACGTTAACCCGGACGAAGCAGTTGCAGTTGGTGCCGCGATTCAGGGTGGTGTTTTGACGGGTGAAGTAAAAGATGTATTGCTGCTCGACGTGATCCCGCTTTCATTGGGTATTGAAACCCTGGGAGGTGTATTCACAAAACTAATCGATGCGAATACAACTATTCCTTCGAAAAAAACGGAAACATTCTCGACCGCTGCTGACAACCAGCCTTCTGTTGAGATCCACGTGTTACAGGGAGAGCGTCCTATGGCTACTCAGAACCGCACATTGGGCCGTTTTCACTTGTCTGATATTCCACCGGCACAACGCGGTACCCCACAAATCGAGGTTACTTTCGATGTGGATGCAAATGGTATCCTGCACGTTTCGGCAAAAGATAAAGGAACAGGAAAAGAGCAAAAAATCCGCATCGAAGCTTCCAGCGGCTTAACTGACGCTGAAATTAACAGAATGCGCGAAGAGGCAAAAGCCAACGAAGCAGCTGATAAGGCGGAGCGTGAGAAAATTGAGAAAATCAATGCGGCAGATAGCCTGATCTTCTCAACTGACAAACAGCTGAAAGAATTTGGCGAAAAACTTTCTGAGGGTAATAAGTCCAATATCGAAGGTGCATTGGCTGAATTGAGAACTGCTCACCAGAGCCAGGATCTTTCCGGAATTGATTCCGCAATGGAAAAATTGAATGCTGCATGGCAGGCTGCTTCTCAGGAAATGTATGCTCAGGGTGGCGAAGGTCAGCCTGGTGCAGGTCCTGCGGGCGGGGCAAATCCTGGAAATCCGGGAGCTGCGGATAGTGCCAATGCGACCGACGATGTGACGGACGTTAATTTTGAAGAAGTCAAATAAGACGCCCCTTTAAAAATCCCCGTCTTGACAGATGGGGATTTTTTTTACACGCAGTGCTGAAAATTGGGGTGCCTGAAACTCGATATGTAATCAAAGCACCGCAGCGGCCGACTGGCACCGAATTTTATGAACGTCAGTTACACAAAATCATCAAACAAAAACCTGTTACTAAAATTCACGTTAATCTATGGACGCAAGGATCTCATTACCTGAATTGATGTATTTATCTCCCACAACCCGTGAAAAAGCGGTTGTCATTGCACAAGAGCTTCTTCGCTCCCATAACATTTCTCCCCGCGACGCTGTCGCAAAAGCCATATTGATCGCGAAAAACTGGGCGGTCAAAAAGATTAACCGCAGTGTCTGGAAAAAATTGAAATCAATCGAAAAAGAAATTATATGATAGGTCCTGAACTGAAATTTAAAGGTCAGGTTGTTATCGTGACCGGGTCAAGCTCGGGAATTGGTAAAGCCTGCGCAATTCATTTCGCCAACCAGGGTGCAAAAGTCGTCGTCAATTATAGTTCGAATGCAGAAGCGGGTAAGGATACGGTAGATGAAATAGTCAAAAGAGGTGGCGAGGCAATACTGGTTAAAGCTGATGTTAGCCGCGAGGATGATGTACTGGCGATGTTCAGAGAGACGATTAACAAATTCGGAAGACTGGATGTACTAATCAGCAATGCCGGATTGCAAAAAGATGCGCCGTTTCTGGAGATGACCTTGCAGGAGTGGCAGAAGGTAATCGACGTAAATCTCACGGGCATGTTCCTTTGCTGCCGCGCTGCTGCCAGGCAATTTCTCGCTCAGGAAAAAGCTGCCGAAGGCACCAGTCATAGTGAGCTTTCAATAGGCAAAATCGTGATGATGAGCTCGGTTCACGACATCATTCCCTGGGCCGGCCATGTAAATTATGCGGCTTCAAAAGGAGGTATCATGATGTTTATGAAATCCATATCCCAGGAACTTGCTCCGCATAAAATAAGGGTCAATTCAGTAAGTCCGGGCGCGATTAAGACGCCTATTAACAAGGAAGTCTGGTCGGATCCGGCTAAGTATGATGAACTGATGAACCTGATTCCCTACAAAAGGATCGGTACGCCGCAGGACGTTGCCAAAGCAGTAGCCTGGCTCGCTTCCGATGATTCTGATTACGTGAATGGAGAAACATTATATATCGACGGCGGAATGACGCTTTATCCTGAGTTTTCGGATAATGGTTAAATGGTCAAATTACTTACTTCATCAATAAATAGCGTCCGGCAAATGCCGGACGTTTTCTTTATACTGTACTATTTGTTCAAGGTAAAATCTATTTTATAAGCAGGACTTATAACGTTATAAGCTCTGCTTATAAAATTGTGGGTGTAGCTTGTTGAGTTATTGAAATATTGTTCCGCATTTTGCTTCACGCCACGAAGTCGTACAAATAAGTACATCGGGAGGGTGGAAACAAACATGCTATGAAAATGAAAATCAGGATTTCAGTGCCCTCTCTTTTTAAATTAGCGGCAATCATTTTCCTCCTCAATGCCTGCTCCAAAAACGATCTGTTGGAACCTACTCTGAAAGAACCAACAGAACAAAAAAGCCAATTCTTCGTCGACCAAAAAGAAGCCGTCAGGTTACTCTCCGGTGGGGAAATGGCCCAAATGCAAAGCAACGCCAGGACCAGCGACAGCGAAAAACTTATTGTAAGTGGGGTAAGACGTTTTTTAAACAATGACAGCAAAGTGATGTTCTACATTGTAGAATACGAAAACGACAAGGGATTTACGCTCCTTTCCGCCGACAAACGAATGAAGCCAGTTCTGGCCTTTGCAGAAAAAGGAAACTTCGATGAAAAGACAGACAATCCGGGGATCCAGCTCTGGTTTGATCTGATCAGGGAAAATTTTGAAGGTGTCCAAACCCAGAAGGAAGCTCACATCGACATCGTCAACCTTTGGCAACAACTTGGCAGAACACCAAACGGCGGCCGGACAAGCGAACAACCCGTCAACACACCCGAAGCCAGCTGCGAATGGTTCGTAACTCATCCGATTCCGGCGAATTCGACGATTGCGCATTTGACGCATACGCTCTCCCAATGGCAGCAAGGAACAGGGTATAATGCCTTTTGTCCGTCTGGTGTTAATACATTGAATTGTAGTGGGCAGTATAATTGCGGGAAGGCGCCAACTGGCTGTGGACCGGTTGCAGTATCACAGGTGTTAAGATACCACCATAAGCAAATCACTACCAATGGGCATACTTACTCGGCATCAATGTTTAATGCAATGCCCGTAAACGCGCCAAAAAACTGCATTCCTGTAAATCCAAACCATATTGATTTAGCTCATCTTTTACGAGATACCGGTAAAGATCTGGACGCAGTGTATAATACGTTGGTTCCTGGGCTAGGTATTCCGCTCTCCGGATCTGGCTGCCAGACCTGGAATATCCCCGGGCACATTGATAATTTCTTCTCGAACAGGGGATATACTTCCTTCGATAAAGAATTCTTCTCCAACATCGGGATGATAAGCACCGAACTGCGAGCGCTGAGGCCTGTTATCGTATTCGGATCTAACTGCGCCGCCTGTGCAGCTAATCAGCACATTTGGGTCATGGATGGGATTCGGGACTTGTACGCTATTTTCAATGATCAAAATGGGTTTTGCTATGAAAATCACTCAGTATACTATCAAATGAATTGGGGATGGGGAGACGTATCAGAGAATCATACGTGGTTTGCTTACACCGGGATTGTTGGAGGCGGTACCCTATACAATAGCCAGAATATGAGAGCTTACATTGTTCAACCATAAGCCATATAATCGTGAAAGTTTTCGTGTTCATACTAATTTTAACAACCATGTGCGGTTGTTTCCCAAAACGATATGTGATCGAGCCTAATGGCGACGTGACCAATGGTGAGAAGCCGGGATATTGGATATTGGTAGATTATCAAAAAAATGGTAAGTCCCTGGATCCTCATAAAGCCGAAGGAAAAGTGCTTTTAGAAGCGCAGAAATTCATATCTGAAAAGGATAGCTTGCAGGAGCCGTTGTACGAGAAAGGAATTCCATATTTTGTTTTCTCGTTCTTCAATGCTGCTTTAAAAAAGACAGATTCAATTCAAGCCAAATTATCTGATTATAGGTATGACAGAAAGCTTGAAAGAAGCCAATATTGGTATCGGCTTAACCGGGAATTTGGCTTCGTGGTATATCTCGATGTGAAGTTGGGCAAAGAGACAGAAACTCACCGCATTGAGCTCAGCAACGTCATGAAAAGCGCAAATTACAAGCCGGAGCTGGATTCACTTCGCTATATCTATGAACCGACTGCGAAGTTCAGGTAACAATTGATGTGAGCCCTAAACATCGTACTGTCTAGACTGATCCAAGATGCATATGAAATCTATAATTATAATCCTGACTGCCACAATTGTTGTCGGATGTTTTCCAGAAAGATTTACAAAATCAGTAGTAGGAAGCCCTACCGACGGCGAAAACCCCGGGTATTGGATATTAGTTGACTATCGAAAAAAAGGTGGAAAGGAGGATCCCAACAAAATCTCGGAGAAAGTGTTGCTAGAAGTCCAATATCTAATTTCCGAAAAAGACAGCTTGGATGAACCTCATTATCATAAGGGGATTCCGTATTATATCTTTTCATTCTTCAATTCCAAATTACACAAGACGGATTCACTGCAGGCGGTTCAATATGGACATCGCTATGATAGAAAGCTAAAAAGGAGTCAGTTTTGGTATCAGATAAATAAAGAATCCGGATTTGCTGCATTCCTGGATGCCATTCCGGACGGCGAGGGAGAAACACATCGCATCGAGCTCAGCAATGTAATGAAAAGCGCAACCTACAAGCCCGAGCTGGATTCATTGCGCTATATCTATGAACCGACTAGTAAATTTCGCTAACTCGGCATTGAGCATTGAAAAAATCTCATCAGCAGTATAAAACCGAAGGGGATAAAAAGAAATGGGCCTAAATTTGAGCTTCTAAACGACATTTCGCAAATATGAAGCTTTTTATTGCCCTTTTCAAACGCCCCTGGATTGCCTGGTTTTGGACCATACTGATTCTCGCCGCCTGCACCTGGCCGGGTAAGGATATTCCTTCCGCGCCAGTCGTGGGATTTGACAAAGTCGTACACGCGGGGCTGTTTATAGTATGGATTTTTCTGTGGCTTCTGGCGTTCCCAAAGAATGGAAGACTATTGATCTTTCTCGGAATGGCTTACGGATTGGGGCTTGAATTTTACCAGCAGCTTCTGCCATTCGACCGCACGTTTGACTGGTGGGACGCGGTGGCAGATGCTGCTGGTGTATTAATAGGCTATTTGTTCACGACTTTAATCCTGAACCGTTACCTCCAACGTTTATATTGATTGATCAAGCCGTTCGTAGAGCTGTCGTGATTACTTACCGGCCAGTCGTTTTGCAGTTCGGGGTAAATTTTGTTAGCAAGCTGTTTACCCAACTCTACGCCCCACTGGTCGAAACTGTAAATATTCCAGATAATTCCCTGCACGAAGATTTTGTGCTCATACATCGCGATCAGGCTTCCCAGGACTTTCGGAGTGATTTTCTTGACCAGAATTGAATTGGTAGGACGATTCCCGGAGAATATCTTAAAAGGCGCAATCGCGTCTATTTCTTCTTTCGATTTACCCGTACCACTCAGCTCAGCCCGTACTTCTTCATCCGTTTTTCCATTCATTAACGCTTCTGTCTGCGCGAAGAAATTGGATAACAGCATTTTGTGATGATCGCCCAACGGATTGTGGCTGATGGCCGGAGCAATAAAGTCGCAGGGAATCAGCTTAGTACCCTGGTGGATCAATTGGTAAAATGCATGCTGCCCGTTCGTTCCTGGCTCACCCCAGATTACTGGTCCCGTCTGGTAACCGACAGGCTGTCCGTCCCGACCCGTGCTTTTACCATTACTTTCCATATCCCCCTGCTGAAAATAAGCCGCAAAACGGTGCAGATACTGATCGTAAGGCAAAATGGCCTGGGTTTGCGCGTCGAAGAAGTCATTGTACCAAATACCCAGCAAACCAAGAATCACAGGAATATTCCGCTCGAATTTAGCGGTCCGGAAATGCTTGTCCATTTCGTGGGCGCCCGCAAGCAGCTGCTCAAAATTTTGAAAACCAATGTAAACGGCAATGGAAAGCCCGATCGCAGACCATAGGGAATACCTGCCCCCTACCCAATCCCAGAAACCAAACATATTCTCAGGATCGATCCCGAACTTCTCTACCTCGCTGCGGTTAGTCGAGATCGCGACAAAATGCTTCTTTACAAATTTCTCATCTTTTGCTTTATCCAAAAACCAGGTCCGCGCACTGTGGGCATTGGCCATTGTTTCCTGCGTGGTGAATGTTTTGGAAGCAATCATAAAGAGGGTCGTTTCCGGATTCAGCTTTTTAACCGTCTCCGCGATATGCGTCCCATCCACATTTGACACAAAATGCACTTCGAGGCCAGGCTTGCTATACGCTTTGAGCGCTTCGGTCACCATTACCGGGCCCAGATCGCTTCCGCCGATCCCGATATTCACAACGTCGGTAATCTCTTTTCCCGAATACCCTTTCCATGAGCCGGAGCGTACTTTGCCCGAAAACTCCTTCATTTTTTCCAACACCTCATTCACATCAGGCATTACATCCTTGCCGTGAACCAGAACGGTTTCGTTCGAACGGTTTCTCAACGCGGTGTGCAGGACAGCCCTGTCTTCTGTGGCATTGATCTTTTCGCCGGTAAACATTTGCTCAATCGCTCCTGCCAGCCCTGCCTCTTCCGCCAGCTGGATCAGGTAAGATCTCGTACGGGTCGAAATGCGGTTTTTCGAATAGTCGACAAGTATATCTCCGAGCCGGATCGTAAATTTTTTACCGCGCTCGGCATCTTCTTCGAAGAGCGACTTCAGGTGTTTTTGAGATATTGACTTATGGTGCGTTTTCAGTTTTTTATACGCAGGAAGTTTATCAAAGGGCACGTTTGGAAGCATCAGTAGTTATTGTTATAGTATGAAAATGATCACCTTGATCTGCAAAAATAGGGTTTTGCCGCACTTTAAGCGATTTTTCAATGCTTAACCTGCATCGCACACCCCCTTGAAATACCCAACCGACTCTGCAATACCAGCCAGCGGATCTTTCATATCTTTCTCATATTCAAGGCTGCATACCCCATCATACTTACTTTTTCTAAGCATTTTGACGAATGCAGGAATGTTGATGACACCTCTTCCCAGTTCACAGGCTTTGCCGTCTTTTGAAGCTGCCGTGACATTTTTGAGGTGAAGATCGAAGATCCTTTTTGAGTATTTGCCCAGGTCTGCTACCGAATCCTGATTGTCTCTCCTGTTGTGCCCCATATCAAAACAAATTCCAACCCGCGGGTCTAAATTTTTTACGCGCTCATAAATAGAAGCTGCGTTGGGGTACAACTTATCTTCCGGCCCATGGTTATGGATTGCATAACGAATATCGTATTCCTTCACCTTCTGATCCACATAGGCCAGATCTTCGTGATTTGGGATACCGACAATCAGCTTCACGCCAACCCGCTTTGCATAATCGAATGCATTATCAATATCCTTGTGTGTTTTGGTATAGATAGGCCCGACTGCATACCCGGTCACGCCCGACTCTTTCAGTTTTTCATGAAAAGCCATGATCTGTTCTGCGGTACTATTGTATGGCAAATGAAAATCCTTAATGCACAAATAATGTACATCGGTCCGCTTCATCATCGCAAGCGCCTCGTCGAGCTTGAAATTGACAAAGCTAAACCCGGCGACTCCCAGCTTGAACGTATCCTGCTTCTTTTCAAAAACCGAACTGGCATTGCTTTCCTGCAAAGACAACACAGTGCCCGCCAGCATTCCTGCAAACCCTTTCCTGACAAAAGATCTTCTCGAATTCATTGATATTCCTGTTTAATAATTGAGCTATATAGTAAAGACAAAACCCGGCCGTTTTACCATTTACTCGCAGATCCAGACATATGATCTTCTAGTATGACCCTCCGGAGTGTAATTCTGTATATCAAACTTGATCTTGCCGTTATCAAAACCCCACGAGTAAATTGTATAGGTGCCCGAATCCTGGTCGCCCAATATGAAGAGCCACGCCCCCATTGATGAATTGATAAAATAAGTTTCGATACTATCAACTTCCTGAGGCGTGATCAGTGCCATGGAAGCACTTTCTGCGACTGAGAATACCGGATTATTTTGGGGAGGATAAACCTGTTGCCCCAAAATTCCGCCCAGCTTCACAATATGCGCCTCAATCACCGGTTGCGGATCGGTTTTATTTTTGCAAGAAATAACAACTAACAGCACCACTAACAGCGCTAACCTTCCTATTCGCATTATCATATTGGAAAATCGACTTCATGAATCTCAATGAGCAGTTGACCTGGCTAGATTTTCAGCCGGATACCTATTCGGGTAAGCAAACCGGTGACAATAATAACGAGCAAAGAGAAGCAAAGTGATTTGATCAATCCGATCAATCCGGTGCGTAAGTAAAGCGGCAGGCTGAAAGTGAGTAGCGCCAGGATCGCATACCAGAGATAGGGAACCAGATAACAGGTTAATGTAGCGGTTCCCGCCGGTTTCAATATGCTTGCCCAATGCTTGCTTTTTTTCAAATCCACGAGCCAGTACATAAATGCAAACGCAAAAAAACTGATTCCGCTGCAAATACCGACCCAGGCGGGAGTTGCACGAATTTTTGAAATACCCCAAAACGGCCGCGTGCCAAAACCATAAACGACTGCGAGAGTCCCGAGTACCAATAAAATCAGAATGTACTTCTGGCTTCCACCTGATTTTCCGGCTAAATCCCGGTAGATAACCGAAGCAGTTACGCCGGCCATGGTAAAGGCAGGCATCGAACCGCTTCCCACAATCCAGATATTTCCCCGAATGTGGTCAAGAAATCCCAGCATGCCTGCAAACTCAGCCAGGTTGAACAAAACCAGGAAAATCCAGCCGGAAACCACCAGCGCGATATGGTCACCCATAAAAAAATATGCTACCGCACAGATCAGGTAGGACCAGCCAATCAACCCCAGGATACCGTACCAATGCGTTCCCATCGAAGAAGGGTTTGCAGGATCGCCACCCTTGTACAATACAGCCAGCGCTGCAAGAATTATAAAACCCAGGATTTTCATGCTCGTGAAGCGGACATCATTTCCTTTGTAGACATTCCATATCAGGAAAAAAGCGACAACCATTCCGATCTGCCAGACATACTTACTGACAGACATTCCACTGCTCACCGCATTTTCCAGGTTCACAATATAAATACCCATTAAAAGCAACGCGAATGTGCGTTCCAGAATGTGGAAGAGGATGATACCATCACCGTCGCCTTTTCTCCGCCTGTTCGAAATCGCATATGGGATCGACAGCCCGACGATAAACAGGAAACAGGGAAACACTACATCGGAAAGTCCCATTGCATCATCACTTCCTTTGCTGTGCTGCATCCATTGCGGCACTCCCTCCAGGGTCCAGAAATCATTTACAAAAATCATCAGAAACATGGTCAGAGCCCGGAAAACGTCGATGGACTCTACGCGGAATGAAGCATGGCTTTTGCTCATCTATTTAATAAAAAAGGGTTATGGTTCCGAATATATATGTATTTCAACAAAACGTTGCACCAAAAACACAATTATCAGCTCAATAGTGGATTTGTCAGTTTCAGTCCCCGTTTTTTCTGCTTAAAAAAGTATCCCGGGCGTTGACTTTGCCAAGTGCCTATTTTTATTTGAATTATCCTGCTCCATGCAGGCGACATTACTCAACAACCCCTTCACAACTTTGAGACCGGAAACGCTTCTGTTTGAAATTTCGTGGGAAGTTTGTAATCAGATCGGCGGACTTTTTACCTACATCAGGTCAAAAATTCCGACGATGCTGGATACATATGGCGACAGATATCTGTTAATAGGACCATATTTCGCCGACAAAGCAAAAACACATTTCAGGCCCGTTAGCGAGATCGACAATACGCAGCTGTCCGAGGCAGTTAGGTATGTACGGAATCTGGGATTTGAAGTCCATTACGGATACTGGATGCTGGAAGACGCCCGGCCGAAGGTCTTGCTCATCAAACCGGTCCTGGATACGGATTATGCCGATGAAGTCAAATCCCGCTTTTGGCAGCGATACGGTATCTCTTCCATCCGCACGGACGGTTTCCGGGACGAAGTGCTTGCTTTTGGCGAGATCACCAGAATGATTTTGACAAAAATGGTCAGCTTGCTGAGCATGGAACAGGATGTGATCGCGCACTTCCACGAATGGGTATCCGCCAGCGGACTACCCGATCTGCATTTCGAAAAAGTCAGGATCGCTACGATTTTCAATGCACACGCCACTTTACTGGGAAGGTACCTGGCTGCAAACGAAAGAAATTATTTTCAGCAGATTCCGGATTACGACTGGGAGAATAAGTCTTTCGAATATGGAATAGAAGGCCGTGTTGGCATTGAACGAACAATAGCAAGGGAAGCTAACGTACTGGTAACCAATAGCGAGATCACTTCCAGAGAATGTGAGTTTTTCTTCGGGAGACTACCGGACTACATTATACGGAACGGTGTTCATAAAAAGCCTGGTGCGGGTCATGAGGTTTTTGAAAAACACCTCCTTCACCGTCAGAAAATTGACGCTTTCGTCAAATCGCTCATTAATCCAAGTTATCCGTACAAGACGGAAAAAACGCTGTATTTCTTCACTTCCGGAAGGTTTGAGTACTATAACAAAGGTTTCGATATTACCATGAAGGCCGTTGAGCGGCTGAACGAGCAGCTGATCGCATCGGGGTCTGAGGTTTCAGTGGTCTTTTTTATTATCACAAAACGGCCATTTATTCATATCAAACCCGATATTCTGGAATCGAAAAAGCGGTTTCAGGATTTGCAGAAGATTTGCCGGGAGATCAGTAAAAAGCTGGGGCCTCAATTGTATTCAAGTGTGACGGGAGTCAAAAGTGCCGCGCTTCCAAACCTCAATGAGCTCGTCGACGACGAGCTGCATGTGACCTGGCGACAGGCAAAAGCGCAGTTTCGCAGGGAAGGCCCGCCGCCTGCCGTAACTCATCTGCTCGAAGAACCGGACCAAATCGTCGATTATTTGCACCGGTCAAAGCTGACTAATAGTGAAACCGACAAAGTGAAAGTCATTTACCACCCGGATTTTATTGACCAGACGACCTCTCTGCTCTCAATGGATTATCTCGAATTTGTCAGAGGTTGCCACCTGGGTGTTTTTCCATCGCTGTATGAACCCTGGGGATATGCGCCCATGGAGGCAGCAATGCACGGAACGCCGGTGATTACGAGTGACTTGTCTGGATTTGGGCGGTATATTCAATCTGTAATACCGCCTGAAAACGAGGAGGGTATTCAGATGCTTCACCGGCGTTACCATTCGGATGAAGAGTCAGTAAGCACGCTGACCGGTCTGCTTTCAAGTTTTGTCGAAAATTTCGAACAGGATCAGTACATCCCGCGGGTCAACTTGCCAAAACACATTTCGGACACACTCTGCTGGACCGAGTTAATGCGTTACTACCGTGACGTATATCGACTCGCGCTCATACGTCATCAGCCGGTTGCTAATTTGTATTAAGTATGATTTTGTTTGCGAATACGCTCGCTTTCTTTACTTTTGCTCCTGGATTGGGAGTAACCCGGTCGGCAAAAGAGCTTAGCAGTTAATCTGTTAAGCTCTTTTGTTTTTTTCCTTTAATTTCCCAAATACCGCAATGAAAGCATCGTGATATCGTCAAACTGATTCGCGGCGCCGATAAATTCGATCAGACTGTCGAGCGTCGATTCGTTCATTTCCCGCGCAGTCTCTTTGGCGGCCCCTTCTCCCGTAGTGAAGAAATCCTGTAAAAAGTGCAGCCCGTAACGCGAGCCTGCCAGGTTATTGGCGTCGGTAACCCCATCGGTATAAAGTACAAATTTATCCCCCTTGTTAAGTTGGAAGGAACGCGATTCAAATTCGAAAGAGGGGTCGAAACACAGCGCCATACCTCCCTGCTTTGGGATCAGCTCCGTACTTCCGTCGGCTCGTATCACAATAGGTGGCTCGTGCCCCGCATCTACATACTCAACCACTCCGGTTTTGACATTCATAATGCAAACAAATGCTGTCACAAACATGTAAGTGGAATTATCCTCGCTTAAAAACTGATTGACGATTTTTACCTTTTCACAAATATTATCGTCATTCCGGTTTGAAAACTGACTTTTAAATATCGCTTTACAAATTGCCATAAACAGCGCAGCCGGAACGCCTTTGTCCGACACGTCGCCGATCATGAAAAACAAATGCTCCGAATCCATCATGAAATAATCATATAAATCCCCTCCTACTGCTTTGGCAGGGTGAATGAATGCATGCAGGTCAACCCCCGCCTTACCGATATTGGCCGGCACCGTTTTGGGCAGCATTGATAACTGGATTTCCCGCGCCACGCTCAAATCATTCTGAATTGCGATCAGCTGCTCCCTTCCCCTTTCCAGGTTTGCCAGCATTTCAATGTGTTCGACGGTTTTTGAGATTGTAATTTCCAGGTCCTCAAAATTGACGGGCTTCGTCACGAAGTCAAAAGCCCCGCGGTTCATCGCCGTGCGAATGTTGTCCATATCCCCGTAAGCCGACACCATGATCGCTTTCAGCAAAGGATTTTGTTTTTCATTGATTTTGGAAAGAAAGGTCAGTCCGTCCATTCCAGGCATATTGATATCGGAAAGGATAAGGGTAATATCCTCCGTTTCTTCGAGTTTCTGCAAAGCCTCCACCCCATTATTCGCGAACACAAACTCATACTTTTTATCCCTGATCTGCTTGCGGAACAATTGAAGGATGAGCATTTCCATGTCCTGCTCGTCATCTACGCTTAATATCCTGATGGCCATTTCTAGTTTGGTTTTTTGTTAAAATCCTGATTAGGCAGGAATGAGTATTTTGAATTCTGTTTTTTCGCCTTGCACCGAAGTCACACCTATCGTCCCTTTATGCGTATCTACAATACTGGAATATGTGAGCGACAGTCCCAGCCCGGTACCTTTTCCCAGTGGTTTGGTAGTAAAAAATGGCTGGAACAGTTTTGAGACGATATCATCCGCTATTCCGATTCCGTTGTCGCAGATCCTGATTTCAATACCTGCATCCAGCTTTTTTGTCACGATCTCTATCACCGGGTCGAAATCCGCCCCGGCTTTCCGCTTTTCATTGATCGCATAGCAGCCGTTATTGACGAGGTTAACAATCACCCTGCCGAATTCGCCCCTCGATAAACTGACCAGTCCGACCTGCGGGTCAAGCTCATATTTCAACGTCACATTAAATTCCCTGTCATCTGCCCTGACACTCTGGTAAGCCAGCTTGCTATATTCTTCCAGCAGCTGATTGAGGTCCGTCGGTTCGAAAACCGCACCGTCAGAACGCGCCTGCGCGAGCATTCCCTGGATGATCCGCTCGATCCGTTTGCCGTTTTCGTTGATTTTGAGAAGGTTTTGCGACAGCGTGTTCAAAATGTCTTTTTCTTCTTCAATATCGTCTGAACTCAACTCCGCCAGCGGCTTTCCCAGAATCGCACGGATCTCTTCGACCAGTCCGTTTGACAATCTTGAGAAATTATTTACAAAACTCACAGGGTTTTTGATCTCATGCAAAATGCCAGCGCTGAGCTGGCCTAATTCAGCCAGCCGGTTCAGTTCAATGATTTTTTGCTGATAAATTTCAATTTCCTTATCGGTAGTAGCGGGCTCCATAGTTATTTCGTAGTATAGTGACTCTAACCTATTTGACAATCGGAAGGAAGATTTCAACTTCAGTAAATTCGCCCTCCCTCGAAATCACCGACATGCTGCCCTTGTGGTATTCAATTATATCTTTGCTCATATAGAGTCCCAGACCCGTGCCTTTCGAAGTTGGTTTGGTTGTAAAAAATGGATTGAAAAGTTGCTCGGTCTCTTTTTGAGGGATTCCTTTTCCATTATCCCGCAGGAAAATCGAAACACCGTCGCCGGCTGCACGTGTTGTAATTTTGATCTCGGGTTCAAGGTGCTTAGCCAGCTTCGCCTTCTCGGCCACTGCGTAACACGCATTGCTGATCAGATTATGAAGCACTTGCGCAAACTCGTAAGGCAGCAAGCTAACCCGTACCGGCTCTGTATCGAGAGCAAAAGACAGCTTTACCTGGGCATCCTTATATTCATTCAAAACCTCCTGAACAGCCGATCTAGCCTTTGATTCGAGGAAGGGATTGAGCTCAGTCACGAAGAATTCCGTCGATTTCCCTTTCAGCAGCTTTTGCATATCCTTGACAATGCGCGTGGTGCTGTTGCCGTGCTCATATATCTTTTCCAGATTTTTCTGGAGCATATCGAAACCGCTTTCCAGATCGTCCTTCTCATCCTCCGACAGCCCTTCCTGATGCTTATCGGTAACTTCGGTGATCTCTTTCAGCAGCTTCCCCGATGATTGTGAGAAATTGTTAATGTAGTTAAGTGGATTCAGAATGCGGTCGACGATACCTTTTGTCAAACTTCCTACCGACGCCAGCCGCTCCTGGCGGATCAGTTCTTCCTGCGTCGATTTAAGATTAGAAAGCGTGTTTTCAAGGTTTTCAAGGATATTGGTTTTAATATAAGCACCGATCAAATGCTCTTTCAGGTTTTTGACCATATTAAAATCGCGCTCCTGAAATGCATGCTCCCGCTCCATATTTTCAAGGGTAATGTAGCTTTTAACCTCGCCTTCCACCCGGATCAGGATGCTGATCAGAGACTTGGGAGAAAAATTGTCTCCGATGGATCTGTTGCTGTTCTGGTTGCGGAAGTTGCTTTTTAGAAAAATATCTTCAAAAACCTCCTCTCCATGCTCGACATAGCGCTCCTCCGCTTCACGGGCGCTCATTCTTACATCCTCCACATCCGCGTTTTCCACCGAGCCTGCCAACGCGATAAACTGGTAGTTGTCAGCTGCTTTGTTAAATACCAGCGCCGAGGCGCCGTCCACATTCTGAAACCCGCACAAACGGTCCAGAACAAGCTGAAATAACTTTTTGGTATTGACCTCCCCGTTGATGGATTTCACAAATTCGTCAATCCGTTCGAGCTGGTCATTCGTAGCAGACAATTCATCCGACTGATGTTCAAGTTCTTCCTTTTGATTTACCACTTCCTCCGTCCGCTCGCGGATCAGGTTTTCAAGCTCTTGTTTTTCTCTGACAATCCTGCGGATCCGCCAGCGAACTACATAATAGATCAGCACAGCAAATGCGATGATGTAGAGCGCAATCATATACCACTGCCTGAACCAGGGCGTGAGTATGGTAACCGGAAATGTCGCCTCCTTTGAAATATTCCCATAAATATCCCGCGCCCTCACCTTGAATACATAACTTCCCGATGGCAGACCATTGTATTCCTTCCGGGTCAGCGGATTCCACTCCGACCAGCCTTTGTCATAATTTTCAAGAATATACTGGTATTCGACTTCCTGATTACTGTGAAAGCTGGGCAAGGCGTATTCGATCGTCAGGTTATTCTGCCGGTGCCCCAACGTAACCTCCGAGCCCTTTTCGTCAGGTATCGGCAGCACGCCGTCCTGCGTTGCAACCCGCCTTAGCAATACCGGATAACTTTGCCCATAGTGCCCGCCGGCATTCATGTCGAGCCGGAAAAGCCCCTGGTCCCCGCCGAGCCACGCAACACCAGCCCGGTCCGGAAAAACGATCTGGAAAGGAACATTTGAAATCGGCGCGAATGGAGTTTCAAGCTGCTCAAATCCTACGCCCGATTTGATTTTCCTGAAATAGGTGACCGACTTTTTATCGCCGCGTGTCGTCCATATATTGCCCTGATCGTCTCCCTCAACACGGTCAAACCATGCTCTCCGGCTGGTCAACCAGGTTGCTGGTGTAAACCGGTCACCATTTGCGTGGTATTCAAAAAGCCCGTCTTTATTGGACACAACCAATCTGTTTCCAAAAACCGCGAGCTTATTGTAAAGCGGGCTGGTAATGCCTTGTGGCGCTGAAAACCTCTTGATGGAACCGATAGCCGGATCGAGCTTTATGATTCCATTCGACAAAGTTTCCAGCCAAAAGGTACCCGCCGGAAACTCAGTAACGCCGGTAATCTGCTCAGTAACGCCTTTTACGCGTTCCCTTTCCCAGCCACCATTGTTTTTTGTATAAATAGCCAGGCCATCCTGCAACCCTGCGAAAAGCTCCTTTCCCGATTGCGACGCAGTTATGCATAGCGAAAATTCATTTCCTATTGAGTTTAAAGCAAGATTTTCAGCTAATTGAAACAAACCCTTGTTCGACGCCACATACAGATTTCCTCCCGCCACATCAAAGCCAAGACAGCTTCCTTGAAATGCGTTTACCCGGACGATCCTATTGCTTTCCAGATAATAGAGGCCGGACAGTGTCCCGATAAAAAGCCTGCCTGACAAGCGGGTAACAGAAGTCACAGCGCCTTTTAATCCCGAATTTTCGTCAAAAACCGAGATCGCCGAGGGCAGGTCCAACCTTGCCAGCCCATCGTTCAATGCAAGCCAGACATTATCATCGCGATCACTGAACATCGCAGTTACCTGACGCTCGCGGATACTTTCCTCGTTAAAAATTGGATAGGCCACATCTCCGTCTGCGGTGAGAACCAGCATACCTTGTGTACCAGTGCTGATCGCGATCTTCCCGTCACGGAGGCGCACTGCAGCGGTAGCTTTATTTCCGGTTAAAACTGCATTGGCATTCCCCGGGGCATTTTCGATCCGGTTATTTTTCAGCATGTAAATACCCTGCCCGCTGGTCACCAGCATGGCAGATTGATCTGAAAACGGCACAACTGCTACCAGATCCAGCAATACCGGTACATTTTCGCCGCGCAAAACCGGTGATACCTTCCCGTTTTGCATAACCGAAATACCTTTTTCTCTCGCATAGACCAGGGTGTTTTCATTAAAAGGAAATGCCGATTGAATGGAAAGATTATGCTTGTAAGTGCTAACGGATTTACCATTCCAGAAAAAATTCAGCCGGTCACCGATAAACCAGGACCCGTTGCTGGCGGGTACGATCTGTAAAATCTGCGACGGCTTTTCCCTGAGCTGGGCAGACAGGCACACAAAACGATGCACTCCCAGTGAATCGTAAGACAGGTAGCCGAATTCCCCGTTCGCACCGACCAGCACCCGCCCTTTCCTGTCAGTAGCCAGGGCTGAGACGCGCGTTACATTTTCAGTTTGAATTGTATTCCAGGTCGCGCCGTCGAATTCGAGCACCCCTGCAAAATTGCCGAAGTACATAATGCCCGAAGTGTCCTGAGTGATGGCAAAATTCTGATCGTGTGCGTGGTATTCCGAAGACTGGTAGTAGCCGGACATCGGCTTGCCGTTCTCGCGCTGGGCAGCATTGTCCTTTTGAGCTATTGCCGGGGCAAAGCCAATGCAAAAAAGTAAGAGTACAAGCCGTTTCAAATTCATATATTCATCCTTTTCGGTAAAATCCCGTACTTAACACGGTCAGCTCGTGAGTATGGCTTCCTGAGTCGTATGCCCTGTTACTTTTAGTTCATTCAACAAATAATCCTCTACCATATAGAATTCAGTACTTTCGAGCACTTTCGCGGTCATCGCTACATCCATTTGCTTCAGATCACTGATACTCCTGATCTCCCCTGCTCCTACGATGCCTGCTTTTGGAAATAGCAGCTTCCCGTAAGTGACGAGAATTGAAATATCGGCTCTGCCGGCCGCCTTTTGCAGGTCGATCATCTGGCCTTCCTGCTCTTTAAAATATTCGGAATTGAGCAACACCTTTTGCAGCTCACCATTCAAAAGCCTGCCCAAACCGGGCGTTTCCCGTAATCTTCTAAGCTTGCAGATTAACAGGTCCTCTTCCGCCAGCCATTCGAGCGGCTGCATGATCTGCAAATGAAACCGGTCATTGTTCCGCGAAACCACATTCAAAACCGACCTGAACCGCGCCGGATTGACAATCCTTAATACATAAAAAGCAGTCTCGGATATTACTTTTGAGTGCGATACTCCATTTGCCACCAGTATCGGCGTTACGCTCTCGGCAGAGAAATGTTTCAGTTCCTTCACGGCAACTGCTTTCGTCCACCTGGAAATCCTTGTGTAATCTTTGTTAACGATATCTTTCAGCCGCTCTTCCGGGGACAATGTTACCTGAGGGAAAATTTCGTTGTAACGCCGATACATTTCGGTCGTCGAATCGCTGTCCAGGTAAGGCAACAGCTTGTTTTTAACATTTTCGGGTAAAAGGAGGTCTGTGATCTCGGTGAGATAGTCGCGCGCATCGGTCGCCTGCTCCCCTTTCAGCAAGGTAATCGCGTGAAAGCGGTTGCCAAATATGATTTCGAGTACCGTAAATGCTTTAAGAATAATGCGCTGCTTTTCCCGTTCCAGATTTTGCATCAGCTGGGCTTCCGGCGCATAGTGCTCTTGCAAATCGGATTGTGCCGCCAGGAGCCATGCAAAAATTTTTAAATGCTCGTCCAGTTCGCTCAGCAAATAGCTCCGCTCGGTGCTGTTGCAGTTATATTGCAGGTTGCGCAACGCGTCGAACACTTTATCTTTTACAAAACGGTTCGGATTTTCCAGGTTACGCCGCAAAAACCGGATCGCATCGGCATTCCCTATTTCCTCTACGATTTTGAGTATATGCAGTTGTCGGTCACGGTTATCATTGCTGCTGAGAAATGACTTCTCGATATGTTTAAGCAAAGGCCCTCCCGACTTTACAAGTGCATTGAACGACGCCGTGTAAAACCTGTCGATTTCCATTTGCTCCATCAGGTAAGGCCATAGTTCCGGCCTTTTCAGCTCACCTGCTGTGTAAATAGCCGCTTTGCGGACAATCGGACTTTTATCCTGTAATAAAGGGATCAGGTATTTGTAAGATAAAAACCGGTGACACTTGCCCAGCCCAAAAGCCGCCTCTACCCTGTCAGATTCCTGATCTGAAAACACCTGTCGCACCAGCATATCGAAAGGCTTGTCGATCGCGGCACGTTCCGGAATTTCACCTGCCCGCTTTTTACGTTGCGGAAATTGAAATTCCTTATCGCGCACCATTTTTTTATACGATTTCTGACCCAAAACCGAGACCACGGCCCAAAACAATGCAATTGCCAGGAAAAAAGCCGAAAGCTGTAATGCATTAAGATTTAACAGGTTCACCAGCACAAACAGCAAAGCACCTGCGATCAGCCCGCCCATCGCCTTTGCCCTGCCCTCGATCCGTCCCTGGATATTGAGCCTGAATTTGGCCGGGATGGGTTGATATAATGTCTGGTAAGCCGGCTCGCTGATCGCTTTTCTGATCGCGCTCATAAAAAAGCGGGACAAGGCCACGCAAGCAAAGAAAATCGCGGCTGTATCATAGCCAAGGCCATAAACCACCGAAACCGTGAAGCTGAAAACCACGCTCAGCGGAAGGATCAATATGCCCAGCCGAACGCCGAATTTTGCGATCAGTCTGTTATAAAGGAATGTTTTGATGAAAAATTCCAGAATAGCGGAAATACCAAAAAACAATCCCAGAAAGCTGGCCAGCGATTCTTTGTTCGGAAAAATAATGCGTGATTCGGTAAAGAAGATATATTCCACATAAAACAATGCGAACACCGGCAGCAGCGCGAGCAGAAAAATGTTGCGGTAATAGGTCGCATCTACATTCGTTTCCGCCTGTTTTTCCGCCGGTTCAGTTTTGACCTCCGCTTTCAAAACCTCGGGCGTGACGAAGTTGTGATGGATATTCCTCAGGAAAACACCGCAAATAACCAGAAAAACCACCGCAACGATCAGCAGAGCGTCCGTAGGTACTAGTTTCACCAGAGCTGGCACAGCAAGGTACATGATCACCGATGAAAGAACGTCGCCGGTATTGATCAGGGATGAAAGCCTTTTCGATTGCTGAAAATTGAACAGCTTTGCGACTATCGCCCAAAACGTGACGCCATTTACCAAAACGAAAACCCTGTTCCAGATAAATAGCACGAAGAAGATCCATTTGTTTCCGGTGGCATGGTAAATCCCGAGAAAAACCGCAATAGAAACGATCAGAAACAGCAGCATCCTTTCAGCCAGCTTATCGAATGGCATTCTTTTTTGAAGGCGCGTCACTCCCAATCCAACCAGGTAAATGAATACACCGCCTACAATGTAAACCTGCGGCAGGATCAGGCGGTCGAAGCTCACCAGGAACGAAGAAGCGACCACGGTGTAAAATAAAGCGGTCGCCCCTCCCATGAAAAACGAGTAGGCCATCAGCAGGGAGACGAGCTTTTCCTCTCCCTTTCTGATGTTCAGCATCCGCGATATGTTACCTGGTATTTTCAATTCCTCGGGTTTAATTCCTTGATCATAAAATAAATCTGGCGCTCCGGCATCTGGTAGAGCGGGCGAATTTTGCCCAGATACTCAAACCCCAGATCTTCCAGCGGCTTGATCCGAGACGCGATCGGCTGGGCGATGATCGACCTGGCGCCCTGCGTTTCAGCGAAACGGATCCGGGCGTGATCCAAAATGCCCGAAAAGCCCTTTCCCCTGTATTCCGGTGCGACCACCAGGCGGTTAAGTGAAGCAAAAGGCCCCTCTGCAAACCTGCCCAGCAGTGCTTCGTCAAAGAGATCGGCATGTGGCACCGCACTGTATTCCTTGTGAAAACTCATCCTGGCAGCAGCAACGATCACTTTGTTGTGTGTAATTACCCAGTGATGAGCCAGCAGGTCTTCGTCATCTAGCCAGAACTTATGCGAGAAAAACTCCTTACTGACCCCCTGCTCCTCTTTCCATGCTGCTACACGCAATGCACCCATTTCGTCGAGGCGCTCAGGATAATCCAGCTTTGTCAGCAGGAACTCCGGGTTTCCGATTTCAAAACTTGTTTTCATCAATAGAGGAGTGTTAAGCATTGCGTTCATTTCTGTGTTATTTTCCGTTTGTATCAATGAGCAACCCGATTGAAAACACCCGCTTTTCCTGCGGGTACCTGGAAGCCGAAGTAACACCTTCCGCAGCCCGGATCCCGGGGACGAAATATGCATGGTTTAAAATGTTCGAAACCTGTAACTGCAGGCTCACTTTATGGAAGATATTTTGATAGGTAACCGCTGAGCCGAGCAGGTAAACCGGTTTAAAACGGGTGATTGGATTACTGCTGCCTGACGTGCCAACACCTGATTTCCTGGCACTTATATAATTATTGGTAACGCTGACACTCAGATTCCTGACAGGCTCATACACCGCTCCTATATTAGCCGACCAGGGCGCGATATCACTGACAGGGATCTTTTGCCCTTCGACTTTACTTAAATCGCGGGGATTGCTATAAGTGAAATTTCCCCAGACATTCAGTTTCTTCCTATCATAGCGTGCCTCCGACTGCAAGCCGACGATCCGCTGCTTGCCCAGTGCCTGAAACTGGCTCGTACTGGCGCCGGTGGGCAGTGTGGCCGTCGCCAGGCCTACTGCGTTGCTGTAATTGGCAACATATCCGGAAACATTCAATGAGAGCGCCTTGCTGAAACGCAGGGATACGCTACCTTCCACATTCTTCACGCGCTCGGGCTGTAAAGTTGGATTGTTAAGAAGCCGCTCACGGGTTGTCGCGTATTTTTGAAGATAGGAAGCATCTTTAAATGCCTCTGCGTAAATACCTTTAAAAACAAACATGCCCCTCGTGTAAATAAGGCTGATGCGCGGGTTGAACACAAAACCATAGCCGCCCTTCGAACGTATCTGATTGTAATCCAGCCTGGTAGCCAGTACCATTTTCAGATTATCCGTCCAGTTATAAGTGCCCTGGCTGAAAAGCCCGATGTCAAAAACCCTGAAATTATCACCGCCTGCGAGGGTCGAATCCGGCCGGCCCGTTTCGTCTGCCCCTTCGAATGCCGATGTGATATAATTGGCCTGAATGATACTGTTCCGGATCTCAATGCCGCTATTGATATCCATTTTAGGCAAGGGTGTCCAGAGCACGCGAAATTCATTCCTCAGCTGATTCGAAACCCGGTACCAGTAAGGCGTGGCGTAGGTTGGTTTTTTTTGGTTCAAAAGGTCGGCGATACCGTAGCTGCCGTTGAAATAGCCCCGGTAAGTAGGCAGATTGGTCGCCCCGTTGAGCTCGTGCAGGCGGTAGGACGTAAGGTTCAGGATTTGTACTCTGTCTGAAATGAACTTGTTGTAAGTCAGCGAGAAAGCCTTGTTGTTCGCTACCCACCTGGAAAGATCTTCCGTTACGATCCGGGAGCGGTTGGTATACCAGGGCGTAGCGCCTTCGTTGGTTTTCCAACTCATCAGGGAAATCATGAAATCCTTGAATTCGATCTTAGCACGAACATAAAAATTCCGTGAATCGTCATTGAAGCCGACCGGATTTCCGTTGATACTGGTTTGAAACAGATTTTGATTATCCAGCTCCGCTGCTCTGGCTTTTCCGGCGGCTGTGAGGCTTAATGCATTCACAGTCCCGGCTGCATCGTACCCGATCTGGTACAGGTCACTGCCGGGAAATTGTGTCGACAGTTTGTTGTCGTTGTAGTATTTCAACGCCGCCGCTCCTATCAGGTTTTGTTGCGTAGGATAATTATCAGCTGTTCTCGGCGAATAGTCCCATTCACGGTATTTACTGTAATCCAGCTCATTAGAAAAGAAATAGCGCGAGGTAACCGACACTGCCACGTCTTTCGAGCGAACGGTCAGGGTACCGTCCACGACTTTCGTATTCATTGATCCATACCTGATCTGACCACTTCCCGAAAAATCCACTTTCCTGCCCTCGGGCATTTCCCGGTCCAAATGCCTTTTAGTAATCAGGTTGATCACACCCATAAATGCATTTGCCCCATACATCGTAGAAGCCGGCCCGTAAATCACTTCCACACGCTCGATATCAGACAATGCATATTGCCTGGAAATAGGAATATTATCAGAATTCAGATCGTTTTCTTCCACTCCGTCCACCAGCAAAATGGTCCGGTCATTGGAAGTTGAACGATACCCGCGCTGGTAAAATGTCACATAAGAAGGCCCGTTACCTCGGATCACGTCGAAGCCGGGAATATCATTCAGCATTTGGGTGAGGTCTTTGTAACCTCTTTTCAAAATATCATTGCTCGTTAAAACGGTCACCGTAGCAGGCACCTGCAAAAGATTTTCCGCCTTTTTGGAAACCGAAGTGATCTGAATAATCCGGTCCATCATGTCCTTCTGCTGTGCAACCAGGTCTTTGAACTGTGGTAGCGAAGAAAATTCTGGTTCGTAGTTCTGATTGGCTATAAGCAGGTTACGAACTGCCTGCCCCGCCTGCGGAAGTGAGTCGAGCGCGAGGTAGGTCAATGCAATGATCTTGTAAGCCTGAACCTGCGCATTGGGGGAGAATTTTGTTTTCAGACAAGGGTTTAATATTTGAAAAACCTCGTCAAAATTGCCTGTACGATATTTCCGGTCAGCCTCCGGCACAATTACCGAGGCATCGCAATCACCCTGCGCAAAGGTGTATTGGCCCAATGCCAGGATCGCCATGAAAAACAGGGGTACAAATCTTCTCATCTTGCGCTATCGGATATTTCGGGAAAGCTTTTCGTAAGGAATATCCTTGCCGATATACTGGTCCCATTCTTCTTCTGTCAAATCCCTTGATACTTTTTTGGAAACTTCCGCAAACAAAGCGGCAGAGTTGATATCCCAGACGCGTACGGTTTTGTCTGCGCCAGTGGCAAGCAGTTTTTTCCCGTCATTTGAAAACCGGATGTCCATTACCCAATAATCAAAATCACTGAGCACCACCGGCTGCTGTTTCGACAAATCATCCTGCGCGCTCCATATCCTGATCTTCCAATCGTAACAGGCTGTGGCAATGCGGCTTCCGTCGGGCGCGAATGCGATTTTGGTGATTCCGGACGTGTGAGTACCCTGTGTGCCCGACAAAGAATTCGGTACCGGCTCATCACGTTGCATACGCACGGAATACAGCATTCCTTCACTTGTGCCGAAATACAGCTGCTTCTGATCGGGGGAGAGGGTCATGGAGATCAACCTGCCTCTGATATTACCGAAGTTGTATTCAACCGGCTTTACCTGGGGCTTGTCTATATCCAGCCGGATCACTTTTCCGTTTCCGGTACCAAACAGCACGTAAGGCGTCCCCCGGATAAACTCCACGCACGATATTTCAGCGCCGAGATTGAGGTTTTTGAGTACATCCAGCTTTTTGTCACTGATATCCCAGATCCGGACTTGTCCTGTCGAGCTGACTGAGATGAGCTGCGGCTTGTCGTCTGCATTTCTGATACGCATAGACAGGATAATACCATCGTGCGCGATCAGTGTCCTGGTAGGCGTGCTGCCAGCCGCAAAGTTGTCCCAGCGAACGATCTGTCCATTTGAAGAACCTGTAAACGCCGTTTTCCCATCGTGCGTAAATGCCAGCGCGCGGATACTTTTGAATGTCTGTTTCGGATTTCGGAATGCAACGGGCCTGGTTGCAGGCACGAGGTAGTTCCACAAATTCACTACCCCATCGTCACCCGCACTTGCAAATACGGCATTACCTCCCCGCGGCTCGGCGACAACGCGCACTATATCATTGTGTCCCAGCAATGTAGCTTTGGCACCGGCGGCTTTGGACAAGGCATTAAAAATATCGGGATTCTCTCTTTCACCTCCATTTTTAACGTTAAAATCGTAAGCTTTCAAAGCCAGCAAAGCAGCCAGATCGTCGCCGGCGGGCATTTGAAAGGATTGTATCGCAATGAATCGCGCTACGGCTTTCGAGCGCTGTTTCAATGCATCGTTCCTGGAACTTTCGGCTTCTTTCTGTGCACTTTGCGCCAGTATCTTCTGGCGCTCCGATTCTTTCTGCGCACTTACCGCATATTCTTTCTGAACTTCTGTCTCTTTTTGAGACTGTACGGCAGCCCTTCTCGCATTATCTGCCTGTACTTTTTGCTCTTCCGCTACTAAGCGGGCTGCCTTGGCCGCTACGCTTTCCTTTACCGCCTTTTCCTGTTCGCGGACTGCGATGGCCTTTTGCTCTTCGGTTAATGTTTTTTGCAGCTCGGCAAACGTGCCCTGTTGTTCAGCGATCTTCTTTTGTGAGATCGCCTCCCGCGTCTGGTCCTCCGCGCGTTTTCTTTCTTCCAACGCCAGACTTTCCTTTTCCAAAGCCGTTTTTTCACTCTGCTGCGCCTGTGTTCTTAAAACCAATGCGACGATCAGGAAAAGCAACGACACTAATGAGCTGATACCCAACACAGAAGCAAAGACTCTTGCTTTGCGGAGCTCACGTTTCTGGCGGTCTTCTTTTTGCCTTACTTCGAGTTCAAATTGCTTTTTACTGTAATCCAGAAAATTGATCGCCCGCTCGAAAAAAGGATCATAGCGCTGCGCCCATTCCAGGGTCGGCTCGCTTTCTTTCAGCCATTTCAAACCCAGCGCCAGCTCGGGATTTACCCATAAACCAGTTCGGCCCTCCTGGTACAGAAGTGCTGAATAGCTGAGTTGTTTATACAATTTGGCCGATTCCAGCTCCTCCCCGATCCACTTTCGGCAACGGTCCCAGAAAGTCAGGATTTTCTCAACGGAAACATCGATGATAGAGTCGTGGTCGATCTTCACGCCTGGTTTCGGGGTCAGAAATGATACTCCGTTTTCACGAAATACCATCACTACATCAATCAGTAAATAATCGGGAATACCGGTAATCTGAATGATTTCGCGTAAGACCGTCGGGTGTAAAGAAGAGGTATCACTCGGCCCCAGCACAATCAATGCTTTGAAAAGTTTAGCCGCCGCATTCCTTCTTTTCTCGTCCAGCTGCTGGGTGTAAATCTCCTCAGCGTGCTGCGTGATCGACTGCTGCATGGTTCCGATCGCCTCATAATCTGTGCGGGCGATAGGTACTGCAAGGGTTTTAGTGGCTTTCCAGCGGTCCCAGGTTCGCATGAGCGCGTGTTGCAGGATCGGGAGGTAGTCGGGATTTTCAGAGAGCTCTTTCAATAGTCCGTCCACCAGCTCCGGCTCGATAGACACCCCGGAAGCCGCTACCGGGCCTTCGATCACCTGCCGCACTTCTGCCGTATTCATTTTGGGCAAAAGATAGTAGCCCTTGTTGATTACCTCTGTCAGCCCATTGAATTCGGTGCAGTGATCGAGGTAATCCGAGCGCATGGTGATCACGGCATGAACAGGAAATTGCCGCTGGTTGATCAACGCCAGCAGCAACTGTACAAATGCCAGCGTATTATTTCTTCCCGAGAAATCATCGGCCAGCTCATAGCGGAACAATTCCTCAAACTGGTCGATCACGAGCAGGATATTCCGGTCATGGACCGCGGAAAGCAAGTCGAGAGCCTTTTGGGGATTTTCCGAAATTTCCTTTTCAAGCGCCGCAGGGTCCCGGTTTTCCCAGAGCGGATCGTTGGCACGGAAGGCTGTTTTCAGCGCAACAGCGAAATTCCGGACCGGATTTCCTCCCGGCCGGAATATGATCACTTTCCATACTTTCCTGTCGTCGCTTTTTTCAAGAGACGGAATAAGTCCTGCTTTGATCAGGGATGACTTACCACTCCCAGAAGAACCAATCAATGCCAAAAAACGACCGTCCAATAATTTGCTTTTCAGCTCGCGGATATGCGAATCCCTTCCGAAGAACAGGGCATGGTCTTCATGCTCATAGCTGCGGAGACCGGGAAAAGGATTGGATAGCGTAGATTTTTCAACCATAATACTCAGGTTGAGGCAATTTTCATGACAAATTTATTTCGGTTTTTCCCATCCGCATATTCATAGGAAAATTCGTCGACACCATTGACGGTCAGGTAAATACCTAGCCCTCCGATTTCGCGATGTTCCAGTGATTTTGTCAAATCGTCGGAATTTGGCAGTTCTTTGGCAAGCGGATCAAATGGCGCGGCGATATCTTCCAGAACCACAACAAGTTCCTGGTCGGTTATTTCGCTCAAAACCGTAAAATCCGCCTCCAAACCGGCTTCCTGGTATCCGTATAAAATGATATTCGTAGCTATTTCATCAATAGCCAGTTTAAGGGCGTAGGTCGGCTTTTTACCTAATCCGGCCTGCTGCGAGAGCTCACCAACGTATTCCCTCAGCGAATCCAGAGAATCCACATTGCCGGGAAAACTTTTCGATTCCATCGTGTAGGATGTTAAACAGGATATTGATCAACAATAGTAACACTGTGCTGCAGACCTGTTTTCGTCAGGGTATCTACAATCAGCTCTTGTGGTTTGACAATATAAATGGAAAGTTTCGGGCCAATCTTTTGCTTTGAATAAATAAGTACACGCAAGCCCGCAGAAGACATAAAGCTAAGCTCTTCCATGTCTAATACCAACGAGTCGATCGGCTGGTTGGCGATTTTTTCAATCTCGGTTTGAAATACCCTTGCCGAAAGCGAATCCAGTTCGCCGTGTAAAGTCAATTTCGCAACCTGCTCTTCTACAACTGATTCTATTTGAAATGCCATGATTTTGATGTTTGATGTTTTCTGAATTTTTTAATTTTATTTTGGGTGGTTTGAAATTGTTCGGGGTGGTTTGGGGTGGTTCGAGATTGTTTGGGGTGGTTTGGGTTGATTTTGGCCTGTGTTGGTGTTGTCCAACACTTTTTAGCCTGTGTTGGTGTTGTCACCAACACTTTGCAGTTTCCGCCGTTGCCAGTGATGTCACCAGCGACGGCAGAAACAACACCGAACAATACCGAACTAACGTCCCTCCTTCCTCCTTCCTCCCTTTTGGCCTGTGTTGGTGTTGTCACCAACATTTTGCAGTTTCCGCCGTTGCCAGTGATGTCACCAGCGACGGCGCAAAGAACACCGAACAATACCGAACTAACGTCCCTCCTTCCTCCCTTTTGGCCTGTGTTGGTGTTGTCACCAACACTTTGCAGTTTTCCGCCGTTGCCAGTGATGTCACCAGCGACGGCAGAAACAACACCGAACAATACCGAACTAACGTCCCTCCTTCCTCCTTCCTCCCCGCCTACTTCCCCACCAATATCACCGTAGCCCGTCCGCCAACTAAAAACCGGCTCTGGTCTTCCAGCCTTGGCTCTTTTCCGATTTCGAAGAAATCTTCACCGGCGGGCATGTCGGTATTTACTGACAGATACCAGCTGCGGCCATTTGGCAAGGCAGGCAATTCGTAATACAGCGCGTCCCAGTAGGAATTCAGGGCTACGTAAATGGTATCGTCTATAATGGTACCGCCTTTTGCGTGGGCCCCGTCGAGCATGAATGCCAGGCAGCGGCTGGATTCGGAAAAGTCTGGCTGCCAGGCTTGTGTGCCGTGGAAGCTGACATCCGGATACCCGCTTCCTGCATAGTCGCGGTGCTGGAAATGCGTGCGGCTGCGCAGTACCGGGTGGGCGCGGCGGAAATGCATGATGTGTTTCGAGAAATTAAACAGATCCGCATTCTTTTCCAGCAAGCCCCAGTCTACCCAGTTCAGCTCGTTATCGTGGCAATAGGTATTGTTGTTCCCGTTTTTGGTCACCCCCATTTCGTCCCCCGAGAGGATCATAGGAACGCCCTGGCTGACGAACAAAATAGATAATGCATTTTTTATTTGCTTGTGTCTGAGCCGATTAATGAACGCATCATCCGTTTCACCCTCCACCCCACAATTCCATGAATGATTATCATTACCGCCATCATTGTTATTTTCTCCATTCGCTTCGTTGTGCTTTTCATTATAGGCAAAAAGGTCGTAAAGGGTAAAACCGTCGTGACAAGCAATGAAATTGATACTTGCAGTAGGCCCGCGATAGTAGTATAGATCGGGCCAGCCCTGAATGCTCTGGGCAATGTCACCGACCAGCCCTTCGTCTCCTTTCAGGAATTTACGCACGCCGTCGCGGTACTTTCCGTTCCACTCGGCCCAGCGGCCATAGGCGGGGAAAGAACCTACCTGGTACAATCCACCCGCATCCCAGGCTTCCGCTACGAGCTTGCATTTCGCAAGGATCGGGTCGTAAGCGAGTGATTCCAGCAAAGGCGGGTTACTCAAAGGCGCACCGTTCTGGTCGCGGCCGAGAATGGCGGCGAGGTCAAAACGGAAACCGTCGATGTGATAATCCGCAGCCCAGTAGCGCAGGCAATCCAGTACCATATTCCTGACCACCGGATTATTACAGTTCAATGTATTCCCGGTTCCTGAGAAATTGAAATAATAACCCTCCGGGGTGAGCATGTAATAGGTTTTGTTGTCAATTCCGCGGAACGAAATGGTGTGCCCCCGGTGATCGCCTTCGGCAGTATGGTTGAAAACCACGTCGAGCATTACCTCGATGCCGTTTTTGTGCAGCTCCTTCACCAGCGTTTTCAGCTCGTCAACCTGCATTCCGAACTTGCCGGTGGCAGCATAACCTGCTTTCGGCGAGAAGAAATTGACGGTACTGTAACCCCAGAAATTGACGATCAAACCGCCGGTTACGGGATTCTCCTTGCTATTCTCCCATTCGTCAAATTCATAGATCGGCATCAGCTCTACACAATTGATACCCAGCTCTTTGAGGTAGGCAATCTTACTGCGTATCGCCGCGAACGTACCTGGATTTTTGACATTCGAAGAAGGATGCTGCGTGAATCCGCGTACATGCATTTCGTAGATGACCAGGTCTTCGATCGGTGTTTCGAGCGGGTGATCATTTTCCCAGTCGAAATCCTCGAAAACGAGTCTGGAACGATAGGGATAAATGTTGTCCCAATTCGGCTTCGCCAGCCAGCTATCGCGACCCGCTATTGCTTTTGCGTAAGGATCGCTGAGAATTACATTTTTGTCAAATCGGTGTCCTTCCTCCGGTTTGAAGGGTCCGTCCATCCTGTAACCGTATTCGAGCCGCTCGTAGTCGAGGTCGAAAACGGTCATGGAATACACGTTACCGGTCCTGAACTCTTCCGGAAAGCGGATCTCTGCAAACGGTTCTGCTTCACCTTTTTCAAACAAAACCAAAGTACAATCTATGGCTTCGCTGGAATAGATGCTGAAATTGATCCCGTTCGGCACCATAGTAGCCCCAAAAGGCAGTACGTGCCCCCGGCGAAACTTGATACCCTGCTGCTCGTGGGTCGGGTAATAGTCGATCCTGATATCTGTCGCCATCGCTAAGCCTGTTTAAGAATAACGATTGCTTCGTCCGCCGAATCAACAATGCTGAAAAAGTTGATGAACCCGGTGGTTGACATAACATCCTGAATATCTTCCGAAACGCCGACCAATATCACATTACCTTCCTGCGAGCGTATATTCCGGTACACCATCAGGAGCACACGCAACCCCGCGCTGGACATAAATCCAACTTCCGTCAGGTCTATTGCGATCAGCCTGCTTTGCGCAGTCGCAGCCCTTGCGTTCCTTTCGAATTCCGGCGCCGTCTTGCTGTCGATATCCCCGGCCACCTGGACAACCGTGATATCTTCCTGTTCCGTTATATTTATTTTCATAGTTGTTGTTTTTTGGGCGGCTGTTGGGTTTTGGCTGTTAGCTTTTAGCTGTTAGCTGTTAGCTGTTAGCTGTTAGCTATTGGCTGTTAGCTTTTAGGTCTTGGATTTTTGGGTTACTGAATTTAGATTTTATGTAATAGTGGGTCAGTTTATTTCCCTGAGATCAGTACTGCCCTCCTAATAGTATTATCCTCACAAAACAGCCAAAAGCTAACCGCTAATAGCTAACTGCCAAAAGCCAAAATCACCTGCTGGGACTGATCAATACCTTCACCCTGATACGCTCCTCTGTTTCTGGTAACTTCACAGTAAGTGCCTCTGCGTCGAAGTCATTGTAAGGCTGATCGTCGATAAACACCTCGCTGATGTAAATGCTGCCCGGAGGAAGGATATCAGGAGAAACGCGCAGGATATTGTCTTTCCAACCATTTGGATAAGGCTTGAAGTAGAACCAGGTTGGCTCTTTTGTGATCAAGAGGTTGATATATACCGCTGACAGGTAGCACAATTCAGTACTATGGTAGGCGCTCATCGAGTGGCTTCCCTTGAAACGCTCGGTACCCAGCAGGTAAGGCATTCCATTTGAAAGCACGTTGAAGTAAACGCCGCCATCGTCATTGTCAAGGAAGAATGCATTATAGAACGCAGCCGCTTCGCGGGCTTGTTTTTCATATTCTTTGTCCCCCAAAACCCCGTACATGATCAGATAAGCCAGAATTGCCTGCTCCTGCTGCCACCAGGCCTTGCGGTCGTGCCAAACGAACTGGTGCTTGCCGCCCGTTTTCTTCACCCTTTCAACCACATCATACCAGCCGCCGCGCTGCTGATCGGAGCCAGCCTCAGGCATTAATGAGGCGATCTTTTTGGCAAATTCAAGGTATTCCTCTTTTGGCGTCAATGATTGCTGACGCATCAGGTTCCATGCGATTTTCAGGTTGTGGCCCACGACCGCCCGGTTTTGCTGCCAGCCCCAGGTCTGGTCTTTGCTCCAGTCTTCAAAGAATTTCTCCTGAACAAACGGACTGTTTTCGTAATCCGGGAAATACTTTGTAATAGTATCAAAAGTATATTCCAGAAAGTCCGCATGAGCCTTTTCACCTGTCGCCAGGTACAGATTGATCAGGTAAGCCGGCGCGTGGTCACCCACCGAATTCCAGTTCTTACGGGCCTTATTATGCGCAAGCGATTCTTCGTGCGCATCCAATGTAATCGGGTGTAAATGAGAATAGTAACCTACGCCATTCGGATCTTTGAAGTATTTTTCAAAAAGGTCGATCGTCTTGTCAATATCGTCGCGGATACGCTGGTCTCCTGTAATGCGGTAGGTCTGAGTTGGGCCCGCCAAAGCGTAGATCTGTTCATACATCGGCAATGAATCCAGGTCATCGCCAAATTCGGAAGTAAGCAGTTTCGTTTCTTTCTGACCTTCCACTTTTAATCCGTGATACCAGTAAACGAGGTCATCGTCGGTATCAAAAAACCGCATGTGGTCGCGGAGATATTCGGTACCCAGCTCGGCACCTTCCAGGTATTCGTCTTTTCCTGTCAACAGGTAGGCCGATGCAAAACCGTAAACCATCCGGGAAATTGTATCCGTTTCCTGCAAATAGTCTCCTTTTTTGGAGCCTCCCAAATGCAGCATCGTACGATAATTTTTATAGTTGATCTCCTCTTTGGGGTAGTCAAACTGCCATTTCAGATAGCTGGAAGCGATCGAGCTGATCTGAGTGATCCACCAGTTTTGCTCTTCGTGGCGATATACTTTCGGTTCCTTGCCCGGGAATATCAACTGCTGCGCTTCAAATGCGGCTTCATTTTCGCCTGCATTCGGATAAAAGGTTCCGTAAGCAAAAACGTATTGCCCGTTCGTAGACAGGAACGGCGCCACATCGCCCGGATCCTGCCAGCCTTCCGTCAGATTCTGCACGCTGCGGGCATAAGTGGAAGCGATCAGGTTTAGTTTGAAAGGTCTTTTATCGGAAGTTTCCAGGGTAAACCAGCGCTCTTCCGCGTTATATCCTGTGATATAGCCAGCGATGGTATCAGAAAAAGTGAAATTTATATTCATGCTCAAAACGTTAAGGTGTTCTTGGATAAAATTGATTAAGCCAGTGCCGGTGTTGTCGCCGGCGCACGCGTATTGGCGTCGGGCATTTGTTGGTGACAACACCAACAAGGACAAAGCCTTGGCCGGTGTTGTCACCGGCAACCTCGGTCACCGGCAATCTCACGCCGTTGCAGCCATATCCTGGTCGCGGTAACCCTGGGTGAGCTCTATGATGTTACCTTCCGGATCTTTCAGCCAGACTGTCTTCCATCCTTCAATTACGTCGTCGAAATGAAGTGGCCCGAGTGTGATCACCGCATCCACTCCCATCAATCTTACCTTCTCATCGATGTCCTCGACCGAAAAAGCAATGTGGCGCAGACCGGGATAATGCGGCCCGTCAGCTTCCGACATGGCATAAGGCCGGTCCTCTTCCGGCGGGAAAATTTCGAGGTAGATATTCTTGTCGTTTTTAAGAAAAACCAGTTCTGCATCGTCGCCGAGGCTGATCGTTCTGGCGCGATAAAAACCGAAATGCCTGGCGTAGAAAGCCTCGAATTTAGCGAGGTCTTTTACCGTTAGTGCGAGGTGAAAAAATGAGGTATCCATACTGATAGTTAATTTTCAGAGAGCGTTTCTATGATCTTCCTGGCGAATAAATGCGCATGACCGCCAGACCTTCCCGTGATCAGGTCACCGTCTACTACCACATCCTCGTTGGTATAGATAGCTCCGTAAGCCTTCGCATCACCGATCAGGTTGTTATGACAAACCAGTTTTCTGCCCCTGACCAGCTCAGTAGCTGGGGCTACCAGCCACAGTCCGTGGCAGATAATCCCTTTCACGATGGACGGTTCTGCAAAAACGCGCTTCAAAAACTCGGTAGCAGGCGGTATTTTTTCGACATCCTCGGTATAGCGGAGTCTATCCGACACCATTCCCGAAGGAACGATGATCGCATCGTAGCTTTTCAGCTCCTCGTCGGTCATGTTCTCGAAGGTCTCCCAGCAATCCATGGGCGCCCGATATTCATGACCATGGAAAGTCAGCTTTTCCTGCCCCCAGAGCCTGGAAAGGAAGTGTACCTCCGCTCCTTCTTCGGGAAACCGGAACTTGTAATAGAAGATCTCATTTTCGAAGAAGTCGGCCTCGAACAAAACTCCGATCTTTTTGCCTGCGAGTTTCATGGTCAAACACGTTAAGGGGATTTACTTGATATTTTGAATGCGACAGAAAGCTTTCGCCCTGAAATCCGCAATTTCTACTTCACTCCTGAGTAATGCTTTACGATCTTTCCGTCCTTCAATACCATCGCATCGTATATCCTGACCGGGCCGTTTACCGTATCAATCGTCGCTTCGAACATCAGGCTGTCGTCGGTCGAAGCAAACTTTTCAGTAGAGATAAAACCGCGATACACATATTCCAGATAACTGGAAAACAGGTTTTTCAAAGCATCGCTGCCTTTGACAACAATCGGCTCTTCGCCACTCAACACGACCATCTCTGCGTCGTCGGCGTAGTGTTTATCGACCAGGTCATCTGCGTTTCTGGCTGCCAGCAGGGCTACCTGCTCGTCATAAAAAGCTTTCATATTTTTAGATTTAGTTGAGAGTAATGGTTGTGAAGTTCGGAAGTCAGGCAAGTGTGCCATCGGGATGTTGTACCATTCCTGCGAAATGGATAGCTATCCTGCCATTTTCAAGCACCCAGCTGTCGGCAAAACGCATTTCACTTTTTTCGCCGCCCACGGTCATCGTGATCTGTTCGGTAATCATTAATGTTTCAGGATTTTCTGTTTCAGCCCAGAAAACGATCTCCGTTTCCAACCCGTCGATCCCCAGAATGCCCTGCATATGCTCATTCACCTGGTCGCGGCCTTTATACACTACCGGTGATTTCGAGAAGCTGCTGATCAATGTAGCATCGTCCGTGTATTGATCTAAAAGCGCATTGATATTTTTATCCAGGATATGCTGAATATGTTCTTTGTACATTTTACCCAGTCTGGTATCAGGTACGTTTTTCATAGGATTAGAAGGATAAGGTGTATAAAAATCAGTTAAAGCGTCGCTGAACCTTCGTGGTATTCCAGCCCGTCTACTACATATTTGGTGATGACAACTTTGCCGGCATCATTCAATTTTACCTCCCATGTCTGGAAAGCATCACATTTAATGCGCTTGCTGAATGGTTCCGGTGCATTCCATACGCTTGCTTCCCATTGTACCACCACTTTCACGGTCGCCCTGTCGCCATTGATCTCCGGCTCAACCAATTTCACAGTATGTACTTCGTCAAAAAAGATGCGGATCACGCGTTGGAACCAGCCTTCGAAGCCGGCATAACCATATATGGTCACCTCGGGAAACACCATTTCCAACTCAGCATCGGCCAAAAGTGGCAGTACTTCTACCATCGGCACGTGAACGTCCAGTTTTTTATACCAATCGATGGCCAGTTCTTTTATTGATTCTTGTGTTAACATGCTCTTTATGTTGAGGTTAATGGAATTAAAAATTTAGTTGGACATTACCTGGCCGTTTGTCTTATGGGCTGATTTCAATATCATATCCGCCGCTTTCTCGCCGATCATAAAACAGGCAGCTACCGTATTTCCGCTCGTAATAGTCGGCATGATGGAGGCGTCGGCTACCCGGAGACCAGTAATTCCATGCACTTTCAGCTCAGGATCTACGACCGACATTTCGTCCCTGCCCATTTTACATGTTCCTGCCGGGTGCCACAGTGTGGAGCATTGGTTTCGGATATATTGTTCCAGGTCTGCACCCTGTCCCGGCACCATTTCTCCCCCGTTCAATTCAAGGAATTTGGGTGTATCCGCCAGTGATCTCACGATTTCGATTGCCTTTACGAGTACTTCAACGTCAGCCGCCTCAGTCAGATAGTTGGGATTAACCAGAGGCGCATCCATCGGATTCCCCGATCGTAATGTCACTTCTCCCCTGCTTTCCGCCTGCACTAGTATCGGCAGAAAAATGCAGATCGGGCCGCCCATATCCGGCAACATCGGTGCGAGCGGCCGGGGCATGCTCGGTGTAAAATTTATCTGTAAATCAACCATTTGCGCCTCACCTTTTGTACTGATAAACAATGTATTACCGGTCAGCAAAGTGGTATTCGGCATTGGGATTTTCGATCGGAAAATCATAGGCAGCTGCAAATGATCCTGCAAATTTTTACCTACTCCCGGCAAATCTGCCACTACGGGAATATGAAGCGCTTCTAAATCGGACGCCCGGCCAATGCCCGACAGCAGCAATATTTTCGGCGAAGCCAGCGCTCCGGCACTAATAATTACTTCCTTTTTGGACAAAGCGTGCCACTGCATATGGTCCGATTCGAATTGCACTCCAAACGCTTTTTGGTCCTGGATCAGCACCTTGGTTACGCGGGCATTGGTAAGGATTGTCAGATTACTCCTGGATTCAATCGGTTTTAAGAAAGCGGAAGCGCCACTGTCGCGATGGTTATCCTTATCGATATGAAACTGAAGTAACCCGGCGCCATTCTCCTGGCGTTCGCCATTGTAATCCCAATCAGGGCCTTCATAGCCAAGTTGCATGGCACCTTCGAGAAAATGGTCCGAGCGCATGATTTCATCCGGACAGTCGCGGATCGTGAGTTCCCCGTTTGTAGCATGATAATGAGAAGGGCCGTTTTCAAAGTTTTCAGATTTTTTAAAATAGGCCAATACATCTTCATAAGCCCATCCTTCGGCACCCATTTCAGCCCATTGATCGAAATTACGTGGGTTCCCGCGCACGTACATCATTGCATTCAATGAGGTACTTCCTCCCAGTACTTTGCCCTGGTTGAGGGTGATTGTTCGCCCGTTTAATCCTTCCTGAGGCATTGTTTTCAGCTCCCAGTCCAGTGCGGACCCCCAGAGGCTGACGAACCCACCCGGATCTTTGATAGCCGGATCGTCATCTTTACCACCCGCTTCAATCAAAAGAACACGGTTCATTAGATCGGCACTCAGCCGGTTGGCCAGTACGCTTCCTGCAGCCCCGGCTCCGACGATGATATAGTCGTAAATTTGATTATTCAGCATTTTCAACGGTCGAGGTTGGTATTTGCTACTGGGAACAATTCAACTTAATCCATTCAGAATGGTGATCGCCTTCGAGCACCAGATCGATCAGGAATGGCTTGTCATCGGCCAGCATTCTTTCGATCGCCGGTAAAATATCTGCCTCTTTCTCCACCCTTACCGCCTCCACCCCCATCGACTGCGCCATGATGTCAAAGCGGATTGCGGGATAGGAAAGGTCAAAGGGAAGCGGAAAATTGTGCTTTTCAATCTCACGTTCCTTCCAGTACTGATCGATATTGAGCTGCAACAATTTGTAAGAACCATTATTGCAAACTACGAATTTAGCCCCCGCATTATGCCGCACAGCCGACCAAAGCGTCTGTATCGTATACATGCTGCCCCCGTCTCCTGAGAAACCGATCACAGTCTTTTCCGGATTGGCAAGCTTGGCGCCAATCGCTCCCGGAAACCCCACGCCCAGTGATCCGCCACGGGTTGTGAAGTATTGTCCGGCTTTTCTTGGAGGAATATACCTGCTCACCGCCGGAGAGCTGGTTAATGCTTCGTCAAAAATGATCGTTTCTTCCGGATCAAGCTTTTCTGCCAGCACTCTGGAGAACTGCGCCATATTCAGCGGCTCTTTACCAGTGCGCCTTTCGTCCGCTTCTTTTTCCAGTCGGACCCGTTCATTTTTCTTCTTACCGATATCCTCTATACGTTGGATCACCTCCGCCATTTGTTCCGGAGATATCATCGCCTCGATGACTTCCGCCAATTCGGTCAGGGATAGCTTCGGATCGCAAACCACGCCCAGGTCGACGCGGTGGTTCTTGGCAATTTCGTAGGCGTTCAGGTCATAATGGATCACCTTCGCCCCGGGGGCATAAATGTCACCGAGTTCAGGAAAAACCTCCGGCACCATATAAGTGCCAACAATCAGGTTAACATCGCCTTTTGTTGTGATCGGGTGGCTGTACGAACCGAACATATGACCCGTAGTACCCTGGTAAAGCGGGTGCGCGTTGTCCATCACAACATCTCCGAATTCCACTCCGTACACTTCTGCACCAAGCAGCTCTGCCACTTTCGTCAGTTCCGGTATTGCATCAGAATAAGCTACTCCGTCGCCCACGAAAATCACCGGCTTTTCCGCATTCAGCAGCATCTCTGCCGACTGCCTTACTAAATCAGCAGATGGGATTACCCTTGTAGAAGGTATGCAGCTTGGAAATACAGGTTCGTCGTTGATTTCGTCCAGCACATCCATCGGCAAGCAAACATAAACGGGCCCCATCGGTGCGGTAGTTGCTATTTTGATGGCACGACGCAAAGTCCGCAGCAGTGATTTCGA
This sequence comes from Dyadobacter sp. UC 10, assembly GCF_008369915.1. Lineage (NCBI taxonomy): Bacteria > Pseudomonadati > Bacteroidota > Cytophagia > Cytophagales > Spirosomataceae > Dyadobacter > Dyadobacter aurulentus. The sequence goes on along the minus strand of NZ_VSRN01000001.1, from coordinate 5,841,083 downwards.
GGAGGTTGCCATGGTTGCGTACTTGGTAACCGGTGCCATCATAGCCACCAGGTCATTTGCCATTTGCGCATCCATATTCATGTATTGCACGCCAGCGTCGGACCCGATTATCACCAATGGCGCGTGGCCGCGTTTGGCCTGGTACACTGCGCCCACTGCATTCCCGATTCCGGGCGAGCTGTGCAATTGTACCAGTGTCGGTTTTTGTGTGGCCCTCGCATAACCATCGCCCATCATCACGGCGATCGTCTCCTGCAGGGTCAGTATGTATTTCATGTCGGGGTATTCTGCCAGCGCATCGAGGAAGCCCTGCTCCACCGTACCGGGGTTCCCGAACATAAAGTCCATGCCGTCGGCGAGGAACTGTTCTACGATCTTCTGATTTCCTGTTTTACCAGCCATAACGCGTGAGGCCTTTGTCCAATACATTCACAAACTGCTCTCCGAATTCGAATGAACATTGAAGCGAACGCGCAGTAATGAACGGATAATCAACAATGACTGAAGTTTCTTTTCCAAAGTTGCCGTGATATTGCCCTTCGGGACCTACCGCATCAGCAAGGATATATTCCAACACATATGGAGGAGGGCCCATATTCAGATCGGTATGCAGGAAGCCGGTACCATCGTGGTAATCGTATTCGATACAGTGGCCTGTTACGTGTTTTCCTTTGATAATCGAATTTCGCTCGTTGAAATCACGTGCGAAAACAAGTGGCGCCACCCCATAGCAGATACCTGCGACAGGCATATTTTTGTTGTAGAATGCAAGGATAAGGTCGTGGACACGCTGGTTGTTAACCATATCAATAATCGGCCCGCTGCCGCCTACAAGCAAAACCGCTGCATATTCCTCGGTTACTTTCTGCTGGGCGATTTTGAGATCGCTGTAGTACTTTTCAAACGCACGAAGGAAGTCGGGTGTCGAAAAGTAGGGCCGCTGAGGGATCAGTTCCGACAGGTTCAACCTGGTTTCAAGCCTGTTCGTCGCTTCAAATGCTTTCACTTTTTCCGCGGCAAGCGGGGTAGTCACACAAACACCGAGAGGAGGATCTACATAGGTAGTATCATAACTGGGAGGTAAAGCTTCGGCTTTTTTGCCGTTTGGCGTAATGAATTCCACTGTATAGCCGGCTTCTTCCAATTTTTCGAGCGGCCCAACGAGCTCAATGCCCCAGTATCCGTATTCGGAAAGAACGGCCAGTATTTTTTTTGACATAACGACTGAGATTGAATGTGAGAAACGGTTGAGAAAATGAAGGAAGTGTTCAAAAAATAACGTTGAGTTATATTTATGTTTAGTATCGTCAGGACAGACAGTGCCGTCGGCTGCGCACTTGATTTTTGCCTTTGGTTTCATAAATATCTCCACAAGACGGGCGGCAGGGTTTCAAATAATGATTGAAACTGAAAAAAATTGAGGTGAACCGGTTGATTCCAGACCTCAAACCGACGATGTTTCGGCGAAGCTGCGGAATTGTACGATGAAATTTTAAGATTGGCCTGTGAAGCTTTCATTAATAAGGCCAAAATCACTTTTGAAGCAATAAACACTTGTAAAACAGGCCTATATGCCAAATATCGCGAATGTAGACTGACCGTATAATATTCCTGTAAAGTGTATTTTCATTTTTTTGTCTTATTTCATTTTTTTCCCTAGTATTATTTCTACGATTATCAGTATTATTGCAACAGCGCCTGCTAAATACACTTTTTGACGGCAGTTTAAAAAAACAGCCAACCTGCATACCTGCTGTTTCCGCATACAAGACTCAACACATATAACATATAATTTCGGTACTGTACCCTTTACACCTTAAACCTCCATTCAAATGAAACCTTTGAAGCTTCTCATCGTAGCCATGAAAGAAGAATGGCTCAATCTTTTGGAAGATTCCCTGCGTTACGAGGGCTACAACTTTCACATCAAGCAGGTAAATTCCAAACAAGCTGCAATTAAGGCATTCCGGGAATCGAAGTATGACCTGCTGATTTCAAACCATGCCCTTCCCGACGGGGCGATCAACGATCTCGCTACTGTGCTGGGCAGTCAGCTTCCCTGTATGGTTATGTCGGAAGGACAATGCCCTGTTACATCCGAGAAAGTTCTGGCCATCAAAGACAGTAATTACTATATCAACTGTTACAACAAACTCGACTGGATCCCTGCATTGGAGAATACGATTGAGAAATGGCAAAGCAATGCACGTCAGGACCTCGACGACCATATCAAAAATCACGATACCCTTTATAAAAAATCACTTAACCGCTGCATAGAGTTGCTTTCAGGAGGAAACCAGCAGAAAGATGCGGACGCTCTGACGGCCGAAGCATTTGAAATGCTGCTGGAAGTGATGAGCGTGAGCAGGATTTACTTATGTGCAGCCCTGCATTCACCTGACAAAACCTTCGCGATCCGCCAGACGGTTGAGGTATCCGCTGCCGGTGTGCCCGCAAAGGTACTCTTTACCGAAAATCCGCTTGAAATACCATTTTTCGATCGCTGGACCAAGTTGTTTGAAAAAGGTCAGACCGTTTTCGAGCGGCTTGATCATTTCCCTGTCAACGACCACCAGTGGCTCAGCCGGCACGGCATCCAGTCATTAATGGCTGTCCCGATTGGCAAAGGCAGCAAATGGCTGGGCTATATCGCCGTTGAAGATAACCTGAATATAAGAGCGTGGACAGAAGCTGAAAAAGAACTTATTGCGGCCGTCGCGAAACTTATTCCCCAGCATTATTTCCTCACTTCCAAACCATCCCGGATAGAAACTGAACTCTTCGCCAGTCCGGTATGAACCAGGATTTGAATTACAGGAACGGGATGTCATTAGGTTGGCGTCTCTGTTTCATTTTAAGCCTGTTTGCTACCATTCCCAGATTGATCTTCATCTGGCCGAACCTGTCTGACCAGTCCAGTATCTGGGCTGGCCTGCTCGATATCTGTATTCAGTTCATCATCAGTTTTGAGTTTGCCTGGATATTCGTTTATATCTGTCTGCATTACACCTACCAGAAGCCGAGCTGGTTTAACCGACAAAGTCCCTGGGTGCAACTGTTAATTCTGGTGTTCCTGTTCCTGACTATTAATGAAATTTTATTCCAACTTAAAATCGCCCTTTCCGGCAATAATTCGGATATTCTGATTTTCCGGGTGGTGTATTACCTCTACCATATCCTTTTGCTGCTTGCCATTCTAGCTTTCCGGAATTTTTTACTGACCACGCAGGAGAATCACAGGATCGGCCTGGAAAACGAACAATTGAAGCGGGAACAGCTCAAAGCGCAGTTGGAAGCCCTTCGTAATCAACTCAATCCGCATTTCCTTTTCAATGCACTTAACATTCTGAATATCTCCATATCGACGAATCCGGACCTGGCGCAGCGCATCGTACTCGATCTCTCTGACATTTTACGGTACAATCTGAAAGTACAAAACCAGAGCCTGATACTTTTAAGTGATGAGCTGGCGGCTGCCAAAGCTTATCTGGACCTTCATAAGGCGCGTTTTGGAGAGAAAATGGCCTTCGAATTTGTCGGTACGGAAACCACCAAACAATGGTACGTGATTCCGCTTTCATTACAGATCCTGATAGAAAATGCGATCAAGCACAATGTGATTACCTCTTCACAGGTACTGTTTATCGAGCTAAGGCTCAACGAGCAGGAAAAGCAGGTAATCGTCATGAACACACTCAATAAAAAAGTCAACTCGGGCGGAACGGGTATCGGGTTGCAAAACCTCGATAAACGGTATAAGATCCAAACCGGCCAAAAGCCTTCCATGACGGAAGATGAACAACAATTTACTGTAAAAGTACCCTTGATTGAAGCTCCATGACAAGAATACTGATCGTAGAAGACGAACAGCCGGCAGGGCAATATCTGACGCAGCTCATTCAGAAGATCGACCAGAAAACCGAAATTCTGGACATTATAGAAAGTGTGGAAACGGCTGTGGCCTGGCTTGAAAATTACCCGGCCCCTGACCTGATTTTTCTCGACGTGCAGCTGGGCGACGGTACCTGTTTCCAAATCTTTGAACAAATTTCGATCGGCTGCCCGGTTATTTTCACGACCGCTCACGACGAATACGCCTTGCGTGCATTCAAGCTGAACTCCATAGATTATCTGTTGAAGCCGATCCGGCAGGAAGCGCTCAAATTCAGTCTGGACAAATATTACCAGCTCAATGAAGAAAACGCGATCAGTAAGGTGAAGTACCTTGAAGAGCTTATGTATTCGCAAATATTAAACCGGAGAAACCCGCGAAGGAGCTTCCTGGTCCCATATCGCGACAAGCTGATCCCCCTCAGGGACGCGGATTTCGCATGGCTTACAATAAGGAACGGCCTGGTGGTTGCGACCCTTCACGACGACCGGAATTTTGTAATTGACAAATCTCTCGAGGAGCTCGAAAACCAACTTGACAATTCCAATTTCTTCCGGGCAAACCGCCAGTTTATTATTTCGCGCCAGTGCATTACCGAAATTGAACTGTATTTCAACGGCAGGCTGCTTATCCGCACTTCACCGTCATCGTCCAACCAGATCCTGATCAGTAAGGAAAGGGTTCCGGTTTTTAAAAAGTGGTTCGAAGAACTTTCTTGACCGAATAGCAGCCGGATTTTTCAGTTTAATCCGCATTATTTTCTGCTTCACGGCAAAAAATAGCGAAAGGTGCCGCATTATTTGAAAGATTACACTTCCATTTCTTTCAAATATAGACCCATGTACACCGCACGTGAAATAAAGCCGGGGATCGTTCTGTCCTTTGCCTGGAAAACCTTGTTGTTCTTTTTCTGTTACTCCGCTGCTCTGTGCGGGATCAGTGCCTGGTCGGGCGTTACGCTTGGTTTTTCATTCGTACCAATAGGGCTGATCGGCACAGCCGTTGCATTTTATGTCGGTTTTAAAAACAATTCGTCTTACGAAAGATTGTGGGAAGGCCGGCGGATCTGGGGATCGATCGTCAATGCAAGCCGCACCTGGGGAGCATTGACCTGCACCTATATCCAGTCGGACGACACGGGCGAAGGCTCTGTAAAAGCACGGTTAATCCACCGCCATATTGCGTATGTTAATGCCGTCCGTATTCAGCTTCGCTCAAAAAGTGTCTGGAATGACCTTAATACGGTGGAGCATCAGGTCGTGGAGAAACAGCACATCACTGCAGACCAGTCCCTGCCTGATATGCTCAGGCGTTTTTTGCCGGAGGAAGAAGCCGCCTATTATGGGCAGCGCAAAAATCCTGCAACGCATATTATGCGTGCACAGGCGAATGACCTGGACGAAGAATTCAGGGCGGGGAGGATTAAAGAACTGTTTTACTTCCACATGATGAATTTGGTGCAGGAATTCTATAACCAGCAGGGCGCTGCTGAAAGGATCAAAAATTTCCCGTTTCCTCGTCAGTATGCTTATTTCAGCAAAGTATTTGTGTGGCTTTTCATCACCGCCCTTCCGTTTGGTTTGATCAATGAATTCGCCAAGCTGGGAAATCCTTATATCTGGCTGGCGGTGCCCAGCTATATTGTAATCGCGTGGGTTTTCCATACGATGGAAATTGTGGGTGATACCAGCGAAAACCCCTTCGAAAACGCAATCAACGATGTTCCCATGACCTCGATTTGCCGCACTATCGAAATAGACCTGCGCGAAATGCTAAGAGAAACCGATATTCCTGCGCCTGTTACCGCTGTCAATAACATTTTGATGTAAAGAAAAGTACATGAATACTTTGCGGAAAAGTTGAGTACAATGATATCAAAGGCATTAGGGACCTGCGTGCTTGAGCCGGCAATCGTAAAAGAAAAAAGTCATTTCAGTTTCCCGAAATGACTTCCTTGCATTCATTTAGATTAGGTTTGTTATGTGTTATTTTTTAATGTGCGCAGTGAACTTGCCATAATCCACAGTTTGGTCCGCGTAGATTACATAAGACCTTACATACAATTCGTTTATGGCACTTTCGGCAATCTGAAGATTTACTCCACGAATCAAATCTTTGACAGGAGGCGATGTTTGAGCGTTAGTAGCCCTTTTATGATCAGCAACGGTTGGCATCGGATTAATGGCCTGGGTAACGGCTGTGTTATATGAATAAACCAACCCATACTCTACAATATTCTTATTCCCCAAATTTTTAAAAACATAACCCGTGTTGTAGGGCATGTTGATATTAGGAGTTCCAAACACTTCCAGTACTGCCCGCCCGCCCAGGTCGGGATTAAACTCCATTGTATTTCCATAAACTACTTCCCCGCTGCCAAGCATCGCAAAAGCACGGTAATATATCGCATAGAAACCCTCGGGCGCAGCCGCTTCCGAGTGACTAAGCTCCCCCAAACCCGGGTCTCCTAAAAAATCTTGTTTGATAAAATTAATCGTGGGAATCTTAGTAGAATTTATATTCAGATCAAAGAATCCTACTGAATAAACAATGCCGTAGGACGCTATCTGAACATTTCCCAGATTCTCAAAAGCCATTTTGAAGTGCAGCTTTCCTGTTCCGGAAACCTGCATGGGACGGGTGGACACAACCGGCAATATTTCCGGTGTTTCAGGAACCACGTGGTCCTCACATGAAAAACTGAATAGAAACAGCATCGACAATAATGCTGCAAATTGAAGAGAAATCCGTCTCATAACATTAGCCATTTAATTGATAATGTTGCAAGTATAAATGGCTAGCATATTTTACAAGTCCGACTTCACCTTCCGGACTATTCTAAGGCTTCCGTTCAATTATTAAACGGCTCCTCTGTTAAGCGGTCACATCCCGTTGCAAAATGTCAGGGTCTTTTCGAGGTCAGGCTGCATTTCAAGATTAATATCATTTTCTTTCAGAAACCGGTCGATCTCGCTTTTTCGAGTCGGAAAAATCTTCAGAAGGTTGCTGCGGTTTGCGACGTAAAACCGGGCGTTTTTGTCTACCAGAAAGTAAACCTCCCTCCTTTTCATCGTGACCTTTTCATTGGGTTGCAGGTACCTGAACTCCCCTTTGTTGTTCATAAATGAAGAATAGCTGGAAATGGCAGAAGTACTCGAATACTGGCCGTAGGAAGCATATTTTTCATGTCCCATTTGAACCAGGAATTCCTTTTTGCCCAACTTCACAAGGCCGTAATCGCCTGAAATAAGTATATGCCCGTGGCCCGGGTAGTAATAGTAGAGGTTTTGACCAACGTATACACGGTCGATGAAATCGTTATCGGCGAGCAGGAGTGTATCCCTGAGTCGGTCAATGAACATGACTTCACCGTGCAGAAGGCTATAATTCATTTTCGCCTTCGATGTCCGTCCGTTCCGAAAATGCACCTGGCCATCGGTAAATGCAGGATATTGAAACCTGCCTTCGAAGGGAATTACCTCATTGACATTCCGGGACGAACTTACCTGGTAGATGTCGTCGCTTTTCTGAGCAATCGAAACCGTTGAAAGCAATGCTATCAGCAAACAAAACAGAAATGTTTTCATGAGCCTGTTGCCAAAAAATTGTATATAAATTTTCCATTCTAAATTTAGACAAATCAATTAAGTATATCCTCATTCTTCCCAGGTTTCTATCAAAGAGCCCTCTTCTGTTTTCACCGAGCCTGCAATTGCCGCATTGATCTCTGCCATTTCTTCGCCGGTCAGGTCCCGCCATTTTCCCACAGGCAAATTCCTTAATGTTACATTCATAATTCGCACTCTCTTCAATTTGATGACCTGATATCCCAAAAATTCGCACATTCTCCGAATTTGCCGGTTCAGGCCCTGGGTGAGTACGATTGTAAATACGTGCGTGCTGTCTTTGTGCACCAAACATTTTCGCGTGACCGTTCCCAATACAGGAACTCCGGAACCCATTTTTCGAACAAATTCTTCGGTCACCGGCTTGTTGACAGTCACCACATATTCTTTTTCATGATTATTGCCGGCACGCAGTATCTTATTCACGATATCGCCGTCGCTTGTCAGAAATATCAATCCTTCCGATGGCTTGTCCAGTCTTCCGATCGGGAAAATCCGCTCTTTATGCCGGATGTAGTCGATGATATTGCCTTTTACATTGCGTTCGGTAGTACACGTAATTCCGACGGGCTTGTTGAATGCAATGTAAACTGCGGGCTTTTTAGATTTCAAAGGTTTACCGTCCACCCGCACGTCGTCTTCCGAAGAAGCTTTATCTCCTAGTACTGCTTGTTTTCCGTTCAGGGTAACCCTACCCTGCTCCACCAGCTTGTCGGCTTCACGCCTGGAACAAAAACCTGTCTCACTGATGAACTTATTGATTCGTATTGATTCCAAAGTCAGTTGTTTTGAGGCAAAAAATATTTCCTTCTACGACGCAAATATCTGTGAATTGGAAAAATTATCCGGCACCGGACAAAGATTTGGTGTATTTGCCACTTTACCTGTCAACGCTAAAATTATTCATTATATAAGACAGATCAATTCCTGAACTATGAGAAATCGTTTGCTGCTGACACAATTTTTACTTTGGATAGCGATCATAAGCGTTCACGCACAACCTGTCCGCAGGCCCGTGGAGGTAATCGTAAGCACCGACCATGAGGACTGGATATACAAAACCGGCGAAAAGGTTCAATTCTCAGTACAGGTCCTGAGAAATGGTTATCCGGTAAAAAATGCCCAGCTGCGCTATGAAATCGGCCTGGAAAAGATGGAACCGACGATGAAGGAAAGTAAAACGGCTGCTGATGGAAGGTTGACGATCGACGGCGGCACCTTGAAAACGCCTGGTTTTCTGCGGTGCATTGTTTGGGCAAATGTAGATGGAAGTGAATTTCGCGGCCTCGCCACTGCTGCGTTCGATCCGGAGAAAATACAGCCTACTGTTTCCAATCCCGAAGATTTTGACGCTTTCTGGGCAAATGCAAAAAAAGAGCTCGCCACCGTTCCGATGGATGCAAAAATGACCCTGATCCCCGAGCGATGCACAGAAAAAACGAATGTATATCACCTGAGCTTACAGAATACCCGGCCTGGCGTGCGCGTTTACGGCATTTTGAGTATCCCAAAGAAAGATGGTAAATACCCGGCGCTACTGCGCGTCCCGGGCGCGGGTGTCCGCGCGTACTACGGCGATGCGGTTACTGCTGACAAAGATATCATTACACTCGAAATCGGTATTCACGGCATTCCGGTTACTATGGACCCGTCGGTTTACCTGGACATGGGACAAGGCGTTTTGAATGGATATCCGGCTTATAATCTGGATGATAAGGACAAATTTTACTATAAAAGAGTCTACCTCGGCTGCGTACGCGCAAATGATTTTCTGGTAAGCCTGCCGCAGTTTGATGGTAGTAATCTGGCAGTGACCGGCGGGAGTCAGGGCGGCGCTCTGTCTATTATAACAGCTGGCCTGGACCCTCGGGTAAAATGGCTGGGCGCATTTTATCCCGCATTGAGCGATGTAACGGGTTACCTCCACGGGCGCGCCGGCGGCTGGCCTCATTATTTCGATAAAAATGGTGTCAAAACAAATAATACAAAGGAAAAGCTGGCCACTGTGGGTTATTATGATGTGGTAAATTTTGCACGGAGAGTAAAGGTGCCCGGATTGTACATCTGGGGTTTTAACGATGAAACCTGCCCTCCTACTTCCATGTATTCTGCATATAACGTCACTACTGCCCCAAAAGAACTTAAACTATATCAGGATACCGGCCACTGGACTTACCAGGACGAAAAAGACGCGATGAATAACTGGCTGATCCGAAAGTTGAAAGGGAAGTGAGGGGAGCTAGTGATTGGGTGATGGGGTGATGGGGTCAATGAGTCATTGGGTCATTGGGGCATTGGGGCATTGGGGCATTGGGTCATTGGGTCATTGGGTCATTGGGTCATTGGGTCATTGGGTCATTGGGTCATTGGGTTATTGGGTCATTGGGTCATTGGGTCATTGGGTCATTGGGTCATTGGGTCATTGGGTCATTGGGTCATTGGGTCATTGGGTTAGGAAGTCTTGAATAGAGGAAGAAGTTTCAAAAAAAGCCTAATAATTGATGACACCTAATGACCACTAATGACAATAAGACTACTAATGACTATAAATGACCACTATTGACCACCAATGACCATTATTGACCACTACTAACAATCCCAGAACGCCGTACCTGACGATTAGAACTAAAAATGACATTTAAAAATATGGATCGTAGAACCTTTATTGAAAAATCCGCGCTTGCAGGTGCTGCATTTTCTTCGCTTCCGCTTTTGACCGCACTTAAAAGAGCAGCGCCTTACAAAACTGCGCTTATCGGTGCTGGCTGGTGGGGTACCAATATCCTGCGCTGTGCTATTCAGGCTGGCGAGTCGAAACTGGTGGCGATTTGTGACGTGGATCAGAATCAACTGAAAACCTGTGCGGAAGTATTTTCCAAACTTACGCCTGATAAGCCAAAGCTCTATGGTGACTATCGGGAAATGCTTTTGAAAGAGAAACCCGAAATCGTGATCGTAGCCACGCCTGATCACTGGCATGCGCTTTGTTGCATCGCGGCTATCGAATCGGGCGCGCATGTTTATGTAGAAAAACCGATTTCGCATACGATCAGGGAAGGACGCGCGATGGTGAATGCCACGCGTAAACACGGGAAAATCGTGCAGGTAGGCACACACAGGAGGGTTTCGCCACATAATGTATCGGGAATGGAATTCCTGAAATCCGGCAAAGCAGGCAAAGTTGGAATGGCACGCGCTTTTGTACATTACGGCGGCGGACCAGGCCAGAAGACGCCCGATCAGGAACCACCGCAAGGTCTCGACTGGGATTTCTATTGCGGACCGGCGCCGCTGGTGCCTTACAACAAGACGATCACTCCAAGAGGTTTTCGTAATTATTTGAATTTCGCAAACGGAACATTAGGAGACTGGGGCATTCACTGGTTGGATCAGGTACTGTGGTGGTCGGAGCAGAAATATCCGAAAAAGATTTATTCAACAGGCGGCCGCGCGATCCGGCAGGACAGCACCGACGCACCGGACCATCAGGTAGCGGTTTACGATTTTGACGGATTTACGCTGGAATGGGAACACCGGACTTTCGCCGGCAACAATGCGGAGAAAACGCATCCTCAACAGGCGGTAGGCGTTTATTTTTACGGAACCGAAGGTACATTCCACATGGGCTGGCTCGACGGCTGGACATTCTACCCAACAAACCCGAATAAGCCGATCATTCACGAGGACGCAAAGCTGAACAAGCCGGACGACCAGAACATTCAGGAATTGTGGGCCAACTTTTTAGATTCCATTAAAACCAACAAGCCTCCGGTTTGTGAAATTGAAATTGGTCAGCGCTCCACAAATGTGGCCCTGCTCGGAATGCTTTCTTATAAATTAGGAAGAAGCATTATCTGGGATGGAGAGAAAGAAGTAATCGAAGGAGATGCAGAAGCGAATAAGTTGCTCAGCCGCGATTACAGGGGGGAATGGAAGTATCCTAAGGGGTGACGGGGGTGTCATTGGTGGTCATTAGTTGTCATTTGTGGTCATTTGTTGTTATTCCATGTGAAGCAACAAATGACTATAATGACAACAAATGACTATTAATGACATCAAATGACCAACTCTTACTACGATGACCAAAGCTACCATCACTTTCAATCAGTGGTGTCAGTCAATCTTAACCACTTCTGCCGGAATATTGTACTGGTCGATAATTTCGCGGGTGAAGCGGACGTGACCGCGTGGGGCCATCAGGTATAACTTGGCTCCCTTCATTCCTGCAAGCTCGCTCAGCAGCTTCCACTTTGAGATACTTCCGCGAAGCTGATCCGTTTTCATGGAGACTTCCAGATAGTGCCGGTTAAACATGTTGACTCCCGTAACGTCAGGCGTAAACTTGGCATTATCTGCTGCCCTTTCGTAAGACTTCGGGGTTTCGTATCCTTCCATGTTTGCCTGGATATCCTTAAACCCGTGGGCCTTTGCCCACTTTACCACTTGTGGTATGAATAACTCCTTTTCCATAATGCTGTGCATGATAAATGTTTTTCCGTGCTAAAAAAACAAGGAAAAAATTTTTAAAAAATCGGGCTAAATTGTGATGAGGAAGATTTATAAATGCCGAAAGATAGCTGGCAAAATATAGAACTATGTACGAATATACGGATTTTTAGGGCTCTGATCCAAATTTCCCCGGAAATAAAGTTAGTCATCCAGTTCATCCAGAAAGTTATTATAAGCTCTCAACAGCTCAGAAAGCGCTTTCGCGTTGCCTTGAATTCGCGCTAATTCCACACCCTTCTGATAAAACTCCTCCGCTTTCTCGGGCTCCTCCGCCTCAGCAAAAAACGCACCGGCATGGTAATAGGTTGGGAGATAGCCGGGATGCTCTGTCAGGAGAATATTGAAATAATGTGATGCCTTCGAACGATCCGTTTTAGCGTACTCGATCGCGAGTGCATATATATTGAAAGGATCGTGCGGATCCTCTTCATAAAAAGCCAGTACATTGGGAAGTAAGGTGCCGCTCATTGCCTGATATTATGCTTGCATACTGTTTTGATTTCTTTTAATTTGCCCGCCAATGCTTTTATCACAAACTTACTACAGGTAACCAAATACTCATGAAAATTCTCGTTTGTATTACGAATGTACCCGATACGACTTCCAAAATAACATTCACCGATAGCGATACCAGGCTTAACAAAAATGGTGTGCAGTTTATCATTGGCCCTTACGATGATTACGCACTCGCCCGCGCAGTAGAGCTTAAGGAACAAACCGGAGGCTCATTAACCGTATTGCACGTAGGAGAAGCGGATGCCGAGCCGCAGATCCGCAAAGCCCTCGCAATCGGCGCAGATGATGCGGTACGTGTCAATGCGGAACCGCTGGATTCTTACTTTACCGCGGTGCAGATCGCCCATATTGCCAAACAGGAAAGCTATGATCTCATATTGATGGGCAGGGAGTCTATCGATTATAACAGCGGCGTTGTGCATGGACTTGTAGGTGAAATGCTGGGAATAGGCTCGTACTCCCCGGTCATGAAACTGGATATCTCCGGAAATAAGGTCACGATTGCCCGCGAAATTGAAAGTGGCAAAGAGATTTTAACGGCTTCCCTGCCCCTGGTTTTAGGCTGTCAGGAACCGATTGCCGACTGGAAAATCCCGAATATGCGCGGTATTATGACCGCCAGGACCAAGCCTTTGAAAGTCGTAGAACCTGTTTCCGTTGATGAAATGACGGTCCCTCAAAGCTATGCACAGCCGGCTCCCAAGGGTGCATGCAAAATGATCCCGGCCAGTGAAGCAAGTACGCTGATCCGCCTGCTGCAGACTGAAGCTAAAATCCTTTAATCTTCATCAAACCATTGACCTTTAAGCACAGAAATCATGTCAGTATTAATTTATATAGAACTGGACAACGGTTCAATCAAAAAAACATCCCTCGAAACCGTAGCCTACGGCGCAAAAGTGGCAGCCCAAACTGGCGGAAAAGCGATTGTACTTGCTATTGGAAAAGCTGATAGTGGCGAACTAGAAAAAGCAGGCGACTTCGGAGCCGAAAAAGTTTTGCACGCTTCGGATGAAAAACTCGCCCACGAAAACAGCATGGCTTATGCAGATTTGCTGGTCCAGGCTGCCGAAACGACCCAGAGCAAAATAATCGTCTTGCCGAAATCCGGTCTGGGTGATGCGATGGCGGCACGTGCCGCAGCGAAACTGAAAGCGGGGATCGTGTCCGGCGTGACTGCCTTGCCTGAAACCCAGGGTAGTTTTAACGTTACAAGAAGCATTTTTACCGGAAAGGCCTTCGCAACTGTGGAAATCAAGTCCGACATTAAAATCCTCGTAGTAAAAAAGAACGCGATAGAACTGGATGAATCTTCCGTAGGAACCGTCAAAGCGACGGTTGAAATCTTCACTCCTTCTTTGAGAGATACTGATTTTGAAGCGACTGTTGTGGAAGTTGAAAAAGCCAGTGGCGAGGTATCGCTAACCGAAGCGGACATCATCGTATCAGGCGGTCGCGGCATGAAAGGCCCCGAAAACTGGCAGCCACTCCTGGATCTCGCGAATGCATTAGGCGCAGCAACCGGCTGCTCCAAGCCCGTCTCAGACCTGGACTGGCGACCACATCACGAACATATTGGTCAAACCGGCATTAAGGTGGCCCCCAACCTCTATATTGCCTGCGGAATTTCCGGGGCGATCCAACATTTGGCCGGCGTGAACGGTTCCAAATGCATTGTTGTGATCAACAAAGATCCCGAGGCGCCTTTTTTCAAGGCAGCAGATTATGGCATCGTAGGTGACGTTTTTGAGATTTTACCGAAACTGACGGAAGCTGTGAAGGCGATTAAATAGCACTTTTGCCGGTTTTTTCGACAAAATGAATATTTGCTGAAATAAAACATTCAAGATAACCTTAGGAATCAGACCATTATCGGCTGATATTTTCGGCTAACCAGTCCGGAACCCGTTCTTAACCCGTGCCTGATTTTTTTATGCAGCACGGGTTATTTATTTTTGCATGAATTTTCCGCCCAGACGTAATTCACCACAACTGTTAACCATACTTGCGCATTAGTTTCAACGTGAAAAAAATCAAGTTAGAAATCCTGGGTCTTTCACCGAGCCAATCACAGGCCGGCTCCTTCGCTCTGGTACTCGGAGAGGAATTGGGCAACCGACGTTTGCCTATCATTATCGGAGTATTCGAAGCCCAGGCCATTGCCGTGCAGATAGAAAATATCGTCCCGAACCGTCCGATGACACACGATTTGTTCAAGTCTTTTGCCGACGGGATGAATTATACCTTGAAAGAAATCGTCATTTCTGACCTCAAAGAAGGTATTTTTTACGCCAAAATAGTCTGCACCGACGGTCTGAGAGAGGTTGAAATTGACGCTAGGCCTTCTGATGCAATCGCAATAGGGCTTCGTTTCGATATACCTACTTTTACTTATGAAGCCATTTTGTCAGAAGCCGGAATCGTGTCCAGCTCTTTATCCGATGAAGAAGATGAGGATGAAGACGCCATTAAGGAAACTGTGAAGGCGTCAGGCTCAAAAGATGTCATCCGCGACCTGCCGTTTGACGAACTTCAACGAATGCTGGACGAGGCTCTTTCAAAGGAAGATTATGAAAAAGCTGCTAAAATTCGTGATGAAATGGGCAGAAGAAACTGATTTTCCCGCCGCAGTAAGTTAAAAATAGTTAAGCGGACGCCGGGATGAGCCCCTTTTGAATTATAAATCCTTACTTTTGCCACCGTCCGTTTCTGTTAGATACCATCTAAAAAAGCGAAATCCAGAGCAGCTATGCCTAAAAAAAAGAAGATTGGAAGTTACCCGAATGCGATGATCGTGATGAGCCTCACGGCTGCTCTTTTCCTGATCGGTTTTTGCGGACTTCTCGTTATCCAATCTAAAAAACTGGTTTCCATCATCCGTCAGAACATTGAAGTCCGCATTTTCCTCGACAAAGAACTGACGAAAGCTGGCGAAGACTCGATTTTAAATGTCGTTAAGATCAGACCTTTCGTGCTCAACTCCGCCGACGTCAAACCGATCATTTTTGTCTCCAAAGAAGAAGCTGCGAAGGAATTTATTGAAGGCACGAAGGAGGATTTTGCGACATTCCTCGGTGAAAACCCGCTCAGGAATAGTTACCGTGTCAAAATTCACGAGGACTATTTTGAAGAAGCGAAACTGTCGCAGATCAAGCGTGATCTTGAAAAAATTCCCGGCGTATATGAGGTAGTGTACCAAGAAGATCTGGCAGATAACATTAACCGTAATGTTACCAAAATATACATTGTGCTGGCCAGCTTTGCATTGGTCATGCTGATTATCATTGTGTTGCTCGTCAATAACACCATCAAGCTCGCCATTTATTCGCAGCGTTTTCTGATCCGCAGTATGCAGCTTGTGGGCGCTACCAATGGTTTTATACAGCGCCCCTATGTGATGCGCGGGGCCATACAAGGATTAGTAGGCGGCATTTTGGCTGGTATTATGCTCATCGCTTTGCAGCAGCTTGCTGTCCGCAACGTGGAAGGACTGGCCATGTTACAGGAATATGACAAAATCGTCATCCTCGTGGCGATAGTACTTTCTCTGGGCGTATTAATCGGGGTATCAAGCACTTACCAATCACTTGCGCGGTACCTTCGTATGGCCCTGGACGATTTATATTGATATTCATTTTTAGACAAACGATACAATGATGAACAGCAAAAAAAGTGAACTGCCTTTCGCGTCTTCCAACTATGTGATGATGCTCACAGGCATCGCCGTCATTCTAGCCGGCTTTCTGATCATGAGTTTTGACGCTGAGGAATTTGGTTTCGGTTTTTTGGGATTGACACTAGGCCCTATCGTCACGATCATCGGCTTTATACTCGAGTTCTGGGCGATCCTACGTAAACCATCTGATTCATGAGTATTTGGCAGGCCATTATTTTAGCTATTGTTGAAGGAATAACTGAATTTCTGCCCGTTTCTTCCACCGGGCACATGATCATCGCCTCCTCGTTTATGGGGATCAGCCACCTGGAATTCACCAAAATGTTTACGGTCAATATCCAGTTCGGCGCAATTTTATCCGTTCTGGTGCTCTACTGGAAACGTTTTTTTCAAACTACCGACTTTTATTTCAAGCTGCTCGTGGCATTCCTCCCGGCGGCTGTGATCGGATTTCTCCTGAATGACTTTATTGACGCACTGTTGGAGAATGTTGTTGTCGTTGCAGTTTCACTACTGGTAGGTGGTATCATTCTGATATTCATTGACAGAATAGCAAATGATACGCGGGAGAAGCCAATTACTTTCGGGACTGCTTTGAAAATCGGTTTTTTTCAATGCATTGCGATGATTCCGGGCGTTTCACGTTCTGCATCTACCATTATCGGCGGTATGTTACAGGGCTTGTCAAGGAAACAAGCTGCTGAGTTCTCTTTCTTTCTTGCAGTACCAACCATGGCGGCGGCAGGAGGTTATAAACTTTTGAAAACCTACGATACGATTAAAGCGGAAGATATTCAGACACTATTAATCGGTAATCTGGTGGCTTTTGTCGTGGCAATGCTTGCGATTAAATTCTTTATCAGCTTTTTGACGAAATACGGTTTTAAGATCTTCGGGTACTACCGGATTATTCTCGGGCTGATATTGCTTGGGCTGATCGCTTCAGGGTACAAGCTCGACGTGGTTTAAGCCGCGCTCCTCACTATCTTAAAAAGAAATCTGCTTTGCAAATTGACACCAATACACCAGACGACGGGGAAGTAATCCTGATAAATAAACCTTTGACCTGGACTTCCTTTGACGTTGCCAACAAATTAAAAAGAGCCTATAAATTCAAAAAAATAGGTCACGCCGGCACGCTCGACCCGCTTGCGACGGGATTGCTTATTTTGTGTACGGGAAAAAAAACAAAGCAGATCGATACCTACCAGGCGCAGGAAAAAGAATATACCGGCACCTTTGTCATGGGCAAAACGACCCCTTCCGTTGATCTCGAAACCGAGTTCGATGCCGAATACCCCACAGACCATATCACGCCCGAAATACTTGAAGATGCCCGCGCAAAGCTCACAGGGCATATTGAACAGGTTCCTCCGATTTATTCCGCTGTGCGCGTAGACGGGGAGCGGCTTTACAAAAAAGCGAGGCGCGGAGAAGTTGCAGAAATCAAAAAACGCAATGTAGAGGTATCGCTGTTCGAAATAGATACCACCCTTTTCCCTTCCGTCAATTTTAGGATCATTTGTTCAAAAGGTACCTATATTCGTAGCATGGTTCGTGATTTCGGTGAACTGGCCGGAAGCGGCGCCTACCTGAGTGCATTGTGCAGAACAAGAATAGGCGCATTCGAACTAAAAGATGCATGGGATCTGACCGATTTCATTCATCAAAAACGAATTGCTTTGAAGTTAGAAGTGGACGAATGAAAATCTATCATAGCCTCGATTCCTTTTCCAAACTGGAATATGGCGTAGTCACAAGTGGCACCTTCGACGGTGTGCACCTCGGACATCAAAAAATACTTTCAAGATTGCTGGAAATCAGCCGGCAATCGGGTGGAGAATCGGTTGTACTCACCTTTTGGCCACATCCCAGGACAGTGGTATCGGAAGACAGTCAGGGACTTCAGCTACTATCTACGATTGACGAAAAGATCGAACTTTTTGCGCAACTTGGCATTCACCATTTAGCGATCGTCCCATTTACCCGCGCTTTCTCAGAATTGTCTTCCGATGAGTTTATTCAGCAAATCCTCGTAGGCAAGATCGGGACAAAAAAGCTGGTAATCGGATACGATCATCGGTTTGGGAGAAACCGGGAAGGTAGTTTTGAATTTCTTCAAAAGAACTGCTCAACTTACGGGTTCGAGGTCGAAGAAATCCCTCGTGAAGACATTGAGGATATGGCCATCAGTTCCTCCCGCATCCGTAAAGCATTGGTCACAGGGCACATTGACGAAGCAAACGGGCTGCTGGGGCGATCCTATACACTGTCCGGCACGGTCGTCAAAGGAAAGCAGCTGGGACGAACTATCGGATTCCCTACTGCCAACCTTTTTCTCCACGAATCATACAAGCTGGTTCCGATGAACGGTGTCTACATCATTTACGCAAACCATCAGGGAACCAGGTATGAAGGCATGCTGAACATCGGCGTACGTCCGACGGTGGACGGTACAATGCGAACGATTGAAGCCCATTTGTTTGGGTTTGATAAAGAAATATACGGTGAAGACCTGACGCTGGAATTACTGCATTACCTGCGGCCGGAGCAGAAATTCGACGGGCTGGATATGCTTGTGAAACAAATCCGGATAGATCGGGAAAGCGCGGTCTCATACTTTGCCAGATAGCTAAAATCCATAATATTAAAAGTAAAGCGTGTCGCAAGGCACGCTTTTATTGTTTTCAGCGAAAACGAAAACCCTATTTTATGAAGCAGTACGACGCAATTGTAATAGGCTCCGGCCAGGCAGGAACTCCCCTATCCAAAAAACTGGCTGAATCGGGTTTAAAAACGGCCATCATAGAGAAACGATTCGCGGGCGGCACCTGTGTAAACGATGGCTGCTCCCCTACCAAAGCAATGATTGCCTCCGCGAAAGCAGCCTGGGTAGCACGCAACAGCAGTAAGCTGGGGATTTCTGCGGCTCATGTCCAAATCGACTTCAAAAAGATCCGCGGGCGGAAAGATGAGATTGTAAAAAGCATGCGGACAAATCTGGAAAAAGGATTTAGGGAGACGGACAATCTGGAAGTGATATATGGGGAAGCGCGTTTTTCGGGAGAAAAGAAAATTATGGTGTCCCTGAAGAACGGGGGAAGCGAAGAGATCAGTGCAGATCTGATCTTTATCAATACCGGCCTGAGTCCCGTAATCCCTGATATTCCCGGCGTAGACGATATCGATTATCTGACTTCTACGAGCATGTTGGATATGGAAGAAGTACCTGAACATTTACTGATCCTGGGCAGCGGTTATATTGGTTTGGAGTTCGGTCAGATGTTTAGCCGGTTTGGCTCAAAAGTAACGATCATCGAACCTTCCGAGCGGATTATGAAGCATGAGGACGAAGATGTCGCGACTGAAATCACCGCCATTTTGGGCGAGGAAAATATCGAGATCCTCACAAACTCGGAGGTAACTGCATTCACAAAAAGCAGACAGAAAATTATCGCAAAAATCAAAAAACACGATCAGGAGCATTCCTGCGAATATTCTCATGTATTAATTGCAACAGGAAGAAAACCTAACACTGATAAACTAAACCTGGAAGCTACCGGCGTGGCAATGGATGATAAAGGATTCATTACTGTAAATAACTCGCTTGAAACTTCCGCAAAGGGAATTTATGCATTGGGTGATGTCAAAGGCGGCCTCGCATTCACGCACATCTCTTATGACGATTACAGAGTCGTATCTGCCAATGTGATTGATAAAAAGAAACTTACAATCAGCGGCCGGCAGCAGCCATACTGTATGTTCATCGACCCGCAGCTGGGACGTATTGGTATGACTGAACAGGAAGCGATTGAAAAAGGGTTGGAGATTGATGTTTATATGATCAGGAACGATAGTGTCGCACGCTCCATCGAAACCGGCGACACGCGTGGAATGATGAAAGCGGTTGTTGAAAAAAAGACCGGAAAGCTACTCGGTGCGGCGGTATTGGCCGAGCAAGGCGGCGAAGTAGTAACGATTCTGGAACTGGCGATAATGGGCGATGTCACGTTCGAAAAGCTGCGCGACGGCATATTTGCACACCCAACCTATGCCGAGTCTTTGAACAACCTGTTCATGTCGAAACCGCAATAAAACGCCTGTTAACTGGTAAAAGCGTCCATTTTTTCGCTTCTTGACTAATTGCAATTCTAATATTTTCGCGAGAGACTGTTTAAAAAATATGATCCGGGCCAGCCACATCAGCAAGAATTATGGAGCAATTGAGGCGGTCAGAGATATTTCGTTTGAGGTAAAAGAAGGAGAAACACTCATACTTCTTGGTACCAGCGGCTGCGGGAAAACGACCACGCTGAAAATGATCAACCGCCTCATTGAAGCCAGCTCCGGCAAAATCGAAATCGATGACAGAAATGTTTTTGAGCAAGACCTGCAAACGCTAAGGCGGACAATAGGATACGTTTCCCAAAACAACGGGCTTTTTCCCCACTTCACTGTCCGGGAAAATATTGGTATCGTACCCAAATTGCTGAAATGGGAGAAATCAGCTACTTCCCGCCATACCGACAGATTGCTGGAACAACTTAAGCTTCCTGTCGGGGAATTCGCAGGTAAATTCCCCGACGAACTCAGCGGCGGCCAGAAACAGCGCGTAGCAATAGCCCGGGCTTTAATCGCAGATCCGCCTGTACTACTGATGGACGAACCTTTCGGTGCGCTGGACCCTGTTACCAGAACCAATCTGAGACAGGAATTTCAAAATTTGCCAGAACTGAAAAGCAAAACGATTGTACTGGTCACGCACGATGTGCAGGAAGCATTTGAGCTGGGAGACCAGATATGCATCATGGATAAAGGTCAAATTATCCAATCGGGAAGTGCCGGCGACCTGCTTTTTAACCCCGTTAACAAATTTGTCAGCACATTCTTTGATCACCAGCGCCTTTTGCTCGAACTGAACGCTATCACATTCAGGGACATCTGGATGACTTTACCGAAAACCTGTATTGCAGGCCAGGCGGCGATTTCAGCAGATGAAAGCCTTTGGAAAGGAATGCAGGTAATGATCGAATCAGGGCTGGAAGAGCTGGTTGTTGCGGACGCAGAAGATGCCAGAATCGCAAGACAGTCAGCTATCTTTCAAGCAGTTAACCTACAACACGCCGCCAGATGACCGAACAGCAGAGTCTATTGGAGTTTGTGTCACAGCAATCCGACAAGTTGTTAAGCCAAACGATCGCGCACATTGGCCTGACTTTCGTTTCACTACTGGTTGCCGTATTGACAGGACTTCCGCTCGGCATTTGGATAGCGCGGAAAGAAAAACTCGCGTGGGTTGTACTTGGGATTGCGGGAATTTTACAAACAATTCCGAGCATCGCTTTGCTGGGCTTTTTAATCCCCGTTTTGGGGATAGGTCCTCTTCCGGCGATCACAGCCCTATTTCTTTATGCACTGCTTCCGATTATCCGCAACACCTATACAGGCATTCGCAACGTAGATTCAGCCGTAACAGAATCTGCGCGGGCACTCGGGATGAACCGCTGGCAGATACTGACAGCCGTTGAACTACCACTTGCATTGCCGGTGATACTGGCCGGGGTCCGGACAGCCGCTGTGATCAATGTAGGTGTGGCTACCCTGGCGGCATACATTGCCGCAGGCGGGCTGGGCGAATTTATTTTTGGCGGTATCGCATTGAACAATACCAATATGATACTGGCGGGCGCGATTCCTGCTGCGCTGCTGGCGATTGTGATTGATCTGCTGCTTTCATTAGTCCAAAAAATAAACCTGCAAAAGGCACGGCTGGTATTAGCAGTCTTGCCGCTCCTGATCGTCACATTGTCAGGTTTTTATCTGATTCCTTTCGCTGACGTCAGGCTCCTGGGCGGATTTACACCAGAATTTATGGGGAGAGAGGATGGGTATCTTGGCTTAAAATCGAAATATAAACTGGACATTCCGACAGTGGTGATCAGCGATGCCGTCATGTACAAAGCTGCGTTTGAAAAAAAACTGGATGTAATCAGCGGATACAGTACCGACGGGCGGTTGAAAGCATACGATCTGGTGACGCTTGAAGACGATCAGCATATTTTCCCTCCATACTATGCCTCACCACTGGTCCGCAGGGAAATACTTGAAAAGTACCCCGAGCTCCAACCTGCGCTCGACCAGCTTGCGGGAACGATCACCGACTCCATTATGACGGAACTGAATTATCGGGTCGATTACCTGAAAGAAACGCCGGAAAAAGTGGCTGCTGATTTTTTACGTTCAAAAGGACTTTACAAAAAGCCACGCAATGGAAATAAGGGTGAAATAAGGCTGGGATCGAAGATTTTCGCGGAGCAATATATCCTGATCAGCATCTACAAAATGTTGATTGAAGGAAACACGGAGCTGAAAACTGTGAGCCGCACCGGCCTGGGTGGAACAAAAATCTGCTTTGATGCATTGGCTAATAATGAAATTGATATGTACCCCGAATATACCGGCACCGCTTTGCTGGTGATACTCAAACCCTCCCGCAGGGATATTGGGGAGGTAAGCGGCGACCGGGAGAAGGCATTTGCATTTGTACAAAAGGAATTCGAAAAGCAATATCAAATGCAGTGGCTCAAACCGATCGGCTTCAATAATGCCTATGCACTGATGATGCGAAGGGAGCAGGCACAATCATTGCATATTAATACGATTACCGACTTAACAAATTATCTGGCTAATGACCAACCACCGCATTAGGGACGATTATCAAAGTGTGAGAAAATACAGTGAAGAACTGTGCGCCCCGCTTGAAACAGAAGATTATGTACCACAGCCTGTTCCATTTGTAAGTCCTCCAAAGTGGCACCTCGCACATTCCACATGGTTTTTCGAGACGTTCATTCTCAAACAATTCAAAGCCGGCTACCGGGAATACGATCCCGAGTTCAACTACCTTTTTAACAGCTATTACAACAACATCGGCGACCGCACACTCCGCACAGACAGGGGAAATGTGACCCGACCGACCATCAAAGCCGTTTATGCTTACCGCCAGCATGTCGATCGCTGCATGGAGGAGCTGCTTGAAACGGAAACCGACGACAACACTTTGTCACTGATCCGCCTCGGTCTGCACCACGAGCAGCAGCACCAGGAGTTGCTGGTAACCGATATCAAATACATTCTCGGCCACAACCCACTCTTTCCAGTTTACAGGGAAGGACACAACCTGCTTGCGGGAAAAAATACTGAAACCGGCTTTCTGAAAGCCAGCGAAGGCATTTACGATATCGGTTTTACAGGGAATGATTTCTGTTTTGACAATGAATTGGGACGGCATAAGGTATTCCTTCATGATTTCGAGATCAGCAAATCGCTGGTTACCAATGCCGAATACCTGGAATTCATGAATGCCGGTGGTTATTCGGATTTCAACCTTTGGCTGGATGAAGGATGGTCGTGGCTAAATGAGAACAACATTCAGTCACCCATGTACTGGCACCATATCCAGGGCGAATGGTATTACTATACGCTGGCCGGCTTGCAAAAGGTGGATCCGGACGCAATCATGGGCCACGTCAGCTTTTATGAAGCCGCCGCCTTTGCGCAGTGGAAACAAATGCGGCTGCCGACTGAATTTGAATGGGAAATTGCTTCCGTCAATCTGGACTGGGGCCAGCGCTGGGAATGGACAAACAGTGCGTACCTGCCTTACCCGGGCTTTTCCAAGGCGCCCGGCGCGGTGGGCGAGTACAACGGAAAGTTTATGGTGAACCAAATGGTATTGCGTGGCGCCTCTGTGGCAACCTCCCCAAATCACGCCAGAAGAACTTACCGAAATTTTTTTCACGCCCATGAACGCTGGCAATACACGGGTATCAGGTTAGTAAAATAATAGTTTAAAGCATTATATGTCAGACACTTCATTCGCAACAGATATACATCATGGCCTTTCGGCCCCATTAAAGCATATTTCCTCCAAATATTTTTACGACGATATCGGCAGCGGGATTTTTCAGGATATTATGAAAATGCCCGAATACTATCCTACTGCGTGTGAGTTCGAAATACTGTCGTTACAGGGGGAAGGTATTTTCAAGATGCTTGATTTCAAAAAGCCTTTTAGCGTCGTTGAATTTGGTGCAGGTGATGGCGTAAAAACCAGGCAGCTCTTAAAAAAACTGATTGAAAAAGGGGCGGATTTCTCCTACGTACCCATCGATATCTCTAAAAAAGCAATCGATGAGCTGATCGCCAACATGCATTTGCACCTGCCCGGCTTAAACATCGAACCGAAAGTCGGGAATTACTTTTCAATGATGGAAGAACTGTCGGGGTCGAGTGTTCCCTGTCTCTTTTTGTTTTTGGGAGGCAATATCGGCAATTACGAGCAGCCCGAAGTTGACAAACTTTTGAAAGATTTCAGAAGGAATATGAAGCCGGGTGATAAGTTGCTTACCGGTTTTGATTTGCAGAAAAACCCAGCTACTATCCGTTGCGCCTACGACGATCCGGCTGGCATTACCAAGGCATTCAATATCAATTTATTGAACAGGATCAACCGCGAGCTGGGCGGAACATTCAAGACCCGTCAGTTTGATTTCTATTCACATTACAACCCGCTGAATGGCGAGGTCAGAAGTTATCTGGTCAGCCTGATCCCGCAAAAAGTGTATGTAAAAGAAACCGGCGCCTTTTACGCATTCGAGAGGAATGAACTGATCTGGACAGAGCTTTCAAAGAAATATACTCTCACGGAAATCGAGCATACGGCAGCCAGGAACGGTTTTGCCGTGATGGAGCATTTCCTGGATTGCAAACACTATTTTGCCGACAGTCTCTGGACGGTAGCTTAATAAAAATAGGCAGGCTTTTTCGCGAAAGCCTGCCCGGTTCATTTCATCAAGAGCCCTTTCAACCTGAACCCACACATTCTGAAACCGGCCTTTTGCAGCGTGGCCTGAGATAGCTGGTTATTGATATTGCAGCGGGCGGCAGGTACCCTTTCTATTTTATACGCCAGTTTTTTCAATTCCTGGACGATCAGACTGCCGAAACCCATTTGCCTGTAACCCTCTTTCACGCTCATGTAAACGTCAGCATAAGGAAAGTTGTAATTCAGCATCAGCCCGCCGCCTGCCACTATTTTATCTTGCCAGACAAGTACATATTCACTGTCATCGCCGTCTGCCGGGTCGGAAGCCGACCTTTTTCGAAAAGCCGTGTCAGGCGATGAAAAAGAGGTTTCAAGGTGATCTTCAAAGAGAATTGCCTCGGCATGGATATCGCTGCAAAACATATATAACATGGAAGTCAGCAGCAGGTCGTTGCTCTGCGCTTCCACCAGCGTAGTACCGCTTGCGTTTTTGAATTCTGCAAATATCTCGCGGGCAAGGTTACGGTACTCTGCGATCAGGTAATATTCAAAAATCGTGTCACGGTCCTGCCGCCTGTCGGTACCCCACACCGATCCATAACCAGCTATTGCTCCGTCGACCGTGCAAAGCCAGGTGTCGGCCCAGCCGTAGTCATGACATTTGTTGCAGACGAACTGCATTTCATTCTCCCTCAGGAACATTTCCCGCAGATAAAGAATGTCGGCAAGACCGACTTTTGAAACCGCTACCTCCATCCGATTAGATATATTTTACTGTTTTTCAATGCTTTATAAAAGTTAAAGATTTTTTTTCTGATTTTTTTGAAACGCCTGAAAGCCTGCTGACATACTGCTGTCATTGCGCCATGTTTAGTTTGTAATGTAATCAAACTCTAAACAACCATTGACATGGAAACAAACAGCATTCAGGCCACTGACACCGAACTCACTGCAACGATTATCACCCCTGCGGAGTTGCTGGAACATTGGCAGGGCCATCGCAAGCTCAGCCGTAAGGTTATCGAAGCATTTCCTGAGGACCAGCTTTATGCTTTTTCGATTGGCGGTATGCGTCCTTTTGCCCAGCTGGCAATGGAAATGATCGTGCTCTCGGCACCTGGCATTCGTGGTATCGCATTCGGTGACTGGACATTCGGTGAACCTGCACTCGATTTCGAAACACCTCCCCCTGCCACCAAGGAAGAGCTCCTGACGTTGTGGGACCAGGTAACAGACTATATTAACCTGCTATGGCCACAGATCCCGCTTTCAAGATTTCATGAAGTAGACAAGGCATACGGTATGTACGAAGGTTCTATTTACTCATTGTTGCTCTACACCATCGACAACGAAATCCACCACAGGGGACAGGGCTATGTATACCTGCGTGCCCTGGGCATTGAGCCACCGGCATTCTGGGACCGGTAGTAACTTATAAAGCGTTGCCGGAGAGGTCAGTTTCGCAGCAATGCACAACTGATTTCTCCGGCGCAATGCTGCAATATTAGGAGTGGATATTTTTCTGGAATAATTTTAGTAAGTACCTTCGCAGACATCAATAGTCTGACACTTTTCAAATTAATTCCCGGAAAAATGAAATTCGCACGCATCGCTGGGGTCGTGGGCATCACACTGATCTCAGTAGCAATACAAGGATTCGCTCAGAAAAGACCAGCGCCAACCGGCCAGGTCCCCAAGGCATATACGGGGCAGCAAAGCAGCCCTTACGCAGGCTACCAACCCCGACCGACTGGCCAGATAGCGCCTGCTGCGGTAGGACAGTCACCGGCCAACCTGCCCAGACCGGCAGTCTCTACACAGCCACAGAGTCTCGGTTTTGAGCCTGGAAAAAGTGATATTACCGCAGAAGGTCAGGTGCCGAAAGTGAATTCCAACCAGGATCCGAGAACATTTCCAGAAAGATATCAGTCTACAACCACCACAGCGGTGGGGCAGACGACCACCGCAGTGGGAGAACAATTACTGCCGGCGCAAAATGGCCAGCCTGGCTCCTACCCTGCCCAATCGACACAAACCAATGTAACCACGCAAACCACACAGACAAATGGCGCTGCTGCCGGAACGCAAACCAGTACAGCGAATCAGCAAACTCCAGCCAGCCAGCCCGCCCAGGGTTCACAGCAGGTTCCAGCCCAAAACAGCCAGCCAGCGCAGCAACGGTCTCCTTCTCAGATTTCACCACAGCCTCAGTCGGCTGCACCGGCAGCGGCTCCCGGCGCGCCTAAAAGGATGGATCCCTGATTCGGGAGATAACAACATTATTAAAGTACCGGCCCGGCGGAAATCTCTTTCAGCCGGGTTTTTAATGCGTCACCATGAATGTTCCGGTCAACTACCCGGCCATCCGGGCCGAGCAGTATGGTTGTCGGGTAACCTTTAATTTTATAGGTTTCGACCAACTTATTGACGCTATCTGAAAGGATCTGCGGCCATTCCAGGTTGTTTTTGGCCAAAAATTTAGTCAGCCGCGGGCCGGTATCCTCGCCCACTATTCCTAAAAACTGAACCTGGCTTATATCGACCTCTTTATATATCTCCCGCAGTTCGGGAAGCTGCTGTACACATGGCCCACACCAGGTGCCCCAGAAATCGATGAATACATATTTCCCACTAAAATCCGAAAGTGCAATATCTGCGCCGGTTTTGAAATTTTTTGCCTTGAATGGTCTCATTGCATAACCTCTTTGCAGGGAATATTCGTCCAGATTTGCGGACTCGGTTTGCAATAGCAGAGAGCCGGTGCGCGGGTCGATGCCGAGGTTCCTGAATTTACTTTTGTTAAGCAAGGTGCCGAATTCGATGAGCTCGCCTTTTTCTACGCCATCCATAAATGCAGTCCGCGTCTTTGCATTCATTTCCTTTTGGGTAAAAATCCTGGATTCTTGAAAATTTCCGCTCGTAAAATTGTTTAGCAAAATCGTTTGCTCTTTACCCTTCCATTCAAATTTCGCTTTACCGTAGCGTGGGAATGCGTACCAGAACCTCTTCCACTTCTCGTCATCCACTGCATATTTCACGATCATAGGAATACTGTCTTTGACAATCCTTCCTCTCAGGAAACGCTCGTGTTGTACCATCACAATTTTTCTGTAAGCTCTAATCGAATCCCAGTTATACCTACCCTCATTGAGGTATATTTTTTCAGGATAGAATGCGGTTTCATCACTAAAATCCAGGTTATTATTGGTGTCGACCATTAATGCTATCCGGCCGGTTTTGTCTCTGCCTCTGACGGTATAAACAAAACATTTCAGTGGCTTTTTAGATAATGCAGCCTCATCGGGTTTCCATGCCCAGCTTTCCTGCAAGTCCTCGTACATTTCTTTGCTGATCTTTCCCTCGTGGAAATTCTGATAAACAAGTTGGCGCCCGTCCAGCCATGCCATACTTTTTACAACTGCCTCCCATTCTTTGGGGATCCCCCGGACGGGACGATAGGTAGGAACCCAGGGCGCACCCATTGGATCCTCCATCGTATGTTCAGCATGCAATATTGAAAATGTACCCTTAAACGGCCCAAACCCCTCTTCGATTTCAATAGGTACTTCTATCACCCCGCCTTCTTCTTTTTGGGATTTATTACAGCAAAGTAATGCGGGAATAATCAGCGTAAGCAGGATTTTCTTCATGGGACGTTTTGTTTAATTTAAAACAGAACTATTTGAATAAATTTAAGAAAAAATTCAATCCTAACATTATGATGTAACCGCAAGAGTCAAAAAAGCTGTCACATCTGCACCCTTAAATTGTCGCGTACTGCCTCCCCGATTCTCCCTAGGCAACCGTACTTTTGTATTATCAGAAAGAAATTAATTGAGATTTAAAGATGATGAAGACGTTCTATGCCGTTCTGGTCAATTCTCTCGTGGCTTCGCTGACTAATAATTTTGTCTGGTTCGCAGTTACTTTCTGGGTTTACCTTGAAACCAAATCGGTAATCGCTACTTCGGTGATGGCGGGCGTGTATCTTGCAACCGTGGCTGTTTCAGGCTTTTTTCTCGGCTCCATTGTAGATCGATACAAGAAAAAAACATCCATGATGCTCTCAGGCATTGCGACATTGATCCTGTATCTTCTGGCATTGATCATCTTCATGAGTACGCCGGAGCAGGCTTTTAAAAGCGATTCTAATATTAACCTGTGGATTTTCATTGTCCTGACGCTATTTGGGGCCATTACCGGCAATATCCGCTCCATCGCACTTTCAACGGTAGTGACGATCCTGATACCCGAAGACGGTCGCGACAAAGCAAACGGTCTGGTCGGTACCGCAAATGGCGTTTCATTTCTCATCGCCTCCATTTTCAGCGGGCTGGTGATCGGGTTTCTCGGAATCTTCTGGATGCTGGTGATAGCGATCGGCCTGACGGTGCTGGTGATCCTGCATTTAATGACCATACATATTCACGAAAAGGGCATCGTTCATGTTGAGCCGCATACACAAAGTGTTGATATTAAAGGTACAATACGCGTAGTAGCCCTGGTTCCGGGGCTCTTCGGACTAATCTTTTTCAACACCTTCAATAATTTTCTCGGCGGCGTATTTATGTCGTTGATGGACGCTTACGGGTTGTCGCTGGTCTCCGTCCAGGCCTGGGGAATTCTCTGGGGCGTACTCAGTCTGGGATTTATCGTTGGAGGCCTTGTTGTGGCTAAGAAAGGATTGGGCAGGAAACCCTTACGGACACTTTTTCTCGCCAATATCGTGATGTGGATCGTCACGGTCATCTTTCCGATACAGGCGTCGATCGAGTTACTCACAGCCGGGATGTTCATCTACTTATGTCTGATACCCGTTGTGGAGGCCACCGAACAGACCATCCTTCAAAAAGTGATACCACCGGAAAGACAGGGCCGGGTTTTTGGATTTGCACAAAGTATCGAGCAGGCCGCCTCCCCGGTCACCGCGTTCATGATCGGGCCAATAGCCAAATTCGTGTTCATCCCGTTCATGACCACAGGTGCGGGAGCGGGACTGATCGGTTCCTGGTTTGGGACCGGCGCGCCCCGCGGGCTGGCACTGCTATTTATTGCAACAGGCGTTATAGGATTGATCGTGACGCTGCTGGCCATGCAATCTGCTGCCTATCACGAACTTTCAAAAGTTTATAAAAAGCCAGAACCCGACACGGACGCCGTCGCCGTTCCGGGCTCCTGATCTTGCATTCAATTTTATCAATAACTACAAAACAGGATTATGTTTAAACCATCAAAAGTATTCAGCGGGTTTTCTGTCAATAATCTGCAGGAAGCCAGATCGTTTTACGAAAATACGCTTGGCCTGACAACCGAAGAGTCGGAAATGGGCACACTGGATATTACTGGCCCCGGTAACAATCATTTTATGGTCTATGAAAAGCCTAACCACACGCCAGCGACCTACACGGTATTAAATTTTATAGTTAACGACATTGAGGCAGCAGTGGCCGATCTTAAAAATAAAGGGGCAAAATTCGAAAGCTACGACCTTCCGGGTATAAAAACTGACGATGACAATATCGCCCGTGGAAACGGCCCGACCATTGCCTGGTTCACTGATCCTGCGGGCAATATACTTTCTGTTATTGAGGAGTAAACTGATTTTTCATTCAAACTAACCAAATATGGAAACCGTAGCAAGCAGCAAACTTTTTTCAATTTTGTCTTTGTATGATCTGCAAACCGGCCTTTTTAAGAATTCACTCGCTGGGATAGAAGAAAAAGATACGCATAACCGGCTCAATTCCCAGGCTAACCACATTGCGTGGCTGGCTGGGTCACTGGTGGAGCAGCGTTTCGAGATGGCACGGGAACTCGGCATCGAGAAGAGGCAGCAGGCAGACGATCTTTTCAGGGACAACCAGGGAATCAAAGGCGATGCCCGTTACCCCTCTCTGGACGTTTACAAAAAAGACTGGGAAGAAATTACGCCTATCCTGAAAGACGCACTTTCAAAAGTTTCGGACGAGGAACTGAAAAGGACGATTGACATGGGGCCGGAAATGAAATTCCCGCTTTATGAGCTCATCACGTTCACCAGCTACCGGGAAGCCAGCCTGATCGGACAAATCGCACTATACCGGCGTTTACTGGGTTATCCTGCGATGAGTTACATGTAACTTTGCACGAAACCAACTTTCAGAAAAGCATGAAGATATTTCAAACCGAGATCCGGCTGCGTGAAAAACGGAGAGGATTTCACCTTATTACCAACGAAATTCTTCATGCTTTTCCTGAAATTGGGCAGATCAATGCAGGTATGTGCCAGGTTTTTATCCAGCATACCTCCGCTTCGCTGACGATCAACGAAAATGCCGATCCAACCGTCAGAATTGATTTTGAAATGTTTTTCAACAAGTCTGTCCCGGAAAATGACCCCGATTACGAGCACGATTACGAAGGTTCCGACGACATGCCAGCACATCTTAAAGCGGCTTTGCTCGGAAGCTCTGTGATGATTCCGGTCCGGAAGGGAAAGCTTGCATTGGGCACCTGGCAGGGAATTTATCTGTGTGAGCACCGCGATTCGGGTGGCCCGAGGAACCTGGTACTGACAGCCTGGGGAGAATAGCAGCCGTTTTTAAAACTGGTCCGGCTCTCCCAGAAAAATATCGCTCGAACCACTCCGAGCCATTCTGAACCACTTCGGCTCAATACTGCTTAATTGTCACAATTACCCCCTTTTTCTGTCGCAAAATACATCCCTGATTTAGGGTATTTCCTGTTTAGTTTGTATTACTAAAAAAGCATCGCGCAAAACGCTTTGCGAGGGTTCCAAAACAATGACAGGATATGAACGACACGAGAAAGCCGGAGTTGGTATTGCTGGACAGGATTGTGGGAGACTGGCATACCAGCGGCACATTGAATACCGGAAACGGATCTTTAAATATCAAGGGCACAGACAGCTACCAATGGCTGCCCGGCGGTCATTTCCTCATGCACACAGTGGATGTGATGATGGGCGGCGACCGAAAGCAGAGCATAGAAATCATTGGATTCGATATCCTTTCTGGCACTTACCCTATGCACTTTTATGATGATCAGGGTGAGTCCGGGGTTATGCACGGCAGTTTTATTGGTGATGAATGGAATATCATTTCGCCGGAACTTCGGTTCAAAGGACATTTCAGCAACAACTATAACAAGCTGTCGGGTGTCTGGGAACATTGTACAGATAATAATTGGCAGCACCTGATGGATATACAGCTCCTCAGGGCCACACTTTAATATAATATTTTCGAAAATGGTAGAAGTATTCAAAACCAATGTATCGAAACGTCAGCAGGCGGATTTGCTTGTCGCCCTGATTGCCCGCACTTTCCCGCATTACCACGCATCGTTCGATCTCGAAGATTGCGACAAAATACTTAGAATTTCGTCGGTTGGCGGTGATATATGCGCTGCGGGCGTTGCGAGGTTCATGCAGGATTTCGGGTATGAGGCTGAAATTCTTAAGGACGAACTATGCTATCTTCCATCGATCATGGAACTGGGTTTCCAGCCGTTCCAAACCCACGAAAGCTGATTTTAACTTAAACCTAATCACTTATCACAATGAAAAAGACCAAGATCATTTACTGGGTATTAACCGGACTACTCGCCGCCATGATGGGCATTGGCGCTGTTTATGACCTGATCTCAGCGCCAGAAGCTGTCGCGCACATTACCCGGATCGGTTATCCCGAATACATTGTTCCGTTTTTAGGCGCGGCCAAGTTGTTGGGGGTGATCGCTATTCTGGTCCCCGGTTATCCGAGGATCAAAGAGTGGGCTTATGCGGGGCTGGCTTACGATCTGATCGGCGCATTCTATTCGCACGTGTCATTCGGAGACGGTGCCGACGTTTGGGGTGGCATGATACCGGGACTTCTTTTACTGGCAGCATCGTATTACTACTATCATAAAAGACAAAGCGAAGTATCACGTTCATACTAGCTGCATGTCTTCACGAGGTCATATCAAAAGCGCAGTTCCTAGGCGGACATTGCGCTTTTGTTGTATTTATTGCGATACTCGATCGGCGAAAGCCCGGTAATTTTTTTGAAAGTGCTGCGGAAAGCCTTGGTGTCCGTATAGCCCACTTCGTACATGAGTTCAGTCACGTTTTTACGGGTTACTTCAAAGCTCTTCTTGGCCGCCTCAATCTTTACCCGCTGTATATATTCCACGACTGAATTGGAAGTGGCTTTTTTAAACCGCCTCTCAAAACTCCTGCGCCCGATCGCGAACATTTCAGAAAGCTGGTCGACGGTTATCTTTTCCTGAAAACTTTTTTCAATAAAATCCTGCGCCTTTCTGATCACATCGTCTTCATGCTCTTTCTGGCCTGTGAACATGATAAAGGGTGACTGCGTATTGCGGTCGATCTCGATCATAAAAAACTTGGTCGTGTAGATCGCCATTTCCCTGTCAATGTATTTCTCGATCAGGTATACCAGCAAATTCCAGAAGGTATTGGCGCCTCCGCTGGTGTAGAGCCTGTTCTCATCGGTAATGACCCGGTTATCCATCAAATTCACATCCGGAAACATTCTTTTAAAGTCCGGGGCCGACATCCAGTGCGTTGTACAATTCCGGCCCGAAAGCAGGCCTGTGGCTGCAAGCAGAAAAGCGCCTACACAAAGACTGGCTACCTCCGACCCCTGCCGGTGCTGAGACGCAATCCATGGAAAAAAATCCTTATTGGATTCGATAACCGTATCCCTGTCGCCATTGACGGCCGGAATAATGATCAGGTCTGTACGTTGGAGGCTTTCGATTGTTACTTCGGGAGTCACTGCGAAAACACCGCCGTACTTCTGGACGTCCATGTTTATACCGACCGTTTGTACCTGAAAAGCGGGCTCCCTGCCCATAGCAGCCAGAAAATCGTTTACAAATAAAAAGAATTTGAACGGCCCCTCGATAGTCCCCAGGGCTACGTCGCCTCTTGGAACGAGTACAGATATATGCTTCATATTTCCAAAATTAGAAAATTATCTGTCGCGTTCAACCCCAAATCTGACAGTTTTGCCCCCTCTTTTTTCCTATTTAATCACATAAGTTTGCAATATACTTATTAACAAATGTATTAGACATGGAAACAAAACGTATTGAAGAAGCAATCTTGATCAACGCACCAGCTGAAAAAATCTGGCAGGTCATCACGGAAGACAAATACAACAGAGACTGGCTCATAGAATTCGGTGCAGGGAATATTGCCGATACAGACTGGCACGAAGGCAGCAAGGCACTTTTTATGGATGAATCCAAAAGCGGTATGGCAGGTGTGATTGAAGAAAGCCGGCCTTTCGAAAAAATTACAGTCGCCTACACCGGCATCGTTACCGACGGAGAAGAGGATTATGAAAGCGAAATGGCCCAACAAATGAATGGCTACCGGGAAGTGTATATCCTCGAAGAAAAAGGCGACGCAGTGCGGCTCAGCATTTCCTGCGATATGGATAAAGAGTACTATGACGATATGGCAGCGGCGTGGCGCAAGGCACTTGAAAAAATGAAGGAACTATCTGAAAATTTGTAATAGCCATGGAAATTCTAAGTAACGAGATGCTGGCAGAAGAACTGGAAAAAGCGACTGCCGACTATTTATCCGTCCTGAAATCCTTTAATCAGGAACAGGTAAACATCGTCCCATTCTCCGGCAGCTGGACCGCCGGACAAGTGACGGAACATCTGCTGAAATCCGAAACGGACCTGCCCGCACTGATCATGGGAGAAACAGCCCCCCTCGAACGTCCGCAGGGACAAATGGTGCCGCTGATAGAAGAAATTTTTCTGGATTTCAGTACAAAACTGCAGGCTCCGGATTTCAATATCCCTTCGGACGGCCCGCACGATCTGGCTGCGATAACGAACGATTTCAAAGCAGAAAGAGCCGCAATCACTGCCATAGCCAAATCAGAGGACCTGACACGCTTGTGTACTGAATTTCCATTTCCGGAGGCCGGCGAGTTTACGCGGTACGAGTGGATATACTTCGTGATTTGTCACTCCAAAAGGCACGCGCACCAGCTACGAAACATTCTTGAAAAAGTAACAGAAAAAGTTGCAGGCTAGAAGTTGAAAAGATTAATATCTTGCGGATTGTTACAAAAGAATCCAGACAATGATCCAAAAATTAGTTTTCAGCTTTATTATGCTTGCGTTCTCGTTGGCCGGTTATGCGCAATCCATTCCCAACAAAATTGCCCCATTCCAGATCAGGCTTACCAACGGTCAGCAATATACTTCCAGCCAGCTGGCAAAAGGCCCGACAGTCCTGATCTATTTTTCGCCGGACTGCGACCATTGTCAGGAGTTCACGAAGGATCTGGTAAAGAATTACAGTGTGGTGGCTAACAAGCAGGTGGTAATGGTCACTTTTCAGTCGATGGATATGCTGAAACCGTTTGTAAAACAATACAATCTTGCTGGTTACCCCAATATCAAGGTCGGAACAGAAGGCACTTCCTATCTGGTTCAGCGTTATTACCAGATCCGCTCGTTTCCATACATTGCTATCTATAACAAAGCTGGCAACCTGGTGAAAACCTACGAAGGCGAGCAACCGCATTCGGAGATTTTCAAAACATTGAAACAAACATTATAGGTAACATCCCGGGGGCGGTGGTTCATCCGTTCGCCGGGAACAATGCTTCATAGTGAGCCGAGGGAGCGAGAATGCCGCCACTCTCCGCATAAAATGAAGCGTCGGTAAGGTAAACACCTTTCTGTGTCTTTGTCCAGCTGCTGTTTGCCTTCGGATGGTAGCTCATCAGTTTGTCCCAATTCTTGTAGTACTGATGCCCGTTCGTCTCCTGTAAGCCGACCGTCATGCCCGGAAATGGCTGCAAACGTGCTGCGACGTTTTTGTTCCAGTCCACCAATATCGGGCTCACCGTCAGGTCTGCGCAAAAGCAGGGAACCTTTTTCTCGTAGGCCAGCTGGGTAATTTTCATGGTCATACTGAGTGTTTTGGCAATTGCCTTTACTGCAATGGCCGTGTAGCCGAGTTCTATTCTTTTCGCTGCGTCTTCAACAGTGTGCGCACTTTCATCAGCGGCGACACGAACGCCAATATCACCGACAAAAGCCTCATTACTTTCTTCAAAAGGCTCTTCAATCACCGCAATCTGTTCAAATGCACCAATTTTCTTGGCATGGTCCAGAAAACGGAGCAGCGTTTCCTTTTTCTCATACCGGCCATTTGCGTCAAAGTAATAGGGAATTTTGCCGTTTTTAGTGTAAGGCGTTTCAAAATGACCGATCGCCTTGTGCACCGCGGTCAGGAAAGCAATATCTTTTTCGATCATTTCATGCTGTGAACCGGCTGCGCCCGTTTTGAGCTTCATAATAAAGTACCCCTCCTCCGCAGCCTGCTTAATCCTTTCTGCGGTAGTTCCGACGCTGAATGAAGGAATACTCGCCACTTTCTCGTGCCTGTACGACAAGCCCGGTTTATAAGCTGCCGGCACGAGTTCGTCGAATTGTTTCAGGCCGTTTTCCTGAGCATACAGCAGCCAGGCTGCATTGTCGACGCTCACGAGTGCATTCAAAGCGAATGTTTTACGCAGGTCGGGATTTCCGGTTATTTTTTTCCCATAAGCCAGGACTTCGGGCAGGATATCGTCCAGCAAACTTACAGGATCCGTAAATGTGGTCCCTTTTAACATTTGGAGCGCTCTTTCACTCATTGCGTACATCAATGCATTCCCGGCACTTTCCGAATGGGCGGCAAATACTTTTGAATCAGACCACAGAACACCCTGTGTCCCTAAGCCTATTTTTCTGATGCCCGAGTCGGATTCCAGCATAGATATAGCCTGCCAGCTATCTGTTATCGCGCTTCCTTTAAACCGGTAGGGATTTAATGGCTCTCTTTCGAAATTCGAATCTACACGGCTGATCTTGATTTTCTTCATGTTCTTTTGGTCGGCAGAGAACTGCATTGCGGAAGTCGGTATGGCACCGGCTACTGCCAGTGTGGCTGCGCTTTTGGCAAAGTCGCGCCTGGTCATCAAATGGTTATTATTTTCGGGCATATGGTTTCTCTAATTCGAAAAAGAAAAGCGGCTAACAGGGCTTTGCTACCCTAGCTTCCAGGATACGGCGGCAATTTTTACTTTTTCAGATGCCTGATTGTACTGTTACTTTTTGACGAGTTTCAGGATCTTCCCACTGCTGTGGCTGCACAGGTAAAGCTCCTTTTCCGCATCTTCGCCAAATGCAGAAACCTGGAAAACCTTTTCCAGCAAGACCGCATTTCTTACCAGTTTACCATTTTGAGTTTCCAAAGCAAATACCCGCCCGCTCACATAATCCGCAAAAATGTACTTACCCTGCAATTCCGGAAGTCGCTTTCCGCGGTAAACAAAGCCTCCGGTGACCGAATGTTCTCCATTTGACTGCGGCAGGTCGAGTACCGGATCAATAAATCCTTCCTCGTCACAATCCTTGCCCGGCTTGTAACAATCAATGCTTTCTTTCCTGCGCCAGCCGTAATTACCACCTTTTGTGATGATATCAATCTCTTCTCTCTTGTTTTGCCCGACGTCCCCTGCCCAAAGCGTATTTGTCTCATCGTCAAAGCTGATGCGCCAGGGATTCCGCAGGCCGTATGCATAGATTTCCTCCCTGAATCTTTCCTTATTTCCTCTGAAAGGATTATCGGCAGGAATTCCATAATGTCCTTTTGCTGTCGAATTCACATCTACTCTTAATATCTTTCCCAGCCACGCGCCTTTATTTTGTCCGTTATTATTAGGATCGCCCCAAAACCCACCGTCCCCGGTCGACACGTACAAATAACCGTCTTTTCCAAACTTCACCGCGCCACCGTTATGATTATCCCAGGGTTGCTCGAAACGGAAAAGCACCGCCTCACTATTCGGATTTGCCTGATCCGGATTGGATTGGCTAACCTGAAAACGCGACACGATCGTTTCCAGCTTGCCTGAAACTTTACTTGTATAATTCAAGAAGAAATAGCCGTTTTTCTTAAAATCGGGGTGAAAAGCAATACCCAGCAAACCGGCTTCTCCGCCAAAGCTTACTTTTTTTCTGATATCCAGGAATACCTGTGCGCCGGCTGCATCACTTTTGTTGTCGAACACCCTGACCCTGCCTTCCTGTTCCAGTACAAACAACCGGTTACTGCCGTCATTCGCATGCGTAAGATCAACCGGCGATTCGAATTTTAACTTCGGAAAAGCTTCAACCGCGTGCCACGCCTGCTCCCGCACGGAAGCGCTGCATGCGAACAAAAGGGCCAATGCGGTGATGGTTTTGAGGGAAATTTTGAGCATACGCGGAAAAGCTGTTTAGTTCTCGTAATAAGCAGGCTGGCCCCAATCTCTAACTAATCCACCAAATGCGCATAGGCTGCTATGACCCTTGTGATCTCCTCAGATTGTCCCGGCGAGAGGCTTTCCTTCGGGTTGAGGGTCTGGATTCCTTCCAGCAAGCCCCTGCGGCGGAGTACTTCGTGTACGCCGGTGATGCAGCCGTGAAAATTGTTGGCAGGATCAAAAATGGCAGCATTCATGTCCGTCACTTCAATATTCGTGGTCAGCCAGGGCGCCAGGTCCGGATTGGGGGAGGCTAATGTCGCTTTGATATTTTTCAACAATTCAACGGACTTTCCGGTCCAAACAGCCCAATGTCCCAGTAACCCTCCGACAAAACGCTTTTCGACATGCTGTCCATTGACGTTAAACCGAAAAGTCGTCAACAGGTCTGCCACAATATTGTCGTCATTCCCGGTGTATAAAGCAATTGCATCTCTGCGCGACGAGTGGCAAACCGCCCGCACGACGTCCAGCGTCTGATATCTGTTGAACGCAGCCACTTTAATGGCACAAACATTTGGTATTTCCGCAAATTTCGACCAGAAATCAAAACTGTAAACCCGCCCGCCGATCGCTGCCTGCAAATAAAAACCGAACACGGGAATAATTTCCGACACGGCCCTGATGTGTTCAAGAATTGCTTCTTCCGCCTCGTTCCTGAATGCAGCCATACTGACCAGGCCCAGATCATAACCATATTTTTTTGCAATTTCAGCTTCTTTCAAAGCCTGGGGAGTCAGCCCGCATATTCCTGCAACCTTGATAAATGGTCGCGCAAGGTTAGCTTTCGCAATTTCGTCGGCGGTGACTTCCAGTACTTTTTCAAACAGGTTCACCTCCGGATCGCGGATTTCGAACTGGGTCGTATGCACACCGATCGCCACACCTCCGGCCCCGCTTTCCATGTAATACCTGGTCAGGCCGCGCTGGCGGTTTTCGTCAAATTGCAGAAAACTGTTGAGCGCCAGCGGATGCGCAGGAATAGCTGTTCCTTCCAGCAAAAGGCTTTTTATATCTTCTTTCAGCATGATTTGAGATCTTTTATTTGATTAAAACTGGCCTTTCCTTTCCTGGAAATGCGTCGGCTTGTTAATGGTTGCCCCGCCTTCTTTCAGCCAATCGGCAGTGATACCGATCATTTGTTTCAATGTGGTTCGCGGATAGCCGAACAACCGGAAAGATTCGGCCGCATTACTCAGCAATGCGGTCGGCTGTTCTTCGTTGACGAAAACGGGTACTTTGTCAAATAGCTGTCCGAATTCCATTGCCAGCCAGCGT
The DNA here is from genome assembly GCF_008369915.1 of Dyadobacter sp. UC 10. Taxonomy (NCBI): domain Bacteria; kingdom Pseudomonadati; phylum Bacteroidota; class Cytophagia; order Cytophagales; family Spirosomataceae; genus Dyadobacter; species Dyadobacter aurulentus. The sequence goes on along the minus strand of NZ_VSRN01000001.1, from coordinate 5,801,428 downwards.
AATGACACCGTCTCAGGGCCTGTAATGTTCAATAATTTCGCAGGAGCCTCACAATGCAGCAGCGAGCGGATCGCCATTTCGTTGGCGTCACCCTGCCAGATCACATTCACGTGTCCCATACTCACGTCGATCGGTTTGCCCGCAAGCACTGATTTCGCTATTTCAAGCAGTACACCATACCTGAAATCAATCGCATAATTCAATCTGTAAATAAGCAAAGGAGTACCGTAGACCGAGGAAAAGTGCTGGAACATCCGCTCGCGGCCGAGGCACGACTGTCCATATTCCCCGATCGGATCCGCCCGCAATGCTTCCGTGGCGCCGCCGGAAAGTACTGGTGTAAAGGGATAAACATTACCGGTAGAATAAACGACGATATTGGATTTCGCGAACTTTTGCGCAACCCGCCCGGGCAGGTAGGCATTCATGGCCCATGTGTAAGGCTCATTCCCGGAAGTACCGAACTTCGTACCTGCAAGGTAGAGTACATTTTTAACTTCCGGAAGGTCTTGCAGCTCTGCATCGTTCAGCAGATCGGCAGCTATTATTTCTATACCATCCTTTTCCAGGGATGCTGCCAGTCCGGCTTCCTGAAACCGGGAAACTGCTATTACGCGCTTATCAGTGCCGGCGAGGTCGATAGCCTGCTTCGTAAGCCTGGCAATACTCGGCCCGATCTTACCTCCCGCACCAAGGATCAGAATATCGCCATCCAGCTTTTTTACATCTTCAATTAGTGCTTGTGAAGGAGCAAGCCATTTTGCTTCCAGGGATTCAATTGCTGACATTATTTAAATAAGGGATTATTGAGAAATAGTTCTTTTACATTGATGATAGCCAACCCGAAAATGATCAGCAAACCAATCCCGGCTACTACTTTCACGAAGGGGCTGTTCACTTTATCGCCCATTATTTTTTGATCATTCGCGACCATATATAGGGCCGTCCCGATAAACGGGACAACGAAAATCGTGACGCTCTGCGCGAATACGATGAGCTCCAAAGGCAACTTGCCGAACCTGACCGCAATTCCTGCACCGACGATCATCACAACGGCCACGAGGTAACGAACCGGTTTTGAGCTAAAATTACTGCCCAGTCCAAGCGCATCTCCCAGCAGGGTACCTCCAACCGAAGCATTGCCGATCAACGATGAAAATGCCGCACCAAACAATCCCACCAGGAACAGGGTCGAAGCACTGCTGCCGAAAATAGGTTCCAGCGCTTTGGCCATATCAGAAGCAGAATTCACTGTTATTCCTTTCGGATTTAAAACCGCCGCTGCACAAATGATGACAACGCTGCAAAGTGCACCTAGCAGGATAATACCGGTAACACTGTCATTGCGCTGGCCGCGCAGTTCCGGCCGGATCCTGATCCGTTCCTGTATTAAATAGGATTGATACAGCGCACCTACGATAGAAAAGCAGGATGCTACGAAAGCGATGACAAGCCCCTGAGACCCCTCCGGAATGACAGGTACTGCAAAACCTTTCGCAATTTCCGACACATCCGGTTTCGACCAAAACAGGGTGGTGATGAAGCACAGTACCATCATCAGGATCAGGAAGATCATTGTTTTTTCGAGGACCTTATAAAAGCTTCGGAAAAACAGGAGACTGATCCCTATCAATGTAAAAACGATGATCCACGGAACCGGCGAGGTATGGTAAAGTTCACCAACAGCAATACCGACTCCAATCGAATTTCCTGCCTGAAAGGAAGCGGCCACCAGAAATACCCCGATTCCAATTGCCAGAGCAGCAGGCTGGCCCCATTTCTGCCTTACCAAACTGAGGAGAGACTGGCTGGTCGCTGCACCAATCCTGGTGGACATAGCGGTAAATACAGCCATGAAAAAGATAGCCACAACCACCAGCCATAACATGGAGTAACCATACACGGCGCCGAGTTTCGAAGTGATCGTCATCTTGCTTGGCCCGAAAACGAGCGCAGCGGTAATCATGCCAGGGCCCAGCGAGCCCAGCCATTTGAGGAATGGTGAGGATTTTTCTTTCAAAATTAAGTTCGGTCAGGAATAGATAGCGCAACATTTTATTCTAAACGGGTACGCTACCGTAAATATATACAAAGATTTGAATGTGCATCGCTTACAAAGTGTCTAGCCAATAAGAATCGTGCAACAAGAACACGCAATTCCGGTTTTTTTACCCATATTGAGGTCACTTAGCCGCCGCAAAATTTTATGACAAAAACATTTCTACCATTCCTATTACTCCTGGTAATAAACTGCAGCTATGCACAGCAGAGTGCGCCGCGGTTGATCGTTCGGGGAGACGACATGGGCTATTCGCATTCAGGCAATCTGGCCCTGCTCAAATGCTCGAAAGAAGGTATTCAAACCTCCATCGAAATCATTGTTCCTTCTCCTTGGTTTCCCGAAGCTGTTAAAATGTTACAGGAAAACCCTGGGATAGATGTGGGCATTCACCTGGCAATTACAAGTGAGTGGGATCACGTAAAATGGAGGCCGCTTACCGATTGTCCGAGTATCCGCGATGCCGACGGTTATTTCTTTCCAATGGTGCGACCCAATAAAAATTATCCGAAGGGATCCATCCAGGAAAACGACTGGAAACTGGCTGATATTGAAAAGGAATTCCGCGCCCAGATTGAAATGGCTTTGCGCAAACTTCCTAAAATCAGCCATTTATCTTCGCATATGGGCTGCACCGGATTAAGTCCCGAAGTGCGTGAGCTAACCAGACGCCTGGCAAAGGAATACAAAATACCGATCGACCCCGAGCCTGCCGATCTGACCTACACAACTTATGATGGTCCGAAAAAGACCTCAGAAGAAAAAATACAAAGCTTTATTAGTATGCTGGGAAAACTGCAACCCGGCAAAACCTATCTCTTCGTAGATCATCCAGGCCTGAACGACGCTGAATTACAAGCCATCAGCCATATCGGATACGAAGATGTCGCAGTCGATCGCCAGGGGGTGACAGATGTTTTCACAAGCGAGAAAGTCAAAGCTGCGGTTAAAGAAAGGGGAATTATCCTGATTCCTTACCGGGACCTGCCCCACTGAACCGGCAGCCAGCGCACCAGCAGACCTTTTTTCGCAGATATCTTTCATCTGCGGATATCTTGCATTTATCCCCGTTTAATTGGCCTTTATCACAAATCACATTCCGGTCAGTAAATCGTGTCGCATTTTTATGCTGTTAAAAACAATATCATGAAAATGACGAAATTTCTCCTTGCATTCGCCACGTTACTGGCTACACTTCAATCACCAGCTTTTGCACAATTTCCGGTCGGGGGTGCAGCGGCACCAAAAGCAAAGGCATTACCAGGTACAGCGGGAGACCAGACACCCAAAGGATCAGCAAAGATCAGCGGAACAGTCGCAGACTCCGCATCTTCCCAGCCCATCGAATTTGTGAGTATTGCACTTTACAACAAAGCCAACAACCAGGCCGTGGACGGAACGGTAGCCGACGAAAAAGGAAAATTCAGCCTTACGAAAATCGTGGAAGGCGAATACAAAGTGCTCCTTTCCTTTATAGGATATGGCGAAAAAACGATTGCCGGCATCAAGCTTGCAAAAGGACAGGAACTTGATCTCGGCACCATCAAGCTCAGCTCCAATACCAAAACGCTGAACGAAGTAACGGTCACCGGTCAGGCTGCGTTGATCGAGGAAAAGGTTGACCGCCTCGTTTACAATGCGGAAAAGGATATTACCGCAAAAGGTGGCGACGCAACGGATATTTTGCGTAAAGTCCCCCTGCTTACGGTCGATCTCGATGGAAATGTCTCCCTGAGGGGAAGTCAGAATATCCGTGTCCTGATCAATAATAAACCCAGCACGATCATCGCCAACAGTGTCGCCGACGCGTTGAAGCAAATCCCGGCAGACCAGATCAAAAGTGTTGAGGTAATCACAAGTCCCTCAGCAAAATACGATGCGGAAGGATCGGGCGGTATTATCAACATCATCACCAAAAAGAACAGCCTGCAAGGGTTGAACCTGAATGTAGACGCGGGCGTAGGTAACAGGGGATCCATGCTTTCGCTGAATGGTGGTTACCGCAAGGGAAAGGCAGGGTTCACGATCGGTGGATTTGGCCGGGGAATGTATAATACCATTACTAAAACTTCCCTGGAACAAACCAGTACCGTCGAAAATATCACAACGGTGACGCGCCAGACCGGAGATGGAAGCAGCCGCGGCTTGTTCGGTAATTACAATCTGGGTTTCGATTATGATATTGCTAAAAATCAAAGTCTCACAGCTGGTGTAAAATACGGCGTACGTAATTTCAGTAACCAGCAGGACCTGATGACGAGACTGTCCAAGACCGGCTCCATCGACGAAAATTCGCGCCGCGACGTGGATGCGAGAAATTTGTCGGGAACCGTGGATGTGAACCTGGATTACCTGCACACATTCAAACCACAGCAGGAATGGAGCATTTCGACACTTTACAGCCGCAACGATCTGACCAATGATTTTGATGCCAATATCATAGATGGTAACAACCAACTGTCGGAACGCCAGCGCAACCTTAACAAAAACCTGAACCAGGAATTTACTTTCCAGACTGATTATCAGACGCCTATTAAAAAGAACCAATTACTTGAATTTGGTGCAAAAGGCATCTTCCGGCAGGTAAACAGCGATTACAGCTTTTTGATAGCGGAAGCAGCCGGTGATTTCAAGCCGGAGACCGACCAGCCGGCAGGCGAACTTCAATACCAGCAGAATATTGCGGCGGGGTATACATCTTACACTTATACAACAAAGAACCGCTATACATTTAAAGGTGGCGCACGGTACGAGCATACTTTCATTGACGCCAGTACAAATGAAGGTACGGTTGGTGTCGGGAATTACGGCGTGCTGGTACCGAGCTTCAATGCTTCGAAAACGTTCAAGGGAACTACTGTGAAACTTGCTTACAACCGCAGGATCCAGCGGCCGGGATTGCAGCAGCTAAACCCTAATTTTAACTCGGCCAACCCGCAGAATATCACAATAGGTAACCCTGAACTGCGCCCCGAGCTGACCAACAATTTTGAAGTGGGCTTGTCCAAAAACATTAAAAAGACTTTCGTAAATGCCACTTTCTTCGGCAGGATCACCAACAATGCCATTTCACAGGTACGCCAGCCTTCCGACACCCTTGACGGTGCAATCGTGACCACCTACGAAAATATCGGTAAGCAGCACGCATACGGGACCAACATTTTCGCCAATATTGCAGCTACTTCCAAGATCAACTTCGGGATATTCCTGAATGCATTTTATACCAGGCTAACCGGCCAGACGCTGGGCCAGGATCGTAAACCAATTGAACTTTCCAATACCGGTTACAACGTCAGCGGCGGTGTGTTTTCGCAGGCTACCTTTAAAAATGGCTGGGGAGCGCAGGCTTTCGGGTTTATGCAGGGTAACCAGGTCCAGTTGCAGGGTATGCAGGGCGGGTTCGGTTTTTATACAGTGGGTGTAAAAAAGGAATTCGGCAACAAAAAAGGAAGCGTGGGCCTTGCCGCCGAAAACTTCCTGAGCAAACGTTTCAGGATGCATACCGAGCTTAATTCCATACAGTTCAACCAGGTAAACGATATTTATATGTACAACCGAGGTGTTCGTCTGACTTTCACTTACAAAATCGGTAAGATGACGATGGACCCACCTAAACGGAAAGCGAAATCAGTCAACAATGATGATGTGAAAAGTGAAGGCAGCGGTGGCGGCCAATCAGGGGGCGGTGCTCCGGCTGGCGGAGCGCCGAGATAATTTTCCTTTCGATCTGTTTTACAAACCTTTTTAACTTATAACTTTCATATGAAAACTAACAAACTATTCCTGGCCATTGCCGCAACCGTACTTTCGGCAGGCTCTTTTGCGCAGACCGTCGATGAGATCGTCGACAAGCATGTTACGGCTCTTGGCGGAATTGACAAGATAAAAGCGATCAACACACTGGTTATAGATCGTTCACTGGCGGTTCAGGGAATGGAAATTCCGAACAAGACGATACTGGTCGTTGGGAAATCGTTCCGAAATGAATCCACTGTTATGGGGAATTCCATGGTCCAGGTAGTTGATGACTCCAAAGGCTGGATGATCCGTCCGACCATGATGGGCGGCACCGGCGAGCCGGAAGATATGCCGGCAGACGTTGTAAAACAGCAATTGAGCTCACTCGATCCTTTCGGGGGATTGGTTAACTATAAAGAAAAAGGACATAAGGTAGAACTGGTCGGCAAAGAACAGGTGGATAAAAAAGATGTTTTTCACCTTAAAATGACAACCGCCGACGGACAAGTTATGGACGAATACATTGACGCCAATACTTATCTTGTTACCAAGATCAAAACTACGATGAATGGCCAGGAAGGCGAGATCGATCTGTCGGATTACAAGGAGGTGGAAGGCGTAAAATTTCCGAATACGATGGATATTTCAAATCCTCAGATGGGTACCATGTCATTCGTTACCAGCAAAATTGTCGTGAATACGCCTGTGGACAACGCAATATTCAAAAAACCGGTCAAATAGAACCCAAAGTATTCAAGATTAAAGAGCGTTGCCTGAGCAACGCTCTTTTGCGTTCAGGGTATTAAATAATTTGTATAATTGCGGTAAATATTAACTAATTATTACGTAGTTTATGAAGAAATACTACGTAGCTTTCCAGTCCGGATAGTTATTCCCTGTTTCTCTCCGACTGGCCCTTTTTTATTCGTGACAAATGAAGCAGATATTACTGGTTGAAGACCATGCTATTGTAAGGCTGGCTACAAAATACCTGATCACCGACTTGTTGCAGCCGATTACCGTGCACGAAGCTGGTTCCCTCGGCGAAGCGATGATACTTGTCGGAGCCTACCCTATTGATCTTATACTGCTCGATATCAGCATTCCAGACGGAGAAGGTTTTAACATGATACCCAAGATCCGTGAACTAAGCCCGAAGGTCCTGATCCTCGTTTTTACGAGTCTTGAAGAACAGATCTATGCGTTACATTACATAAAGGCTGGTGCAAATGGCTTTCTTTCAAAAAACTCATCCCAAAACGACATCAAAAAAGCGATTCTGTCTATGCTGAATTCCGGTAATTACCTGAGTCCTGCCGTCCAGCAACAACTACTCAGAAATACGCTGGAAACAAAAAATGGCACCGAAAACCCACTGGAAAACCTTTCTCAACGTGAACTCGAAGTAATGGATATGCTGATCGGCGGGTTCTGGACGAAGGAAATCGCCATCCATCTGAATCTGACAGAAAGCTCCGTGAGCACTTACAAGGCCAGGATATTCGAGAAACTGCGCGTAACCACGCTGATCGAAATGTTTAAAAAAGTGCAGTACTACAAAGGACAGCACGCGGATTAATTATCGCCCCTAGGTCAGATAACCCCTGATATTTTTCATAAATTAAATTTCTACCCGGTTTACTTTGTTACGAAATATTCGTAGACTTACGAAAATTTCGTAACGATGGAAAAATTAACACAGCAAGAGGAAGACGCCATGCAGGCTGTCTGGAAAACCGGAGAGGGAAGCATTAAATCCTTCATGGCAGTGATGAGCCCCCCGTTGCCCCCCTACACCACCCTGGCCTCCACGGTCAAAAACCTTGAAAAAAAGGGCTATCTGCTGAGCCGGCTGATCGGCAATGCATACCTGTATGCACCTGCAATCAGCGAAGAGGCTTATAAACAGAAGTTTATGGGTAGTGTTGTGAAGGATTATTTTGAAAATTCGTACAAAGAACTGGTTAGCTTTTTCGTGGAAAAGAATAAAATATCAGCTGACGAGCTCAAAGAAATTATCGGGTTGATCGAAGGAAAAAAATAACATAAAATCTCTTTCCGCTATGACGCCTCTACTCACGTACCTTGTCAAATTAGCTGTAAGCCTGGCATTTACCGGTTTGTTTTACCAGCTTTTCCTGCGCCGGCTGACATTCTATACCTGGAACCGGTTCTTTTTGCTTATATACTCGGCGCTCAGTTTCCTGATACCTTTTATAGATATCAGGAATACAGTTGTTACGATATCAGAATCGGGCAGTTCGGAAATGCTCAGCGCCTTGCCCAGCATACAACAAATGCAGTCGCCGTCAATTTCCCCGACCGGGAATATGCCGAATGAGCAACCGGGAATGGAAAGCTGGATACTCGCCGTGCTCGCTGTAGGAACAGCCATCATGTTGATAAGACTGGCATTTCACATTTACTCCTATCGCAGGATCGTGAAAAAGGCGGAGTTGATATCCGAAGACGATATCAGGATCTACCATGTGAAAAGAAATATCAGCCCGTTTTCCTTCGGCCGCTCTATTTTCTACAATCCCGAAATGCACCGGGAAGATGAGCTCAAAGATATTATCCTGCATGAGTATATCCACGTCCGGCAACGGCATACGCTGGATGTGATCTGGGCCGAAATCCTTTGTGTAGTCAACTGGTACAACCCGTTTGCATGGATGATCCGCCACGCGATCCGCCAGAATCTGGAGTATATCGCCGACGATCAGGTATTGCAGCATGCAGTCGACCCGCGCGATTACCAGTATTTACTGCTGAAAGTGGCCGGCGTACCTGAGTTTCGCATAGCCAACCGCTTCAATTTCTCATCATTGAAACAGCGGATTGTGATGATGAACAGAAAGAGGACTTCCCGTTTGTTTCTGGTCAGCTTTCTGTTTGCCTTGCCGCTGCTGGTCGTGTTACTGCTGTTTTTCAGAAATGATATTGAAAAGGAACCTGACACCGACGTTTTCGTCATGTTTGAAAGAAATGGCGGGCCTGCGGTTATGCAGAAGGACATTTACGCAGCGGGAATGTTGCTCGAACAGAAAACCGGTAAACCATTGAAAAACTTACCACTCGCTATTTCATTTGAAGGCAAAAAGATCAAAGAGATCAGAACCGATGCGGATGGGTTTTATTATGAAGTACTTCCTGTGCGAAAGCCGACCAAACCGATAGATCCGAAACGGCATATTTACCGTTACCCGAGTTCCCACTACGAAATTCGCTATGATGGAGGCGATTACAGTCCGTTTTCGCTCTACGAAGGCGCAGTCTTTGACACCCTGTTTTACGGAGGTTTTGGTATTGTTTTTCAACAGTCAATGCGGAATGACCTAAGGGGAAATTTTGATATGTACCACGTAAGTAAACGGGACTTTTTCAATTCGGATCATGGGCCGGACACGAGATCTGCGCTCAAAAAATATTTGCTGGCTCATCTACCGCCATTCCTGGAAGAACATAATTTGAAGCTGGATTTCCATGCAGAGGTACCTTATCCTAAAAAGGTAATCAACAAATTCAGGAACGGCTATTTCGACCGTCGCAAGCAATTAATAGGATACGAGGGTTTGACTAAATTGTTCCTCGATGGAAAGCCGGCCAGCTATCAGGAGGTTAACGAAGCTTTTTCCAACTACCCGTATATGCTCGGCGACGACAAAGTGCGGAAGGTTTGGGGAGGTAGAGGATTCATTTGCAAGGAGATCTCATACCTGACTTTCGACCTCTACAAATCGCCTCCGCCGGCCGCTTTATTACACGATAACGTGGAATGGAAAGATATAGGCGATTTTGACCTTGCCGAACTGAAAAACATACCCTATTTCCTCGACGGATTCAGGCAGACGTACGGAGCAGGCAGCAATCTGATGCCGGCTAAGAATGAGATCAGAAAAATTGCATTGTTTACCGGGAAGCTGGCCCGCTACTATGATCCCAAATGCGAAAAGATATGGTGGGTGGAAACGCGCCCTGAGAATGAAGTATTCGAACGCCCTGACCTGGCATTAGCAAGATAATCTCCTGATTTACCAGCGCCTGATACGACACTCAGAATTTCGTATCAGGCACTGTTCCGGTTACGCGAGCCCGGGCAGCTTTAATCCGGACGCCCGCAGGCCTTCCATCAGTTTCTCCTGGATTTCCATTTTTGTATCGACAAACCCGTGCGCGTCGAGCCACACATTCACCATAACCTTGTATCCGTCTGCTTCTATTGAGGAGATACCAATGCGCCTTTCGGGGATTTTAAGGGCATTTTGGGCATCATTGAGCACATGCTCGATGGTTGTTTTTACAGTTTGATAATCGATCACATTATTAAATTTCATCTCCACATCCAGCCGGCGCGTGCCCGATCGGCTGATATTGATGATCACCTCGTTGGACAGCTTACTATTCGGTATCACCACTGTGCGATTATCGAACGTCTGCACAATTGTGTAAAAAATTTTAATCGCCTTTACCGTTCCTTCCTGGCCCTGTGCGAGGATATTGTCCCCTACCTGAAACGGTTTCAATATGAGGATCAGGACCCCACTGGTGAAATTCTGCAATGTGCCTGAAAGCGCCAGGCCAGCGGCAACGCCGATCGCTCCGATAATCGCTGCGAAAACGGTCATCTGTATACCGATGATCTGCATAACCGAAATCACAAGCAAAACACGTAAAGTGGTGACGCTCAGGCTAAGCAGAAAGGGTGTCAGCGAGGGATCTATTTTCCGTCTGTATAAATGATTAGTAAGCCAGCGGGACAAGATTTTGATTAGCCAAAGGCCTATTATCAATACGCCGATACCGAGTAAAAAAGAAGGGCCTGTCCTCAAAAGCCACGCGTAAGCCTGGTTATAAAATTGCTGAAGTTTCATTGTTCAGAATGGAGTGTTAATTAGAAAATACCCGGCAGTCGAAAAAATCTGTTCCAGCCGGTAATTTCTGATGCAGTGAAACCATTATTCCGCCCGCCAAACAGGCTCCGGAATCCGGATGGCATATTTTTTGAAACATTGATATAATGCCGGCAAAAAAGTAACAACTAATACCTGGCAATTGGCATTTAACATCAAATAAAAAACAAATGGAACCCGATAATCACAAGAAAAGTAAAATAGGAAAATACATCGTTTACATTCTATTGATCGGCGCTGCCGTTGGCATTGCTATGCATTTCTTAAAACCCGAACCGGTAGACACAGCTTCGAACAGGAACATGACGTTGTTTATTAAAAACAAGATCATCGACATTGACAAAAAATTGAATACGGGCGAGGATGAGACAGATATTGCAACCCGGATTTCATGGCACAAATCGAATACCGCACTTTATAATGAAGTTAAAAACAGCCATGATAAAACGATCGATGGACAGCGTAAAGAACTGGAAGAGAAGATTGTACAGGTACAGACTAAGGAGTTCCCGAGACTCCGTGACGCATATGTAGCGTCCAAAACAGAGGTATTAGGTCAGGAACACATTGCTATTTCGCTTTCGGGAGATAAAAAGGATATACTCACATTCACCGGACAAATGTTCGAGCCTAAAAAAACACAAAAGGATTTCATGAAAAATATCCATGAAATTGTTTACGATCTTCGGTTCAAAAAGATTGTATATAAATGGTCGGAAAGTCAGAAAGATATTGCAGACTATGAAATTGACTCTAAAAAGGACACTGAAATATAGTAGTAATTTTAGCGGGTTGTATTACTGAATATGACCCGCTTTTTTTTCTGTATGCGGTTCGCCGAATTCGGTTTTATATATTTTGATAAATAATAATAAAAGGCTGATCATCAGTGGTCCGAAAATAAATCCCCAGAAACCGAAAAGGCGCAATCCGACAATCAGTCCGAGAATAGTAGTAACGGGATGAACGTCCCCCATTTTTTTCAGGATCGTTATCCGTGCAAGATAATCGATATTGCCCACCGCCACCAGGCAATAGATCGCCAAACCGATCGCTTTCCCATTATCGCCTTTTGAAAACATAAATATCACAATCGGAAGCCAGATCAGCGCAGTACCTATTACGGGGAAAAACGCAAAAAAGCCGGTTATCAAGCCAAGCAGTACGAAATCCTTCACCCCAAAAATCCAGTATCCCAGTACAGCGACAATTCCCTGAATAAGCGAGACGAGCGGGATACCGATTGCATTGGCCCGTACCATACCGACGGTTTCATCGGCAAGAAGATCGATATTTCTCGCTTTAAGCGGTATAAATTTTCTCAGCGTCGCCTCAACGGTATGTCCGTTCAGAAACATAAAATAGGCCAGAAAAAGGATCATAAGCAGGTTTCCCAGCATCATCGCCGAGCTGTTGAGCATGCCCGGAATGAAACTCCCGACTTTCTTTCCGACGTCTCCGATCGCTTGCTTGTTTAGCAGGTCCTGTCCCGTCCATGTCGTCAGCTGCTTCGAAACCGCTTCCATCGCCTGATTGATCTGCTCCGGCTCCTTCAATATCACCTGGACCTTTGAATAAACCATCTGCAATGAAAAATAAACGGGCGCCACAATGCAGGCCATAAACAACACCATAAAAAGCAGCGCCGTAGCGCTTTTGTTCCAGTTCCTTTTCAGCGTGAGGTGCAAAAAGTACTTTCGGCAAAGAATATAGAGCGTAAGCGCGCCGAGAAAGCCGGGAAAAAAGATAAAAAGTTGCTTGAATATGATAATAGCAAACGCTAAAACCAAAAGGAGGAAAAACACCTGCCGCAGGCGAAAATTAAAGTCTATGTTCATGAACGGTATTGCTGCATTTTATGAATTTATAAGAGCATATCAAAATGCACCGGTAACTGGTAAATACGTTTTCCGGTCGCATGAAAGATCGCGTTTGTGATCGCGGGAGGCATACCTACGATACCAATCTCCCCTATCCCCTTCGCCCCCAGTTCATTCACAATGGCATCTTTTTCATCTACAAAGATCACGTCGAGCTCGTGAATATCGGCGTGAACAGGAAGATGGTACTCCGCCAGGTTCTGGTTCATATACTTGCCCAGCGTATCATCCTGGATCGTTTCTTCCCGCAACGCCTTGCTGATTCCCCAAACCATTCCGCCGAGGATCTGGCTTCTGCCCGTTTTTGGATTAATAATTTTGCCCGCCGCCACGGCCGTTACAGCCCTCGTTACATTGATAACACCAAGCTCTTCATCAACTTCTACCTCCACAAAAACGGCGCTGTGCGCTGCCCTGGAATATTTTTTCAGTTTCAAAACAGAAGGTACTGAAAATTTTGAAATGCGGATCGGCTTATTTCCATTTGCTTCAATAATAGCCGAAAATGATACTGATTGCGCGGGGTTGTTCCCAAGAAACAGGCGACCATGCTCGAATACCACATCTTGCAGGTCCGCATCCGAAAATGCATTTCCCTTCATTTTCCTGGCAATTGAAAACAGTTTTTTCCGCATGGCGGCCCCAACCGCTTTGATAGCTGAACCAACCGTGGATACCGTAAAGGAACCGCCCTGAATAGGTGCAAAAGGCTTTTTACTGTCGCCATAAGCAAATTCCACATCTTCTATCGGTAGACCAAGTTCGTCCGCGGCGATCTGCGTCATGACTGTAAGCGTGCCGGTTCCAATGTCGGTGACTGCGCTGTTGATTTTCAATTTTCCATCAGCGGTCAGGATACCTTCTGCTTTTGCCGGCAGCTGATTGGCTTCCCAGATGCCTGTCGCCATGCCGTATCCTACCAGCTTATTTCCGCGCCGCATACTCCGCGGTTCCGGATCCCGCTCCTTCCAGCCAAATTTTTCCGCCCCCTGCAGATAGCATTCCCGCAGCTCCTTGCTGCTGTAAGGCCGGTTCAGGCTGACGTCAATCTCGGTATAATTGGTGAGCCGGAATTGAAGCGGGTCTATTTTTGATTGATAAGCCAGCTCGTCGATCGTGCTTTCAATGGCGTGCATACCGGTGACACCGCCCGGCGCGCGCATGTCCAGCGGACTGTAAACGTCCAGTTCCACCAATTTGTATTTCATCAGCGTATTGGCCGCCGGATACAACATATTCGACCAGTTTACGACTACTTCGGTATAATCTTCGAACCGTGAGGTTTCACTGATCGCCTCGTGGTTCAATCCGGTAATAATTCCATTGTTATCAGCACTGAAACTCGTTTTCTGGAACGTCGGCGGTCGGTGTCCAAAGGTGAACATCTGGCTTCTGTCGAGCGTCACCAGGACTGATTTTTTAAGTTCCAAAGCCGCCAAAACGGACAAAAACAGCTGATATTGAGGCCGCAAGGCTGAGCCGAACGCGCCGCCGACGTAGGGCGAAACGACCCTCACATCCTTATATTTGAGCCCGAAGATATTCGCCACATACAACTGGCTGTTAATCGTCCCCTGGGTTTTGTCATAAATCGTCAGCTTTCCATTTCCCTCATAAATAGTAGTAGTTGCAAACAGTTCCAGTGGGTTATGGTGCTCGGTCCCGTGAAAAAATTCGGCTGTTACCTGGTTGGGTGATGCATTAAATGCTTTTTCAAAATCACCTTTGGGACGCGGTGGTAAAGGTTTAAGCATTGTAGCCAGCCCGACCTTCGGTGAACGGGCTTTTGATAGTTCGCCTCTCAGATTGGTTTCAAAAGGTTCCTGCTCATATTCGATATCCAGCAGGGTAACCGCAAAGCGTGCCAGCTCGAAAGTTTCTGCCACAACCAGACCGATCGGTTGGCCATTATAAAGGATATCAGAATCCTGCAAAGGACGGAACGGTGATCCGGGCGGGGCATCCATATCGGCATATTGCAGGTCAAACCAGGCCAGCGACGGCCGGTTTTCGAATGTAAAGACCTCCGCAACACCCGGCAGCGCTTTCGCGCGGGATGTGTCGAACCGGGTGATCTTTCCCTTTGTAATCGTGCTGTTGACCACATATCCGTAGAGCAGCCCGGGCACCTGGTAATCGCCCGAATATTTGGCTGTCCCTGTCACTTTCGAATGCCCTTCCAGCCGACTGACCGGCTGGCCAATTTGTGATTTGTATGTTTCCATGATCGATGAAGTGTTAAGCAGATGGCTGCGCGCCAGGCAATTGCGTCTCCGGTTTCAATGCCATCATACTGTTACGTACAATCGCTCTTTTCGCCAGTTCTATTTTGAATGCATTGTGCTGGTACCCTGCTGCGCCCTGCAGAATTATATCAGCTGCGTGGGCAAAGTTTTCCGGCGTAGCTGTTTTACCTGCTAAAAACTCCTCTGCCCCGGATACTCGCCAGGGCTTGTGCGCTACGCCGCCCAACGCAATCCTTGCTTCGCGGATCACATCGCCTTCGAGCTCCAACCCGGTAGCAACAGATACCAGCGCGAATGCGTAGGAATTGCGATCGCGCAGTTTGAGGTAGGAATAGTTGTTTGCGAACCCATTGGGCGGCAGCTCAATGCCGGTGATGATTTCGCCGGGGAGCAGGTTATTATCAAGTTCAGGGGTATCTTCCGGCAACCTGTGAAAATCAGCAAACGCAATCCTGCGCCTGCCTTCTCGCCCCTCTACATGTACCATCGCACGCAATGCCGCTAATGCCACGCACATATCAGAAGGAAACACGGCAATGCAGCTTTCACTCGCACCTAAAATTGCCATAATGCGGTTGTAGCCCGCGATTGCCGAACAGCCCGAGCCTGGTTCACGCTTGTTGCATGGCACATTTGCATCGTAAAAATAATAGCAGCGCGTACGTTGCAGCAGGTTACCGCCGTTCGTCGCCATATTCCTGATCTGGGCAGAGGCTCCGGCCAGGATCGCCCGGGAAAGCAGCGGATAACGTGCTTCCACCAGCGGGTGCCAGGCCGTGTCTGCATTTGTCGCAAATGCGCCCAGCATTAGCCCTCCCTCGGGCGTTTCAAAAATTGCATGATGATCGTCAACCCGATTGAGGTCGATCAGCAGGTCCGGCCGGGTCAGATTGTATTTCATCAGATCTACCAGATTCGTGCCGCCGGCAATATAACTGGTGTGCTCGCCCGTGCCTGCCTGAACAAGCGCATCCCTGATGCTGCCTGCTCTTTTGTAGCTGAAATTATTCATGCGCCGACTGGTTTTGAACCTCCATAATCGCATCGATGATATTGGAATTCGCACCGCAGCGGCAAAGATTACCGCTCATCAGCTCCTTCACCTCGGTTCGGCTTTTGGCCTTTCCTTCCCGGATCAAACCGATAGCGCTGCAAATCTGCCCGGGCGTACAGTAGCCGCATTGAAATGCGTCGTGCTCGATAAAGGCCTTCTGCAGCGGATGCAAGCCACCCTCAGGCGCTACGCCTTCAATTGTGGTGATTTCGGACCCGTCTTTCGCGACAGCCAGGGTAAGACAACTCAGGATTCGTTTTCCGTCGCAGATCACAGTGCAAGCGCCGCATTGCCCGTGGTCGCAGCCCTTTTTTGTTCCGGTCAACCCTGCATAATCTCGCAGCGCATCCAGCAGGCTCACCCACGGCAGCAAATCCAGTTGTTTTGGGGCTCCGTTTACACTTAGGTTAACCTGCTCTGTTGCTGTCAGCGTAATAGTAGGTTCGGATAATTCAGTTAGCATGGTGATGAAGTAAATGGTAATTGCGCATGCTAGCTATAAGAATTATGCCAAATTCAAATTCACTTCCTTCCTACGACAGGAAACTGCGAAATGCGGAGTTTTGTGCAACCATAAGGTACTAAAACCACCTCTTCTTCCTCTTTTGATACTTCCATATTGTAAATCATACTGTATGGTACCTGGCCTGCCGTTTCATTGTACAGGCCCCATGACGGAATCCGTCTAGCCTTCGTTTTTATCATGACCGGTGCGTTTTCCAGGTTCCAGGGATAATTTGTTGTAGCCGATTTCTTTTCAAACTGAAAATGCAGATCCATCTTATCGGCAGCGATTTGAAACAGGCTGTAATTCCAAGGAGTAGTAGGTCTTACTTCATAATAATAGCTGCCATATTCAACAGGATCTTTTTTATTTTCGATCCTTTTCATTTCCTGACCGATTTTGAGTGCATAAGTAAGCGGCCCCCGCTCGACAGATATGGAGTTTTCGTGCCATTTGTTTTGATAGATATGCATCGGCAAAGTCAACTCTACCACATCACCCGATTTCCAGTTGCGGTTGATTTTTACAATCGCCGCACTATCCGCTTTCTGAAATTCCTTACCGTTTATTTTAACAATTCCCTGTCTGCACCAGGATGGAATACGTAAATGCAGGGGAAAAATAACGGTGTTCTTTTTGTCATCCATACTTAACGTAAACCTGATCGATTCGTCAAAAGGATAATTGGTTTCCTCTTTTAAAGTTACTTTTTTATCTCCCGCTACAAGAGCAGTAACCTCGCTGGGCGAGTATACCAATGCAGCGAGACCCTTGTCGGCTGTGGTATACCAGAGGTTTTGTGTAAACTTCGGCCAGCCCTGGTGCATATTGGAAGTGCAGCAGGGATAACCTGAAAGCAAGCCGTAACAAACATCCGTACCGCCGTGATTATCAGCAAAATTTCTGACATGACGCGTTGCCATAACCTGATTGGCCTGCTGAAAATACTGCCGCTCCATATAGTTATCCGTCGTTTGGGCCGGTAATGCATTAAATGCAATCTTTTCGAGCCTGTCGGCAAATTCCGTCTCACCGGTGATTTCCAGCATACTTTCGAGTGAAAACATCATTTCTACGGCGCTGCATAACTCTGAGCCCTGCGTTGGATTATTTCCATGCAAGGCCTCGTCACCTCCGTAAAGCCCGTGGGCCATGCCGTTGTATTTATCCAGATCTCTGAAACCCTTCTTTACTGCATCTACAAACCGCTTCTCGGGATGGTGCTGGTAATAAATCAAAGGTTCCTTAATTCCCTGCGCAAGATTCACACAATGGATACTGCCTTGCCTCGACAGCATATCGGTATTCAGGAATGCATTTGAATAATCAAAAGTTTGCTTGTGCAGCAGGTCGCCCAGTTCAAGCAGGAACGCGTCTCCTGTTATGCGGTAAAGCCAGTAGACTACCATCAGGTTATCCCCGGCGCGGAATTTGGCCCAGTACGTCCAGTGATCGAGGGGAGTTTTGGGGAGCTCTTTCAGCTGATACCTGAAATAATTGGTCAGTACGCTGATCACCCGCTGATCGCCCGTGGCGCTGTAATACTGCTTTAAAATTTTGAGCATCACCATTTTCGGCCACCAGTCGCGACTGTTATCCCGCTGCAATCCGCGCTCGCCGGGATAATCTTTTAAGGGCCCGAAATATCCGTCGGGCTGCTGACTGTTGATCGCCCACTCCACCCAGGGTTTCGCCTTGGCGATCAGCCCGGAATCCTGCAAAATATAAGCGAGCGGCAACAGTCCGTCGATCCAGTAAGGCCCCCGCTCCCATTGATCTCCGTCGCCGCCCAGCCAGCCGTTTCTTTCATTCATTACCAGCGGATAAAGCTTGTCAAGACTGCCTGTGGCGCCATTTTTTTGCCTTATCAGCATTTCGCGCAACCAACCGGCAGGCTTGATCGCACCGAGCGGTAGCTGGCTGTATGCATTTTGCCGCAGCTCCGCTTGATCGGAGTGACGGGCCATTGATTTTGATTGAGACGATTGTGCGAAGGCAGAACAGGAAGCCCCTGTCAGCAATACAAACAGGGTAATTTTCAAATTCATGTGCATTGTAAATGGGTAAAACTGATCAAAACAAAAAAGGAGTTTCGTTACCGAAACTCCTTATGCTTATCCTTCAATCAGGTCTTTCTTTGGTTTCCTGCCCCTCGGCTTGCCGGTATATTCCGGTTTCGGTTCTGAGCTTGCAATTGCCAGCTCGTAACCTACAACCCCTTCCTGATAATTAAATAGGGTAATCTCAAATGTGTATTTGGTTTTTTCGAAATCCACTCCGCCTTTCTTCAAAATTACGTCCAGTGGAATCGAAAATCCGCGACCGCTTTTGGTCATTGCAAAAGTACCTTCTGCGTCCGCGCTTGGAATCAAATAAAGATATTTCAAAGTCCTCTTTCCTTCCTGAGTTCCAATTCTAAAACGCGTTGCCAGCGGATCAATGTCCAGCTCTTCCAATGTTTTGGGAGGAAGCACCAACTTACCGGTGCCGGAAATATAGCCGGTTGGTTTACTCTGCGCCTTCGCCTTTTTTGTCACAGGAACATTCTCTTCCGGAGAAAAGAACTTGATAGTGTTTGCTTTCATTTCTGATTTTTTATGGGTTACTTATTGATTGTATACCTGCAAAAATAGAAAGGATATGCTCTTATCAAAATCTTTACCAATATTTATATTAAATAAAGGAGAGTAATGAATTTAAAATCATGAATTAGATTAAAATATAACGAATTTTCAATCAGTAATTACCGTAAAATGAGCGCAATTTTTTTTCGGTTCTGTTAAAATCGGGCGGATTTGTAACTGCTTTTTCAATAAAAATTTGAAAACATTCAGGTGCCAAATAGTAATGCAGACTCTATTTCTTCCAAATAATGAGCCTAGTTCTAATTCTTGCGTCTGTTGAAAAATTCAAGTTTCTACTTGTCGCATTTTACCGGTTATTGCAGCAACAATTCCAGCTCATCCAGGAACGCGGCCTGCTTCTCATTCATTTTTTGCCTTGCCGCCTCAAGTGAAAACCAGCCCGCCTTATCTACTTCGGGAAAAGTTTGTTGCCGTCCCGAACGTGGCGGCCATTCTATTTCAAAGGTATTGCTGAAAATACGATGTGCATCTATATTTCCTTCAACGGCCCATGCCTTTACTTCCTTTCCACCCTTTTGCCTGATAGCGGTCAATGCTATAAAATCTCCTGTAATTTCGCTTCCCGTTTCTTCCAGAAACTCCCTTTTTGCAACCGTCAGCGGGTCTTCCCCAGGCGCATATTCGCCTTTTGGAATAGACCAGCTGCCCAAATCTTTTTTTGCAAAAAACGGCCCGCCCGGATGGACCAGCAATACCTCCACTTCCTGCGCTTTCCGGTACATCAGAATTCCTGCACTTTGACTGCCCATATATGAATGTAATTATTATTAATAGCAGATTTACTTTCCAGGGTGCCGCGTAATTTATTCCCGTTTCTTATTTTTGAATAAATCTCCGTAATCCCGACCTGAACTTCATGAAACCGCAGTTTTTTTCCAAATATGAATGGTGGTACCATTTGACCATGATGCCCGTACTTTTCGCGGTAGGCAATTACTATTTTATCGGCCCTTCTTATTTCATCGACACAAATACTTTTTTTATTGCAACAATAATCGTTTTTCTCCTCTACTGGTTGTCTATCATTACACTAACTGTCGCAGTACGCTGGATAATCAGGCGCTACCCGCAATTTGATCAAACTGTCCGGCGGCTAACTATGATGTTACTCATTGTTGGCAGCATCACAATGCTGCTGGCCGTTTTAGATGTGTGGATTTACAGTATTACGCCCGGCCTGCATGTTGCATTTACCTGGGAAAACATCTGGCCGATCATGGCATTGGGTGCTTTTTTTGATGTGTTCCTGGTAGCAATGCTTGGGCTTTTTTATTCATTGGATCAATGGAAAAAAAACCAGGCGGAAAGTGAAAAGCTTGAACGTCTGGCATTACAGCATCAGTTTGATGCTTTGAAAGGACAGGTTAATCCTCATTTTCTTTTTAACAGCCTTAACACATTATCATCACTGATCGGTGAAGACCAGGAAAAAGCGGAGAACTTCGTGGAAGATCTGGCAAAAATATACCGGTATTCCTTGCAGGCAGCGAAAGTAGAACTGGTAACGCTCCATGCCGAGATCGGATTTATGAAAACCTACCGTAGCCTGCTCGACGTCAGGTATGGCCAAAGCCTGTCTATTTTACTACCCGACGAACTTCCTGCCGATCTGCACATACCACCGCTGTCCCTGCAGATTCTGATCGACAATGCAATCAGGCACAACAGCATGTCAGTAACCAAACCGCTTATTGTTGAAATCAGTGTGCTGCGTCACAGGATCAGTGTGCGCAATAATGTGCAGGCCAAAATTCGTCCGATGGGTACCAGCCTGGCAGGATTTGCCGAGCTTAAAGCAAAATATGCGCCGGTTAGCGACCGTCAGATCAGCATGGAGCAGAGTGAAAACCATTTCACCGTCTCTCTTCCGCTGCTGACTGCGCCGTCGCGTGCCAATGCCTGAATGCCGCAAATACAATTCATGCATTCAAAATAACAATTGATGCAAGTCTTATCTGATTGTCCTTTGGCTTTACCTTATTTTTGAGTTAAATAAAATTTAGATTTTTCCCGGTCACACGCTGGCCAGGCAACCATGAAAAAATCAGTTTTTGAAAAATTCGCAGAAGCATTCAGCTTGTCGAGCCGCTGGTCATACGCGCTGACCATGCCGGTGTTCCTGCTATTTTTCAATTATCTTATGATCGGCCCCGGCGTTTTTGCCGACTGGAAAACTTTCACCGGCGCCACACTGGTCAATCTTGCCATTCTCACGGTGACTTTCTCGATCCAGTCGAAAGTGCAGGCGCGCATTGCAAAAAATTATGCAGGGCTTGACCATACTGTGAAAAGGTTATTTGCCTCCATAGGCAGCCATGCAATATTTTCGGCGATTTTCCTCGCCATTGTCGCGACGATTTACCTCAAATACCGGCTATTCGGCTCAACGCTCACAATCAGCACGGTATTCGTCGTTTATTTCTTTAACCTGGGTGCGATCATTCTGGTGATCGGAATCCAGGAGTCTTTTTACGCACTCAGTCACTGGAAGCAGCAGGAAGTAAATAAAGAGAGATTGATAAAGGAGAATGTCAGCGGCCAGCTGGAAGGTTTGAAAGCGCAGATCAGCCCGCATTTCCTTTTCAATACACTGAACTCCCTTTCCACACTGATAGCCGAAGACCCTGAGAAAGCGGAGGAGTTTGTAGACGAGATGGCACGGGTGTACAGGTACCTGCTGCAAACGAACCACGCATCACGCGATGACGATGCGTTCGGGCAGCTCACTACGCTTCAACGCGAGCTTTCTTTTATTGAATCCTACGGGCACCTCCTCAAAACAAGGTACGGCGAAGGGATGAAGCTCTACATTCATGTCGAAGCCGGCTATCTCCAGCACCGGATCCCTCCTATGACCCTTCAGTTGCTGGTTGAAAATGCGGTAAAGCATAATGTAATCCGGGCAAGCAAGCCGCTGACCATTTTTATCCTGAGTACCCAGGAAGGGCAACTGATGGTCCGGAATAATCTGCAGAAAAAAACAATCACCGCAGGTACAGAAAATTTCGAATCCACGCGGGTGGGACTGGTTAATATCATGACCAAATACCGCCTGCTCCATGCATATAAGCCGGAATTGTCCGAACCCGTGATTGACAGCAACCATGAATTTTTTACAGTAACATTGCCATTAATATCCTGAAAGACATCAATGAACGCATTAATAGTAGAAGACGAAGATCTGTCCGTAAGAAGGCTCAGAAAATTGCTCACCGAAACAGCCCCCCACCTTTTGATCTCGGGGGTTACGGACAGCATTCAGGAAACCGTTGAGTGGCTCCAAACTAACCGGGAGGCAAAAAAACCCGACCCGGATCTGATTTTTTTGGATATAGAACTATCTGATGGTCAAAGCTTTGAAATATTCAATCAAACAGAGGTAACCAGCACGATTATCTTCACGACCTCTTACGATGAATATGCTTTGCAGGCATTCAGGCTCAACAGCATTGATTATCTGCTCAAACCGGTGCATCGCGAGGATTTGCAGAGAAGCCTCCAAAAATTCGAAAAAATGAGGACCCAGCCTGAGGTAGACCCGCTGGCAGGAATCAAAAAGCTACTGGAAGATTTCCGCCAGACATCTGCAGTGGAGTACAGGCAGCGGTTTTTGGTAAAACAGGGCCAAAAGATGCTTTCGATCGAGGTAAGCGAAATCGCCTACTTCTTTACCGACGACCGTTACAGCTTTTTCATGACTGATACCAACCAGAAAATGCTCGTAGATTACACGCTCGACGAACTTGCCGAAGCGCTTGACCCATCGCGGTTTTTCAGAATCAACAGAAGTATGATGGTGAGTCACAAGGCAGTGGAGAAAATCGACCCTTATTTCGGTAACCGGCTAGCGCTCACACTAAGGCCCGGGCATAACAAGGAAGCCCTGGTAAGCCGCGAGAAAGTGGGTGACTTTAAGTATTGGATGGGGAAATAGGTTGACGCCAGTTTTTTATCGAAATATTGCTATATTTCCAGTATACTCTTTTTTACTGAAATATGACAAAACTTTCCTTGTTCCATGCCGGCTCAACACGGCTTTTTAAGAATACCTGTAAAGTAATAGCCCTGCTTGGAATGGCAGCATTTACGCAGCGAGACCAACCTACAAAACCCGACGACAGCCGCTTTACTCCTATTGTAGTTTCGGATAATCTCGACGAACCGATGGTTTTCGAAGTACTTCCGGACGGTTCCGTGTTTATTGCGGAGCGAAAAGGGGCACTGAAAAGATATAACCCGGCAACCAAGTCTACCGACCTGATCGCGACCATACCGGTGAATACCAAATATACCAGCGCAGAGGGTGTTAGCCGCGAGGCGGAAGAAGGATTGATGGGGCTGACATTGGACCCTAATTATGCAAAAAACCACTGGATTTACCTCTACTACGCCCATCCTACCGAGAAAAAGCATATTCTTGCGCGTTGGGAGATCAAAGATGAACAGCTTGCAGAGCGTTCCAAGAAAGTGTTACTCGAGGTAGAAACCCAGCGCGAAGTATGCTGCCACACCGGCGGCGGAATGACCTGGGACAAAGCAGGAAACCTTTATCTGACAGTCGGTAACAATACCGGAAACCAGAAAGCGGCCCAGACCGACGAGCGCCCCGGCAGGGCCAGCTGGGATGACCAGGGGCACGCGGGCAATACCAACGATCTTCGTGGTAAAATCCTCAAAATCCATCCTGAGCCAGACGGCACCTACACCATTCCGGAAGGAAATCTTTACCCGAAAGGAACCGCAAAAACGAGGCCGGAGATCTATTCCATGGGCCACAGAAACCCCTGGCGCATTTCTGTTGACAGCAAAACAGGCTATTTGTACTGGGGTGAAGTAGGCCCGGATGCAGCCGAAGATTCAGAGATCGGCCCGATGGGTTATGACGAACTGAACCAGGCCCGCAAGCCCGGAAACTTCGGATGGCCGTGGTTTGTAGGAAATGATCAGGCATTCCCGGTTTACGACTATGCGGCCAATAAGCCGCTAGCCCGGAAAGACCCTAAAAATCTCATCAATACCTCGCCCAATAACACCGGTTTGCAGGAACTACTTCCGACCGCGCCGAGCTTCATTTATTATCCTTACGGGATTTCGGAAAAATTTCCGATGGTAGGCTCGGGATCCCGCAGCGCTACTGGCGGACCGATTTATCACCGGGCCGACTTCAAAGCACCAAAGCGACCGTGGCCAGCTTATTATGAGGGTAAATGGATTGCCGCAGATTTCTCCCGCGGCTGGATTATGGCCATTTCTATGGATTCAAAAGGCGACTATCTGTCGATGGAACGCGTTGCGCCCAACTATCACCCGGTGCAGCCGATCGATATCAAATTCGGGCCAAACGGGGATCTGTATGTGTTGGAATATGGCAGTAACTGGTTTAAAAAGAGCGACAACTCCCGGCTGATCCGGATTGAATACAATGGCGGTAACAGGAAGCCGGTCGTGCAGGTATCGGTGGATAAAAAGGGAGGTACCGTGCCCTTCCAGGCCAAATTATCTGCCGAAGGAACGAGGGATTTTGACGGAGATCCATTGAAATACAGCTGGAAAATAATGGGCCCGGGTGGCACGATAAAGACCTACACTACCGAGCATGCGACTGCAAGCTTTGACAAACCTGGAATTTATACGGCAAATCTGGTAGTCACAGATTCGAAAGGCGCGAGTAACAGTCAATCTCTCAAAATCATTGCCGGTAACGAGCCACCGAAAGTAGCCGTCAATATTGAAGGGAACCAAACCTTTTTCTTTGCAGGCAAACCCATTCCTTACAGCATCGACGTCGCCGACAAGGAAGACGGCAGCCTTTCCGACGGCAAGATCAGTCCTGACCAGGTAGCTGTAAGCATCGATTACGCATCCGAAGGATTTGATTATGCCGAGGTAATCCAGGGCCAGCGGAGCGTGGATGCCTCAACGCAGTTCGCAGTGGCACAGGTACTTATTGGCAAAAGTGATTGTAAAGTATGCCATCAGCCAAACACCAAATCCATAGGCCCTTCCTTCGCTGACATTTCGAACAAATACAAAGGCAAACCGGGCGTGACCGAAATGCTTGTGAAAAAAGTACTCGAAGGCGGTTCCGGCGTTTGGGGCGAAGTAGCAATGGCCGCCCACCCTGCCTTGCCGGTAGCCGACGCAGAGGTCATCGTGAAATACATCCTCAACAGCACCGACAAAACTTTGAGCACGTTACCGGTAAAAGGAGAATACACCCCCAAAATTCCCGCACGTGACAATGGAAAAGGTACCCTGCTTATCCGGGCGGCATTTACCGACAGAGCTGTAAGCGGCAGCAAGGCAGTACCGGCACAGACTACGGAAGAAATGATCATTTTAAGAAATCCCGAGCTGACCGTTTCCGATGCAGCCACAGTGAAAGGAGCGGAAATGAAAGCGATTGGTTCCCAGGGCGCAGGGTTTCTGGCGATGGCTTTTGCCAACAGTTTCATGACTTTCAAGGAAATCGACCTCACCGGAATCGATAAGCTTGAATTTGCGGCTGCGGCTCAGAAACGGGAGGGCGCCGTTGGTGGGACCATTGAAGTAAGGCTCGACAGCCCAACCGGTACTTTGCTTGGCAAAGAGGAGGTGGAAGTTGCGCCCGAACTGAATATGGCGAAAATCATGGCCGATCTCGAAAACCAAAATAAAAACCTGCAACCTGGTGAAAAACCGAAGACTTTCACGCGCCCGGTTCGCAAGCCGGTAGTTGTGAAAATCGAGCCGACCAAAGGCAAACACGACCTGTATTTTGTATTTAAAAATGACAATGCACAGGCGATCGAACCTTTGATGTCGGTCACTAAAATCAAGTTCCAGCAATAAATCGTAAACTCATACCATCAGGGAAAAGTGATCAGCCAGGTCGGCGTTAATACCCGGCCTGCTGCGCTTTTCGTGAGGCAACGTGTAAAACCCCGCCCTGATCTCTATACCACGTTCCTTTTTCTCAACTGTCACTTTGAGAAAACCGTGCTTGGTGTCACAGTGATTTTCCAGGGTTACTCCGTCAAATAGTGCATTTTCTGATGTAAACCGCGGGTCAAATGTAGTAGCTACCGGATGCAGCTCATCATAACCGCCACCCCCTGCCACTACAAACGGGACATTCCTGCCGTCGGGGTACGTTTTGGAAAACCGCTGGTAATTGTGGACGTGCCCGCTGAAAACCACGTCGGGACGTACACCTGCTTCTTCAAATGCCTTATCCAGAAAATCGATCATATATAGGCTTGATCCGTGGTTGACATCCGCTGAATAGGGCGCGTGGTGAATGCACAAAATGATCGCCTTGTCAGGCCGCTGCCGGTCCGCAGCTTTCAGCTCGTCAATCAGCCAGCTTCGCTGTTCGGGTGTGATCAGGCCGAATTTCGTCACGTTTCCATACATGCCGATGATATTCGCCAGGGGTGTTACCAGCGTCCAGTACACATTGGGCTGCACCATACTCTTCCGTACTGCGTTATTACTGAATGCAACCGTTTGTGATTCAGCCGTGCAGAACACTGCTGAAAATGGCTCCAGGCTCTTATAAGGAGTTCTCCCATAAGGATTTACATCACTGTCATGGTTTCCCGGAATCGCGAAAATAGGACCGGGATATTTCTGAAAAGGCTCAAAAAACTGCCGGTGATACTGGCTCGCTTCCCCAAAATTGTAAACAATGTCCCCCAAATGATACAGGAACCGCGGCTTGTCTTCGGTATCGTCCTGAGCCTCATACTGCTTGACCATCTCGGCAACAACCAGCTTCTGAAAATCAGGGTTGTAGACACTGCCGGTGTCTCCCAGCATGTGAAAAACAAGTTTATCGGGATCCACCTCTGGTAATACATTTTTGAGCGGAAGGTGGTAAGGATATTCGCCCACAGGACTGGGCAACGGTTGGAATTTATAAGAATCGTCGGGTTGGTTTTTCTTTAAAACCGGGGTGGTGTGCTTTTCAGGCCAGTAAGATTTCATCATGAGTAACGGAGTTCGATACTCATTTCAACACGAATCCGCCGATTTTAGTTGGGAAAATCAGGTAAAAATCAGCCTGGGAGATTTTAACATTTTTTAACCCAATACCATAACTAAAAATACCGTTATTGCTGTATGTTCTAACTTTTACCAAACAACGCAATCATAATGAAAGCATTAACTGTACTTTCCGCCTGTCTGTTTTTTTGTATCACGAACGCCTTCGGGCAGACCAATGACCAGAAAATAGGTTACGTTGACCAGCAGCACATTCTTGAAAACATGCCCGAATTCAAAAAACTGAACCAGGAAATCGTGGTGAAAGGGGAACAATACGACAAGATCCTGAAAAGTAAGTATGACGAATTCAAAGTTAAATCTGACGCATTGGAAAAGCTGGCCTCATCCAGCGCAGACCAGGCGATCCTGCGCGACAAGGCTTTGGAACTGGAAAATCTGAAAAAGTCGTATGAAGATTTCGAAGCCAGCTCGATGAACGAGCTTCGGTCATACTATTCCAAAAAATTTGAACCGATTAAACAAAAAGTGAACGAGGCGATCGTTTTCGCAGGCAGACAAAACGGGTATGCATTCCTGCTGCGAATGGACCTGAACCCGAATGGCGGCGATATCTGGCCGGTTGTGCTTTACGCAAAAGATTCCACGAACAACCTGACCTCTGATATTATGAAAAATCTGGGTATCAATGCCGCAGCAGCCTCCACCAGAAAAACCGGCCTGCCGCAGGTTTTACAGCGGAAGTAAAAAACGTCCGGCTAACTAAAACGGCCTTCCTGAAACCAGGGAGGCCGTTTTAGTTAGCCGGGATCAGAAATAATTGAGGAGACGCGAAGCAAACACTACGCCTCATCCACTATTTAATAGAATACCAATCCCTCAGCCGCACATCGATCGCCTTATCGCCTTCATTCACTATTTTTTTGAATGCCTCAGTATCGCTCAGTCCGTTCTGGCCGCGGTAGTGATAAGGATAAACGATCTTTGGTTTGAAATCGAGTACAGCCGAAGAAGCTTCCTTGATATCCATGGTATACGGCAAATTCATGCAAACGAATGCGGCATCGATATTTTTTAGCGCCCGCATTTCAGGAATACCCGAGGTGTCGCCGCTGATATACACGCTTTTGTCACCGAATTTCAGCACATACCCATTCCCCCTTCCCTTCGGATGCCGCGATTCCGCCGATTCGGGCAGGTTGTACATCGGTATAGCTGTGATCGAAATATCCAGTTTGCTGATAGTTTGACCGTTTGCGACCGGTACGGCTTTTTCCTTCATTTTATCAGACATTTTTTCAATAACCGCCGGCGGGGCTACAATAATCGCTTTTCCAAGATCCAGCTCGCCCAGTGTAGCAGCATCAAAATGGTCGCCGTGAATGTCGGTGATCAGGATCAGGTCTGGGGCTGCAATGCCCTGAAACGTTTTCGCACCACCGTAAGGGTCTGCGTAAATCGTTCTCCCGTTCCAGGTAAGCGCCATCGTTGCATGGTTGAGCGGCTGGATATTCAATGGTCCTTTGGACGTTTTCAAAGCATCCGCAGCGGGCAGTTGCGCCCGGCAAATGGTCACCGTGAGCAGTAATAATAGTGTCAGTTTCGTTTTCATTTTCTTGTCTGGGAACGTTTCAGAATGTCTGCTGGAAACATGATATTAGGCATTTTTTTGCCAAATTAATTGCCCGCTGAAATGATTTCTGACAAAAGTCATTTTTCTACCTTACCCAACTCATCCGTTATCCTCTCTCATCGCACCAATTTTGAGGAAGGAATAACAGTTTCTGACGATGAGCACCTTTTTATTTTCCAAAATAGATACCCAAACTTCACATACCTGCTACCATTGCGGTGAGGAATGTAAGCATGAAGTAATTCACAATGACGATCATACTTTCTGCTGCGAAGGCTGCGTACTGGTTTATGACCTGTTGAAGGAGAGCGACTTATGTCGCTATTACACGATCGGCGGCGCGCAGGGCATTTCGCCGGATCCGGGTTTCTACAACGGGAAATTTGACCACCTCGACCTCCCGGAAGTTTCCTCGAAGCTCATCGAATTCACAGACGGGAAGCTGACCGCAGTGAACTGGTACCTGCCCAAAATGCATTGCAGCTCGTGCATCTGGCTGCTCGAACATTTGTACAGGCTCGATCCGGCCGTGCGCAGCTCGGTCGTGAATTTCCCCGAAAAGAAGGTAAGGATCACTTTTGAAGCCAGCCGCATTTCGCTCAGCGCACTTGCCACGCTTCTTACACGCATCGGTTACGAACCTTACCTCAGCCTTGACGACCTGGAAGAAAAGCAAAAACAGAAGTGGAACCGCGTACGTATATATAAGATCGGTATCGCAGGTTTTGCATTCGGCAACATCATGATGCTGAGCTTCCCGGAATATTTTCATTTGGGTCAAAGCAGTTCAGATCAGCATTTGCGGCTACTGTTTGGCTCGCTGAATCTGGCATTGAGCTTGCCGGTACTCTTTTATTGTGCAGCTGATTTTTTCAAATCCGCATGGTCGGCACTGAAAGGGCGCTACCTGAATATCGATGCACCTATTGCCCTCGCATTGCTTTGTGTATTCCTGATCAGTTTGTATCAATTCATTTTTCAAACAGGTCCCGGCTATTTCGATTCATTTGCTGGAGCTGTGTTCTTCATGCTGATCGGGCGGTATTTTCAGGATAAAACTTATGCGGGAATTGCTTTCGACCGCGATTACAAATCCTACTTCCCCGTCGCAGTTTCTGTTTTAAATACAAATGAAGAAACCAGGACGCCAATTACCGAACTGGATAAAGGTGATCACATTCTGGTTCGGAACGAAGAGCTGATCCCTGCTGATTCCGTTTTGAAAAGCGCAAAGGCCTTGATCGATTACAGCATTGTTACAGGTGAAGCCGAGCCCGTGACCTGCAACAAAGGGGACACGATTTACGCAGGCGGCAAGCAAAAAGGAACTGCAATTGAACTGGAAGTTTTACAAAAAGTATCACAGAGCTATTTAACGCAACTATGGAATAATGAAGCATTTAGCAAAGAAAAAGAGGATCCGAACCAAACACTGGCGGGGAGGATCAACCGCTACTTTTCCCTCACTGTCCTCGCTATCGCAGTCGTTACTTTTCTTGTCTGGTTTTTCGTATACAAAAATCATGAAACGGCATTTCTCGCTTTCACCACTACCCTATTGGTTGCCTGTCCCTGTGCGCTGCTGCTTTCGTCTACCTTTACAAATGGTAACCTTTTAAGTCTCTTTGGTAAAAATCGTTTTTATCCAAAAAACGCCCACACGATTGAGCGACTGTCGCATATTGATACGGTTGTTTTTGATAAAACCGGGACTATTACCTTGTCCGATGACGCAGTGATCAATTACACAGGCCGCGATCTGGATATTGATGAACTGACCATTATCAAAACGCTGGCTGTCCAGTCTTCTCATCCGCTGAGCCGGCTGATCGTCAGGCATTTACCGGGAGTTGTAGTAAGCCGCCGCACACTGACGGGCTTTACAGAAGTGGCAGGCAAAGGTATGCGCGCACTCTGGGGAAAAACAGAAGTGAAGATCGGTTCTGCAAGCTGGGTCGGGGCTACTTTGGAAGCAAGCGAAACAACCAGTAATTCAGAGGTTTTTGTGTCGATAAATGAGCAGGTAACCGGTCAATTTACGATCAAAAGTAAGTACCGGGCGGAGTTGGCGGAAACGATTGCTGCATTGAAAAAGGCAGGCATTCAAACCTTCCTCCTTTCCGGCGACAAACCAACTGACCAGGCATTCCTGACCGGTATTTTCGGAGACGCCAGTGCTATTCATTTTGAACAAAAACCGCAGGAGAAGCTCAATTTTATTCACAATCTGCAAAAACAGGGCGCGAATGTACTCATGGTTGGCGACGGATTGAACGATGCCGGCGCACTCCGGCAAAGCGACGTTGGACTGGCGGTTTCAGATGATATCAACAACTTTTCCCCTGCCTGCGATGCAATCGTGGAGGGCGCACAATTGTCGCTGCTGCCTGCTTATATCCGGCTCGCGAAATCAGGACAACGGATTATTAAACAGAGCTTTGCAATTTCGCTTCTGTACAATATCGCCGGACTTTCCTTTGCTGTAACCGGCGCATTATCGCCCGTTATCGCCGCAATTTTAATGCCTTTAAGTTCCATTACCATCGTGGCCTTCACCACAGCCGCGAGCAATATTGCAGCGGACAGCGCAACCCGAAAAGTGACGAAGATCATGAACAGGCGGGTTTGAAAGTCAGGGTTTACGAAACGTCACGCCCGTAGTTTTGACCCATTAATACATTCAGCAGCTTCCAAATGAGCGCCTTATATCTTTTAATTTTTGCCAGTTTAATCGTCGCCCTGGGCTTTCTGGGCGCTTTTATCTGGTCGGTCCGGAAGGGGCATTTCGACGACGATTACACGCCTTCCGTGCGGATCCTGCTGGATGATAATCCCGAAAACGCAAATCCGTAAACCTGAATCACCTGAACAACATTTTACTACCAATTCCTTCCAAATCATGTCAAACATTCCCCACCCGGACCTGGCCCAGGTTGAACTGGACGAATTTCAGTACGACAACAGGATCGTCCGGAATTTCGCCTTTGCTACGATACTTTTCGGCCTGATCGGTATGCTGGTCGGCCTGCTGGCAGCATTTCAGCTCGTATTCCCCAACCTGAACATGGACCTGCCGTTTCTCACGTTCAGCCGTATCCGCCCGCTGCATACCAATGCGGTGATCTTCGCATTTGTCGGAAACGGCTTTTTCACAGGACTTTACTACTCTGCCCCGCGCGTATTGCGCACGCCGATGTGGAGCCCGGTTCTGAGCCGTTTCCACTTCTGGGCGTGGCAGGCGATCATCGTCGGCGCGGCGATTACGCTGCCGATGGGTATTACCACTTCCAAAGAATACGCCGAACTGGAATGGCCTTTCGATATTGCGATAGCTGTTGTGTGGGTTTCCGCGCTGGTTAATCTCGTTATGACCACGATCAACCGCCGCACCGAGCATATTTACGCAGCAGTTTGGTTCTATATCGCTTCTTTTGTAACCGTCGCGATGCTGCACGTGGTGAACAGTATTGCCTTGCCGATTTCGCTTTTCAAAAGTTATTCTGTGTATGCAGGTGTGCAGGATGCGCTGGTGCAATGGTGGTACGGACACAATGCGGTCGCGTTTTTCCTGACCACGCCGTATTTAGGATTGATGTATTACTTTTTGCCAAAAGCAGCGAACAGACCGATTTATTCTTACAGACTTTCTATTGTCCACTTCTGGGCGCTGATATTCCTGTACATCTGGGCAGGGCCGCACCATTTGCTTTACACCGCATTGCCCGAATGGGCGCAAACGCTCGGGACCGTTTTTTCAATCATGCTGATCGCGCCTTCCTGGGGCGGGATGATGAACGGGTTGATGACGCTCCGCGGTGCCTGGGATAAAGTAAGGGAAGATGTGGTACTAAAATTCATGGTCGTGGCGATCACGGCTTATGGAATGGCTACTTTCGAAGGCCCGATGCTTTCCTTAAAAAACGTCAACGCGATCGCCCATTACACCGATTGGATCGTGGCGCATGTGCACGTAGGCGCACTTGGCTGGAACGGATTTCTGACTTTCGGTATCCTTTACTGGCTGTTCCCGCGCCTTTACAACAGGCCCCTATATTCTCAAAAAGCGGCCAATTTCCACTTCTGGATCGGTACCCTCGGGATCATTTTCTATACGGTACCGATGTACTGGGCTGGCTGGGTACAGAGCGCCATGTGGAAGGAATTCACACAGGAAGGTTTACTCAAATATCCTAACTTCCTGGAAACGGTCACCCAGCTCGCACCGCTCTATTTCCTCCGCAGTGTAGGTGGTACCTTGTATATCATCGGGTTTGTAGTGATGATCTACAACCTCTGGATGACGGCGCTGAAAGGAAATCTTTCGGAAACGGAAACGGCTAAAGCGATGCCGCTGAATGCGATCTGGCACGCGCCGAAAAGTGAATACTGGCACCGACGCATTTTTGAACGCAAACCAATGGCGCTCACTATTTTCTCCCTGATCGCCGTCGCAATAGGCGGGATGATTGAAATGATACCTACGTTTTTGATTAAATCCAATGTGCCTACGATCGCCAGTGTAAAGCCTTACACCCCGCTGGAATTGCAGGGAAGGGATATTTACGTACGGGAAGGCTGCTATGTTTGTCACACGCAGATGATCCGCCCGTTCCGTTCCGAGATTGAAAGGTTTGGGGAATATTCAAAATCCGGCGAGTTCGTTAATGACTACCCGCATCAATGGGGCTCCAAACGTACCGGCCCCGACCTGCACCGGATTGGCGGAAAGTATCCCGATTCCTGGCACTATAACCACATGGAAGATCCCACAAGTATGTCGCCGGGTTCCATTATGCCGAGATATGGCTGGTTGCTGGAAAACGACCTGGATACCAGCAGCACCAAATCGAAGATCACCGCGATGCAGCAGCTCGGTGTTCCTTATGCAAAAGGATTTGAAAACGAGGCGAATGCAGACCTGCACCGGCAAGCGAAGCAAATCCAGGAAAGCCTGAAACAAAGCGGCATCAAAACCAGCGATAACAAGGAGATCATCGCATTGATCGCATATATGCAAAGGTTGGGGACGGATATTACACGTAAGGAATAGCAGGAACGGGAGGAAAGGGACGACATGGAGGAAGGGGAGTGCGTTGTCGTTATTGGTTAAAGTTGTTCGGAGTGGATCGGGGTAGTTTGGGATTGGTGTTTAGTTGATAATTCCTCCCTCCTCCCTCCTCCCTTCTCCTTCCTCCCTTCTCCTTCCTCCCTTCTCCCTCCTCCTTCCTCCCTTCCCTCCCTCATTCAATCATTCATCGCACCGGCGACCCGGTCATTCACAATTGAACTATGAAATTTCGAACCTATCTCGAAACGATCGCTGGAGTAGGCATTTTCCCGCTTGTCTCGCTGATCATATTTTTTGCATTTTTTGTCGGGCTGCTGATTTATGTGCTGCGCATTGACAAGAAATCTTTGAACAAAATGCGCAGCCTGCCGCTGAATGATGGTATCGTTAAGAAAACGATCCTTTCAATTGCATTCTTTTGCTGCACAGGGCTGCCGGCATTTGCACAGGAAACCGAAAAGGTGCGCGCTGTCACCGGCACGGAG
This sequence comes from Dyadobacter sp. UC 10, assembly GCF_008369915.1. Lineage (NCBI taxonomy): Bacteria > Pseudomonadati > Bacteroidota > Cytophagia > Cytophagales > Spirosomataceae > Dyadobacter > Dyadobacter aurulentus. The sequence continues at coordinate 5,767,216 of NZ_VSRN01000001.1, read as the reverse complement.
CTGATCCTGTATGTGGTACTCGCGGGACTGGCATTTGTTTCTATCCAGCTGTTGATCCTGCTGGCAAATGCATGGAAACTGTTGAACAAAGCAGCGGTTCAAAACGGAAAGCCTGCCACATCATTTGCCGGCTGGTGGAAAAAATTCCGGGGCATTGGTGTCGCTTTGCAGGATGAAAAAAAGATCCTGATCGACGGTCACGATTACGACGGTATCCAGGAGCTCGATAATAGAATGCCGCCCTGGTTACAATCACTTTTTATTACGACGATCATTATTGCGATCGGCTATTCAGTCTATTATTTTGGTGGATTTGGCGATTTGCAGCTCGCTGAGCTGGAAAATGAGATCGCGCAGGCGGAGGTCGATAAAAAGGCTTATATGGAAAAGGTAGGCGCTAGTCTGGACGAAAACTCTGTAACGCTGCTCACGGAAGCGGCAGTACTGGGCCAAGGGAAAACGATTTTTCAGGAAAAATGCACAGCCTGCCACGGCGCCGACGGTGGTGGTACAGTTGGCCCCAACCTCACCGACGATTACTGGCTCCACGGCGCGGGCATTCAGAATATTTTCAAAGTGATCAAATACGGTGTTCCCGAAAAAGGGATGATCTCCTGGGAAAAACAACTTTCTCCTACCGACATTCAAAAGGTGGCCAGCTACGTCATTTCCCTGAAAGACACCAAGCCCGCGAGCCCGAAAGAGCCACAAGGCGAGCTGCTGAATGTGGATCAAGTTGCGAAGAATTGATTGCTGTTGGCTGTTGGCAATTAGCTTTTAGCTTTTAGCTATTAGCTATTAGCTATCAGGCAGCAGCTACCATGTAATAGCCAAACCCCAAACCACTATGAGCACCCCCATCTATCACCCGCAAGGTCACAAACCAACAGCCAAGGGCCAAGAGCTAATAGCTAACAGCCAACAGCTAAAAGCTAACAGCCAAAAGCCAATAGCTAACAGCCAAGACCTCAAAGCCAAACTCTACCCGCAAAGACCTACCGGCAAGTGGCATTCACGTCGTGTTGCATTCTCACTGGCTGTACTCGGCATTTTGTTTGCAACGCCTTTTATCAAAATTGACGGACAGCCGATCCTGCTGCTGAATGTACTGGAAAGGAAGTTTATCATTTTCGGTCTGTTCATCGGGCCGCAGGATTACTGGCTTTTTGGGGTGATCATGCTGACGTTCATGGTGATGGTCGTCCTGTTTACGGTCGTTTTCGGAAGGTTATGGTGCGGCTGGGCCTGCCCGCAAACGGTGTTTATGGAAATGGTCTTTCGCAAAATTGAATACGTGATCGAGGGTGACGCAGGGAAACAGAAGCTGCTGGATAAAGCGCCGTGGACTGCCGGAAAAATATTGAAAAAAGGATTGAAATACACCGTTTTCCTTACTGTTTCATTCCTGATCGCCAATCTGCTCCTCTCTTATATGGTAGGCGTTGATGAATTGGCCAGGATCGTGCGCGAGCCGCTGGAAGATCGTATTCCGCTGTTTTCAGGCATTGTTGCATTCACCGCCATCTTCTATTTCAATTTTGCGTGGCTGCGCGAAAAAGCTTGTACGGTAGTGTGCCCGTACGGTCGATTGCAAAGTGTTTTGATCGACCGGAATACGATCACAGTCGCCTACGATCACGAGCGGGGCGAGACGCGCGGGAAACTTCACAAAAACGAAGTCCGCACAAACGGCGATTGCATTGACTGTTTTCAGTGCGTGGCCGTGTGCCCCACCGGGATCGATATCCGCAACGGTAATCAGATGGAATGCGTGAATTGTACCGCCTGCATCGACGCCTGCGACGCGATCATGGAAAAAATCGATTTCAAAAAAGGGCTGATCCGCTACACTTCTGAAAATGATATTGAGCAAAAAAGCAGCAGATCTTTCGGTCCGCGGGTTTGGGGATATGCTGCGGTCCTGCTGCTGTTATGCGGCGGGCTGGTTGGTATGATCGCCACCAGAAGCGATACGCAAACGTCTTTTTTACGCACGCCGGGCAGCAGGTATATGGAGAATAATGACAACACAATCAGCAATTTATACACTTTCAAGATCTTCAACAAAACAAACAGGAAGATCACACCGACGATACGCCTGAACGCACCGGCGGGTACATTACTCTTCGCCGGCTCTCCCGACCTCACCATGCAGCCGGCAGGAATGGCGGAGGGGACCATATTTGTCACAATTCCCAAGAACAGATTACCCAACCGAAAAACAGTGATCAAACTTTCTGTATACCAGGGAAATACATTGCTGGAAGATTTTGAAACCACATTTATGGCACCACAGGATTAATCGAAACGGATATGAAAAAGTTAAAAATGAATTGGGGAGCGGGAATTGCCGCCGTTTATCTTGGATTTGTGATCATGATCCTCGCGCTGGTAGGCATGAGCACGAGTCAAAAAATCGATTTGGCTACGGATAAATATTATGATGAAGAACTAAAATTTCAGGAAAAGATCGATAAAACGCAGCGCGCATTGTCACTGCCCCAACAGCTATCCTGGGAACTCGCAGGTGACCAGATCCGCATTCATTTTCCTGAAAACTTTACTGACAATTCAATTTCCGGTAAACTAAAACTGTACTGTCCCTCCAATAATCAAAACGACCGCACATTTGAGCTTAAAGCGGCTGAACAAAAGCAGCTTATTTCGCTTAAAAACGTTCCCGAAGGAAGATACACCCTGCAATTTGACTGGCAGGCAGGCGCGGAAACCTATTGGAACGAGGGCGTGCTGACATTGGAACAAACTAAAAACCATACTCCAGAATGACTACCGCCCTGCCCCTGCTGGCCCTGACAATGGGATTGGTGAGCAGCCTGCATTGCATCGGCATGTGCGGCCCGATCGCGCTCGCTATGCCCGTTCACCGGGGAAACTTTGTGTGGCAGGCAGCCGGGTTGCTGACCTACAATTTGGGCCGCGCAGGTGGTTATGCCTTACTGGGGATGCTCGTCGGCTCGCTTGGCGCATCCCTGGCCTGGATCGGGCTGCTGCAATACCTTTCCATTGCGGCAGGAATCGTAATGTTGTTCTACGTTTTCTGGCCGGGCTCCTTGAACAGGTACCTGAAGCCACCGGTTTTTTGGGTAAAATTGATCAGCACTCTGAAAAAGAAAATGGCGCTGCTACTGCAAAGCCGCAGGCTGGACAAATCCGCATTACTGGGTTTTCTGAATGGATTACTGCCCTGCGGAATGGTATATATGGCGCTGCTGAGTTCCGTTGCGACGGGTTCAACCGCCGGTGGCGCCATTTATATGCTGCTCTTCGGACTGGGTACATTCCCGGCAATGCTTGCGGTGGGTTTGGCAAGGCAAAAGATAAGCCCGGCGGTGCGTTCCAGGATCAATCATTTCACGCCATTCGTGCTGGCTTTGGCCGGGATCTGGCTGGTCGCGCGCGGGATATGGGTTGAGTTACCGCAGCGTCGGGTGGGCAGTTCTTCAACAGTCACGGTTTGCAAATAGCGTCGCCAAACAATCAAAGTATGTTTTTTTCATGACCTGCATCATGTTTTGAAAATGCCCGACCGGGTAGTTTTGGTACCAGATCATTTACATTCAACTACGAAGATGGACAAGGATTTGTTATTTAAATACAATACCCCGGGGCCGAGATATACCAGCTATCCCACCGTGCCTTATTGGCAAAAAACACCTCCCAGCGAAGCAAAATGGAAAGAATTGGTGCATGATGCATTCTCATTTTCAAATTGCAAAGAAGGGATCAGCCTCTATGTCCACCTGCCTTTTTGCGAAAGCTTATGTACTTACTGCGGCTGCAACACGCGGATCACCATCAACCACGCGGTCGAAAATAAGTACATCGACGCGGTTTTAAAAGAGTGGGAAATGTACTTTTCCGTGTTTGGTGAAAATGCCCCGGTTATCCGCGAGCTGCACCTGGGCGGCGGGACACCTACCTTTTTCAATCCCAAAAACCTGACGAGACTGATTCTGGGTTTACTCGAAAAAGCTGTTGTCCACCCGAAAGCCAGTTTCAGTTTTGAGGCACATCCGGGCAATACTACCGATGAACACCTGGTTGCGCTGTTTCATGTCGGTTTCAGGCGGATCAGCATTGGCGTGCAGGACTTTAACCCGCTGGTACTCGCCGTGATCAACCGCCATCAAACCTACGAGCAGGTCCGCCACCTGACCGAAAAAGCACGGGAACTGGGCTACACTTCAATCAATTATGATATTGTTTATGGACTTCCCGAGCAGCGTCTTTGCTCGATGATGCAAACGATGATGCGTGTGATTCAGCTCAAACCCGACCGCATCGCATTTTACAGCTACGCACACGTTCCCTGGATCAAACCCGGCCAGCGCAACTTTACGGAGCTCGATCTGCCGGATGCCGAAAAGAAAATGGCGATCTACGAAACTGGCAGAAACGCATTGGAACTCGCAGGTTACCAGGATATTGGCATGGACCACTTTGCGCTGGAAACGGATGAATTGTACATTGCCCAGCAGGAAAACCGCCTGCACCGCAATTTTATGGGCTACACCGATACCCAAACGCAGCTCCTGATCGGCCTCGGCGCTTCTTCGATCAGCGACTGCTGGTGGGGATATGCGCAGAATGAGAAAAAGACCGAAGACTACTACAAGCGGGTAGCTGCAAATGAGCTTCCGATCATCAAAGGACACGTTCTGAGCCGCGAAGACCTCATCCTCCGCAAGCATATCCTGCATTTGATGACCGGGTTTAAAACCTCCTGGACCAGTACTTCCGAAATAACGGGCGAAGTATACCAGGCAGTAGAAAGGCTGGCCGAACTGGAAGCGGATGAACTGATTGAGACAGAACCTTTTCGTTTGCGTGTAACGGAAAAAGGCAAGGCCTTTGTCCGGAATATATGTATGGCGTTCGACGCCAGATTGTGGGCAGATTTGCCTCAAACGAACCTTTTTAGTCAAACTATTTAACCGGCGCTTCCTTGCGCCGTTCACCCGAGTCAAGTACCTTGGTATGTTTGATACTGATATTTTAATCCATACCCAGGTGATGACACGGCACATAGAAATGCTGGACGCGCTGTTCAAGCATGCGACGGAAGGCATTGTCGTGGTGGACAAGAGCGCCAGCATTGTAATGTTGAACCCCAAGGCCAGGGAGCTTTTTGGTTACCACGACCAGGAATTGATTGGCAAAAAGATCGAAACGCTGATCCCGCAGCGCTATTCCAAAAACCACGTAGGCTATCGAGACACTTACCTCGAAATGCCCCGGGCGCGTGGTATGGGCCACATGATGGACCTTTTTGCCCGCCGTCGGGATGGATCGGAATTTCCGGTAGAAGTGAGTTTGAGCCCGTTTAAAACGTCGGACGGAGAGTTTGTGGTCAGTTTTGTCATTGATATTACCGAACGTAAAAAGCAGGAAAACCGAATCATCGAGGCCAATCTTGAAATACAAAAACTCAATGCGGAGCTGGAAGAGCGTGTAGAGCAACGCACGCGCGAACTTGCTTTGGCAATTCAGCGGGTGGAGCAATCACAGGAAGAGGTGATCCGGGCTTTGAAAAAGGAACGGGAGCTTAATAATATGAAAAGCCAGTTTGTAACCATCGCTTCCCATGAGTTCCGCACACCGCTCGCTACCATATTGTCCTCGGCATCGCTGATCGGCCGGTACCCAAAGACGGAGGACGAAGAAAAGCGGCAGAAACACGTGCAGCGTATTAAGTCGACAGTCGCAAACCTGACCGAGATATTAAACGACTTTTTGTCCATTGGAAAACTGGAAGAAGGCAGGGTAAAAAGCATTCCAGTGCAAACGAACCTGCAAGAATTTGCCCGTAACCTGATCGAAGAGATCAAAGGTTTGTGCAAAGAAGACCAGCAGATCCGTTTCAGTTTTGAGGGTGAACCGGAAGTGTGGCTGGATAAACAACTGTTACGCAATGTACTTTTCAACCTGCTTTCCAATGCGATCAAATATTCGGAACCGGGAAAATCTATTTTCCTGAGAATTAAAACCGAAAGCAAGGCAATTCATATTCAGGTGGAAGACCAGGGAATCGGTATCCCGCAAGCCGATCAGCTGCACATTTTCGATCGGTTTTTCAGGGCTCAGAATGCTGGAAATGCACAGGGTACCGGACTCGGGCTCAATATTGTTCAAAATTATATGGACCTGATGGGAGGCAAGGTCGACTTTACCAGTGACACCGGAAAAGGGACTGTCTTCAACCTCTTCCTCCCCAATTATGCACCCGTCGGCCCGATCATAGAAACAGACATTTAAAAAACTCATCCCCTTGGAAATCAAAAAGATATTATTAATTGAAGACAATCCCGAAATGCGGGAAAACACGGCTGAAATTCTGGAATTGGCCAGTTATGAGGTAGTTACCGCTCAAAACGGCAAGGAGGGTGTGCAGCTCGCTACCCAGCACCAGCCCAGTCTGATTATCTGCGACATTATGATGCCCGAGCTCGACGGCTACGGCGTGCTGCATATGCTCGGAAAAGACGAGCGTACTGCACATATTCCTTTCGTTTTCCTGACTGCAAAAGCTGAAAAGGACGACTACCGGAAAGGTATGACCATGGGCGCTGACGATTACCTGACGAAACCTTACGACGATGTAGAACTGCTGAACGCCGTGGAAATGCGCTTAAAAAAAAGCGACCGCCTCAAAAAGCAGTTCCACCGCTCGGCAGACGGGCTGGACAGGTTTATTGAAGAATCAAAAGCTTTTGATCTGTTTGCCAAACTCGCTGAGGATAAGAAAGTAAAGCATTTAAAAAAGAAGGAAACGGTGTACACGGAAGGCAGCTATCCGTCCCACGTTTATTTCCTCCAAAACGGGAAAGTAAAAGCTTACAAATCCAACGACCACGGGAAAGAGTACATTACCGATCTCTATAAAGAAGGTGATTTTTTCGGCTACCTCGATCTGTTACAAGGCGAACCTTACCAGGAATCGACCATTGCGCTGGAAAAGTCGGAAGTAGCGATGATACCCAAAGACGATTTTTTTCAGCTATTGCAAGGCAATCGCGAAGTAGCTTCCAAGTTTATCAAGATGCTTTCGAACGAAGTAAAGGACCGGGAAGAGCGGTTGCTGCAACTGGCCTATAATTCTGTGAGAAAAAGGGTGGCACAAGCGCTGGTAATGCTGGTGCAGCGTTACCAGGAAGATCGCTCGAAGCCATTTTCGATGTCGATTACCCGCGAAGATATTGCTTCTATTGTGGGTACGGCCACTGAGACCGTGATCCGTACCCTTTCGGATTTCAAGGAAGAAAAGCTGGTGGATATGAAGGGCAGCCTGATCACAGTACTGGAATATGACAAGCTGCTGCGGATGCGGAACTGACGGGAACAAGCTCATTTTCAATGCTGGCCAACTGAGCCAGCATTTCTTTTTTATTAGGCTCAGGTTCATTTAATGACGGGATCAGTTCACGGTAATAAGCAATTCCATTCAAGAGCTGATCTTTGAATTTTACAAAGTACTTCCCCTTTCTGGCATCCGCAGATCCTGCGTTTCTTTCCATATCTTTTTTCAGATAATCAACATACAAACGCAGTTCATTGATGAACATATGCGGGCGCGGCTTTTTCGATAGAAGGTCAATTTTTCCGTAAATGTGCGCTACTAATTCGTTAAGCGTCAGTACCCCCGAAAACCAGGCAAGGTTTGGCCCCGGGCAAATGGCTACGGCTTTATTTTCACGCGGACTGAGCAGATTATTTTTCAGCAATGCGGCAGTTGACAATCCATCACAGAGGCACAACTTTTCGGTTACCTTTTCAATTTGCTCTTTCAGATCTGACGGATTGAGCGACCGCAATTGTTTGATCTTCAAATTCTGGAATTGCCGCGATGCCGTGCAGATTGGCTCTTTTGTAAAGGTAGTGTCCGAAACAAGATAACGTTTGTGGCAGGGGCTTCCCGGTCTTCCTTTCGCAATGCGTTCCTGTCTCTGCTTCTCGGCGCTGCTTCTTCTGAAGTTGTTGAACAAAACACCCAGCGGCGACGAGTCGCTTACATAGTAATCGTCGCTTTCCGAAGTTGCGAGTGCGTCCAAAGTTTCCTGATCCACGTTTGTCACCTCCGGCACCAGCAGAAACGGACTCCCCCAGCCCGTCGCGTCGAGCTGGTAATGCCTCATCAGAAATTCATTTTCAGCGGCTGTACCGATGCCACCCTGAACGGTCACTTTTACGTCCGGGATAACTGAAATCTGGTAGCCGCATATATGTATTGCTTCCCGGTAAAGTTCAAAAAGCTCACGCCGCATATCCTCCCGTTTAACCTTAAATTCTTCGAGTACCGGGCCTAGCAGATAACCCTCCGTCGCGAAAGCATGGCCGCCGCAATTCAACCCTGATTCTATCCTGAATTCCGAAACCCAGATTCCCTTTTTTGCCAGAAACTTCGCCTGGATCAGCGCGGAACGGTAGTCGCTCACCTTCAGGGTAAGCTTTTTTCTGAATTGACCATTTGCGTCAGGGAAAAATTCAGGGAAATTTTCAAGATAACTGTATAGTCTCGGATTCATTCCGGCTGATAAAATCAGCGACGATTGGAGGCTACTTCTCGCAAAACCGCGCATTGCAGCCAGCGCATCGGTGTAAATATCCCCCAGACTTTCACCGTCAGTATCCAGGTTTACCTTATCGACCTTGGACATGATATTGACGTCAATATCTCCCTGTGTGAGTTTGGCCCGCAACTCAGCCTCGGCCACGCTCCGCATTGTACCCGACAGCCGGAGAAGCTCTTCATACTGAACTTTCAGAGGAGAAGACGCAGGAAGCAATTGAAAGTAACGGTCAATTCCGGAATTATTTTCAAAAGGCGCGCTGCACAGTTCCTGAAACCGCTGGTCCGCAATGCGTTTGATCAGGTTGAGATAGTCTGTAATCCGGGTTGCACGATAATCTTCCCCGGTTTTGTCGATCGGACGATAGTGCTCGCCCAGTAGCATATAATAGTATTTCCGCATTCGCTCGATCAGTTCATCATCGACGATAGAAATGACGGAGGAAATGCCAAAATGGGCAACTTTAACCGGAGTATCAATGGAATATCCCAGGCCGAGGACGGGAATATGGAAGGTATGCGACATATTCTGTTTGGATTAGATTTAACAATCTGCATCCAAAACTACCGCAGGAATCAGGCAAAAAAACTGAGTTAAACGCCCCGGTTAAATGAGAAATATCATCATTTATCCAGAAACTCCCCGATTATCAGCGCTGTGAATTCGGGCATTTTACTTCCCGGCCTGGCGGTACATATTTCACCCAGACATGCCCCGTGAATGCCGGGCAGGATCACCAGTTCGGCATGCGGAATGAGCTGCGCAGTCTCCACGGCATGGTCGATCGTAATTACGTCCTGGTTCCCTGCAATGATCAGCGCGGGGGCTTGTATGGATCGGATCTTGTCTTCGGGCCAGTCGGTGAATGCGCGCATCCTGTCACGGTCTTTATCATGCATCACCTGTAAGCCTTCTTTATTCTCTGCCACTTCGAGAAATGCAGTTTGCAGCGGCATGGGCATCTTATCGAGCGATGCAGTTTCCATAAATTCAAAAAAACCAGGGATCAGGCCCTCCCTTTTCCAGCAGGCGGCGACAGCTACCAACTTACGGACCATATGCGGGTGCCGGATTGCAATTTGCATCACCGAGCTTCCGCCGTTACTGAACCCTAGCAAATCGGCTTTCTCAATTCCCAAATTTTGAAGCAGGCTTACTACATCGTCGGCGTCCTGTTCAAAGGTAACACCAGCTTCCCGGTCACTGGTGCGTCCGTGCGCCTGCAGATCTACCCCGATCACTTTCCTGTTTTGCGCCAAAAATGGAATGATATTTCCGAAAGTTGTTTCAATAGTCGACCCGCCGCCGTGCACCAGCACCAGCGGAACGTCGCCGGAACCATGGATCTGGTAGTACATTTTCAGGCCGTTCACCTGCTCATAGCCCTCTCTGAATGCGATTTCCTGCTGCATTTTAGTGCTTCTTTTGAGATTGTTTTGGAAAAGTGTTCAATACTAAAAGCTTTTAACCGACTGGTTGATTAGCTGCATTTTAATTAACCTATACCATTTAAACCGTCTTTCTGGCCGATAAATAAGTCAAATTGCACAACTGCACTTAGGTAGGCTAATTTGTAAATTTGCAAAACATATTCAAAAGCCTTCAAAATGTTAAAACTATCCTTCTTCATTATCTGTTTCTCTGTTATGATCACACAGGCAAGTCCGGTTCTTTCTCCACCTCAAAACGAGAATAGTTTTCTTACAGAAACAGTTGATTGCGGCAGCGTCGCTCAGATCGACCTCTTTCGCCGCGCAAGACTCTGGGTAGCCCAGGCGCACCCAGACGGGAAAGTACTCGTGTCAGACAAGGAAACCGGCGACCTGGTCGTGCAGGGGCTGACCAGCATTAATATTCCCCGCTCAGAAAATTCGTCAGGCGGCGTATACCAATTCAGATACGCGCTGGTGATTGAATGTGCGAACCGGAAGTACCGCGCGACCATTCATAATGTGGAGTTGCTGGATGTAGGCAATGGAAAATTCACACCGATCCGCCCCTTTCCTTTGAAATCAGAAAAAGACCTGCAAGCTTTTAATACGCAGCTAGGAGGCAAGTTCAACAGCATGTTCAACGAACTGCGGGAAAATGTCAAGGACTATACACCATTTTGAAAAAAAGTCCTGATTCGCGTGAATCAGGGCTTTTTTAGTTAGTTTGGGAGCTATGCCAGGATGGGCTTCACCACTTTCCCGTGCACATCGGTCAAGCGATATCTCCGGCCCTGGTGTTTGAATATCAGCTGCTCGTGGTCCACACCCATCAAATGCATTACAGTGGCCTGAAAATCATGCACATGCACGGGATCTTTGATAACGTTATAGCCAAAATCGTCGGTCTGGCCGTAGACGAATCCTTTTTTAACGCCGGCACCCGCCATCCAGATCGTAAAGCTCCGCGGATGGTGGTCGCGACCATAGTTATCGCGGGTCAATTTCCCCTGCGAATAAGCCCCGCGCCCGAATTCTCCTCCCCAAACTACCAGCGTTTCGTCGAGTAACCCGCGCTGTTTTAAGTCGGTGATCAAAGCCGCGGAGGCCTGGTCGACGCTTTTTGCCATTGTTTTAATATCGTTTGGCAAATTGCCATGCTGGTCCCAACCCTGGTGATACAGCTGCACGAACTTCACATCCTTTTCAATGAGCTTGCGTGCGAGCAGGCAGTTGGCAGCAAATGTGCCCGGCTTGCGCGATTCCTCTCCGTACAAGTCAAAGATATATTCAGGCTCCTTCGAGATATCCATCGTTTCAGGCACCGCGGTTTGCATACGGTACGCCATTTCGTACTGCGCCATACGGTAATTGATCTCCGGATCAAGGATTTTTTCAAATTGTCCTTGTTGCAGCTTGGCCAGTGAATTCAGCATGCGTCTGCGGCTGGAGCGGTCAATTCCTTCCGGGTTATTAAGGTAAAAAACCGGGTCGGGACCGGAACGGAATACGACACCCTGATGCACAGAAGGCAAAAATCCATTGCTCCATAACTTCGCATAAAGCGGCTGGTCCCCTGCTCGTCCTTTTGACAATAAAACCACAAACGAAGGCATATTCTTGTTATCCGACCCTAATCCATAACTGATCCAGGAACCCCACGAAGGCCGGCCACCCTGCTGGCTGCCAGTCTGAAAAAACGTCACCGCCGGATCGTGGTTAATAGCCTCCGTAAACATCGAACGAATGAAAGTGACATCGTTCACAATGCTGGAAGTGTATGGCATTAACTCACTGATCATCATATCGTTTTCACCATGCCGAGCAAATTTGTATTTCGAAGCCGCCAGCGGAAAGCTGCTTTGACCAGCCGTCATTCCGGTAAGCCGCTGCCCTTTTCTGACAGATTCGGGCAGATCCTTTCCCCACATCTCTTCCAGCTTGGGCTTGTAGTCAAAAAGTTCGAGCTGCGAGGGAGCGCCACTTTGAAACAGGTAGATAACCCGTTTTGCCTTGGGAGCGAAATGCGGGTGGCCAAGTGGCAAACCGGCCGCTTCGCCCGCTGCCTGAACCGGCTTTTTGGCCATACCATTATCGGCATTCAGCAAAGAGGCCATCGCCGCCGCACCTAGCCCGAGACTGGTTTTTGAGAGGAAATTCCTTCTGCTCAATTGCTCGTGGACGTGGTTTTCAAGTTCGTTATATAAGCTCATGCTGCTGATTGTTATCTCTTTATCAAAAATTCGTCAAAATTCATTACCGTGCTGGCCACGATCGTACCAGCAGCTACCTGAGCTGGATCGAGTGATTTATCAACCGGATATTCCCCGGCCGTCAGAATCGACTTTGCTCTTTTAGGGTTTTTTCGAAACTCGTCGTACTCTTCTTCATACAATTCTTTCAAAACCTGCTTCTCTTTCGCGTCCGGCAGGCGGCCCGTCAGGGCTGTAAATGCATAAGCGATCTGCTCGTCCGGTGTTTTCCCTTTTTTCAGCATCTGTTGTGCCAGTACCCGGGACGCTTCTACAAATTGCGGGTCGTTCATCACGACCAATGCCTGCAACGGCGTACTTGTTTTCTGCCTTTTGGTGACACAGAAATGCCTTTCCGCTGCGTCAAAGTTCAGCATCATCGGCGGTGGAGAACTTCTTTTCCAGATCGTATAAAGACTCCTCCGGTAAAGACTGTCTCCGTGTTGTTGTTTATAAGTTACCTCGTTCCGTGTTGCCAGCGCCTCCCATAATCCGGCTGGCTGATAAGGATAGGCACTTTTTCCGCCCACTGACCTGGTCAATAACCCACTCGAAGCCAATGCATTATCGCGGATTTGCTCGGCGCTCATGCGGTAGCTCGGACCGTGTGCGTACAGCCTGTTTTCCGGATCGGCTTCGCCCGATTTCGGATTGACTTTCGAAGACTGCCGGTAAGTCGCAGAGGTTACAATCATTTTTTGCATGGCCTTCACGTTCCAGCCTGACTCCCGGAAGGTAGCAGCCAGGTAATCCAGCAGTTCCGGGTGTGTAGGCAACTCGCCCTGGTTCCCGAAATCATCGCTGGAAACCACAAGTCCCTGCCCAAAATACATCATCCAGAACCGGTTCACCGTCACCCTCGTGAATAACGGATGATCCTCGTGCAGCAGCCACTTCGCCAGTCCCAGCCTGTTTCTCGGAAAATCTTTTGGAATTTTAAAGAAACTGTCCGGCGTATCCCTGGTTACAGGTTTACCGGGCGCATCGTAGGCACCGCGATTGAGGATGAATGTTTTGCGCGGATATTTCCGCTCCCGCATCACCATGACGTCGATTTCTTTATCCAAAATCTCCGTTTCCTCCCCGATCAGCTTCCTGCTGTCGGCCAGCCGTTTTTTATACTCGGAATCGATATTAGTGAGGTAATAATCCTTTAATGCAGCCAGTTGCTCGGGTTTAAGTTGTGCCGCCGGCGTTTTTATTGCGTTTACCAATTCATTTTTCAAACTATACATGCCCAGCATTTCCAGCGGCGTCAATGCTTTGGTGTAAATTATAAATTCGTCTACCTCAAAGTTTTTGGTCCGCTGATCGGAAAGGCGACCGATATTCAGCCGGTCTACATACCAGTTGGTTTTGTTCTTTCCGTAAAGTATACTTTCAGTCAACTGATCATTGTGGATCGTCACTTTCGCGGGGCGGCCGTTGACATATAATTTCAATCCCGCAGCTTTACTCAAACCATCATAAGAGAACCCGATCTGCGTCCATTTGTTTAGCGGGAATTTATCAACCGTCTGGATTTCGATCGCGTTCTGGGGCCATACGTGGCTCATTGTCAATCTAATGCGTCCATCTTCTTCGCGGAACACATTCCAGCCGCGGTAACCATTCATTACCCCGTTCGATTTATGAAACAAGGAACCTGTCACACTTGGATCGTGCAGGTTCAGCCAGATGCTGACGCTGAAAGGTTGATTTCTCTCAAAAAACGCAAATTTATCCCCGAACGAAACCGCATTTTCTCCAAAAATATACCTTGCCTTACCTACCTTCCCATTTCTGGAAGCCACATTGGACAAACTATCGTCACCTTCGGCAGTTGCCTTATGCTTTGGATCGGCCAGGTTCTGGAATTCCTTTCCCTGCGGTTCGTCGAATGTAAAATGGCCTACCAGGTCTGTCTTTTCAGGGATCAATGCTTTTTCATGTTCCACACGCGCTTTTGTCAGCCAATTCTGAAAATTCTGATCGGCGATTTTCGCGTGAGCGGTCAGCTGCGATTTTTCTTTGGACAGATTTTGGTGGATAAATTTCAGCTTGGCATCTGCCTCCGGGCTTGGCAAACTGATCGCCGGGCTAGCTTCGCCGTTGTAGGGTATCTGCCCGTTTTCGTTGTTATTATTAAAGAACGCATAAAGGGAATAATAGTCTTTGTGGCTGATCGGATCATATTTATGGTCGTGGCAGCGCGCACATTCCACCGTAATACCGAGGAATGTTTTGCCAAAAGTATCCGTCCGGTCCGCCACGTAAGCCACGCGGTATTCCTCCGGCACAATACCGCCTTCCTGACTTTGCTGGTGCATGCGGTTAAAACCGGTCGCTACCAGCTGGTCGCGGGTTGGATTCGGGAGCATATCCCCGGCGAGCTGCCAGGTTACAAACTGATCGTAAGGCTGGTTTTGATTGAATGACTTGATCACCCAATCGCGGAAAGGCCAGGCAGTGCGCAGACCGTCGTCCTGATATCCGTGCGTATCCGCATACCGAGCGGCGTCGAGCCAGGGGACGGCCATGTGCTCGCCATAATGCGGGGAGGCCAGCAGCTTATCGACTACTTTCTCGTAAGCATTCGGTGATTTGTCATTGATATAAGCTGTCACCTCCTCAGGCGTTGGCGGCAGACCGGTGAGGTCGAGGTAAACGCGGCGGAGTAATGTGGTCTTATCCGCCTCTCTCGCCGGGATCATCCCTTTGTCTTCCAGCTTTTTAAGGATAAAATTATCAATATCGTTCTTAACGAATTTTTTGTTTTTAACAGCCGGCACTTTTGGTTTTTCCACTTTGGTAAATGCCCAGTGCGGCTTGTATTCCGCGCCTTCTTCCACCCATTTGATCAGGATCGCCTTTTCTCTTGCTGTCAGTGAAAGGTGCGATTCGGGTGTCGGCATAAGGATTTCAGGATCTTTTGAAAGAATGCGCTGCACGAGCTCGCTGCTGCCCGGCTTGCCCGGATTGATCGCTTTTAATCCGCTTTCCGCTTCTTTTTTGTAAGCTACCTCTGCTACATCCAGCCGCAGGTCACCCTTCTGATGGTTCGCATCGGGGCCGTGGCAGGCAAAACATCTGTCCGACAAAATCGGCTTCACATCATAAGTATAGTCGACGGGCTGCACGAGCAGGGACATTTCCTGCGCCACGTCGTCGGGTAAGTCAACCTTCTTGTCACAGGAAGCGAAAAACAACCCCGCTACCGGGATGATCAGACTGTATTTCAAAAGGGATTTAGGCATGAATGGTGAATGTTGTAGGCTATTCCTTCGGGAGAACTTCCCGGTTTTTCCAAACTTTTTAAAACAATTGTTATACTAAGTTAACCGATAAAAACCAATCCGCCAAGTTACCGGCCTGCGGATTGGTTTTCAGGACATTAATAACCAGGGTTTTGTACCAGACTTGCCTGGCCTCCTTTTGTACTATATACAATGGCCTGCTGCGGGATCGGATAATACTGGTGTTTCTCCTCAACTCTCGCCCCGCTGAGGTAAGTCCGCTTGTTCTTTTCTTTGTCCAGATATGCGTTCAAAACCGGCACGGCGATCCCCCAGCGGACGAGGTCGAAAAAGCGGTGGCCTTCCATTGCAAATTCCAGGCGTGTTTCAAATCTTACCGCGTCCCGGGCGCTGGCGGCGTCTGTCCAGGGCGTGGTATACAATCCCACGACATAATTTGCGGCAGGTTTTCCATCGTCGGTTAACACAAAACCATCGGGACGCGCGGCGCGGGTGCGAATCTGGTTCACATATTTACGGGCCTCTTCCAGGTTACCCAGCTCCACTTCACATTCGGCAAGCCAAAGTAAAACATGATCGTAACGCATTAAACGATAATTATTGGTGCTCTGGCGTGGATTACCCGTTTTGCCCGACTCCGCTTTACTTACAATCTGCTTTTTAGAAGAATAAGGCCCGGCGTAAGATTGGTCGCGGATCCAGAAACGGCCCGGATGCACGCCCCAGTCAATATAAGGAATGCCCCTGCGGCCCACCGTCCAGTCCAGCCGGGAATCCAGCGGGCCGGTGTAAGGTTCGAATGGTGCCGAAGAAAGCAAGCCCTCGTCATTTTTCACATCCGTATCATTAAATGTCTTGATCAGCGGCAAACCCTTTGCATCTGTTTTAAATGCATTGACCAGATTTTGTGAACCCTGGTAAAACCCGCAGCAGCCACCCGGACCATTCGGATACATATAAGTAAGCTCGTCACCCTGGTTACCTCCCGATCCGTCTGCGGCAGTTACGCTGTATTGCACTTCAAAAACCGACTCTGCATTGTTGCGCGTTTCGGCCGCGAAGTTGTCGTGGAAATGGTCCATCAGTTTATATTTTCCGCTATTCACAACCTGGATCAAAGCCGCTTTGGCAGCAGTCAGGTGCGCTACATTCGGTACTCCTTTTGGAAAACCCTGGTACATATGACATTTGCCAAGGTATGCCAGTGCAGCCCATTTCGTAGGGCGTCCGGGCTGGGCCTGATTAGCCGGAAGGTTTTCCGCAGCAAACTGAAAATCGGCTTCTATTTTAGGCCACGCATCTTCGGTATTCGGGATTTGTACACTTTCAGGATTTTCGGTATCCCAGGTGGCATCGTCGATAAACGATATATTACCCCACATCTTTTTGGCCTCAAAATGATAATGCGCACGCAGGAAACGCGCTTCCGCCTGGATTTGCAGCTTTCTTGCGTCATCGAGTCCCGTCACTTTGGGGAGCGATTTTAGCACATCGTTTGCCCGGGCTACGCCGTCGTACAATGTCCGCCACTTGCCGTAAATGTGCGTATTGGTCGAAAGCCACACGTAACGTTCCAAAAATGTCTGCTCGGGCTGGTCGCCTGCGTCGGAACCTTTGTAGGCGTCGTCGGAAACCACACTGCCGAAGATCCAGTTGGAGACTGCTCCGTGCCAGGTAGTTACACCGCTCGTACCGATGCCGTCAAGCAACCCGTAAGCGCCTACCAATGCGCCTTCGATCCCGGCGGTAGTCAATATAATATCAGGACTGTATTGTCCCTGAGGTCTTTTTTCCAAAAAATTATCCCCGCAGGAAGAGGCCAGGATAACGATAGCAAGTATGAGTATTTTTTTCATGATGGATCGATGTTAAAAACCAAGACTAAGTCCGACGATAATCGCTTTCGGGGTTGGATACACGCCCTCGTCCACGCCGATCTGGCGATCGGAACCGCTGTTAAAATTGCGCAGGTTAATCTCCGGATCCAGTCCCGAATATTTGGTAAAAGTGAAGAGGTTCTGCCCCTGCACATAAAGCCGCAGCTGGTCCGCGCCGATTTTGTTCAACATCGATTTTGGCAAAGAATAACCCAGCTGGATGTTCTTAAACCGCAGATAAGAGCCGTTTTCGACGAAGTAAGTCGAAGGTTCGCCGCTTTGCGCATCGTTGGCATCCAGGATCGGCAGTTTTGCATTCGGGTTATCGGGCCGCCACGATTCGTACAGCATCCGGGTAGACCGGTTTCCCTGAAATACCTCGAAATCAGTCCAGTACCTTACGTGATTGAATATCTGATTACCCTGCACACCCTGCGCGAAAATGGTCAGATCGAAGTTTTTATAGCCCACATTGGCATTGATCCCGTAGGTAAAATCAGGATGCGGACTGCCGATGTATGTCTGGTCCTGCGCGTTGATCACGCCGTCGCCATTCACGTCGCGGTATTTGAATTTACCTACCCCCTGCGTCCGCACGCCATTGATATAGATATTGGAATCGTAGTAACCCGGAAACTTGGCGTGCGCCTGCACTTCTTCTTCATTCTGCATGATACCGTCGATGATGTATCCGTAAAATGATGAAATCGGTCGGCCGGCAATGGAGCGGGTAACAGGCGGGGTCCGCAATGAAAACCCAGGCAGGAAGTCATTCGGGTTTTGCGGGTCCAATGCAATGATTTTGTTGCGGTAAGTCGAGAAATTGACGCCGATGCTGTAAGTGAGTTCACCATCCATGACGGCATCATTATAATTTAAACCCAAATCAAGCCCCTTATTTTCAAGAGAAGCGATGTTCTGGGCGGGAATGGCAGCGTCGCCGAGCCGCGGGTCGTAGGCTTTGGTATAAAGCAGGTCTTTCGTCTGACGATCGAAAACATCCAGGCTGAGGTCGAATTTACCTTTGAACAAATTGGCATCGATACCAAAATTCCAGGTGGTGGTTGTCTCCCACTTCGCTTTCGGGTTACCAAACCTGCCGAGATCGAAACCCTGCACGTACCCGATCGGATTGCCGCCGATGCCATACCCGCTGCTGCCTGGATTGCTCTGGTAAGTGGAATAGGCATTAAAATCCCCGATCTCCTGGTTGCCGGTCTGTCCCCAGCCTGCACGCAGTTTCAGGTCGGTGATAAATGTAGCTGCTGCCATGAAAGGTTCTTTTGAAATACGCCAGCCTACGCTTGCTGCCGGGAAAGTCGCATACCTGGAAGCGGCCTGAAAACGTGACGAAGCGTCGCGGCGGAGGGTAGCCTGCACCAGGTATTTGTCCTGAAAAGCATAATCCAGCCGGCCGAAATAGGAGAATAAAGACCACATCGAAGACGCATAGCCGCTATTGGTTGAAGTAGCCGGGTTACCCGCGTCGATGTATCTCAAATCGATATTATCAGCAAAATAACCCTGGCGATAGGCATTCAAGAAGTTACCGTACGAATCAATCGACTCAATACCTGCGAAGACATTCAAATGATGGTTTTCGCCAAAATGTTTGTCATAAGTAAGCGAGTTGGTCCACGTCCAGGAGTAGCTGTAACTGCGGTTTTCACTCAGACTGTTCACGTTGGTACCATGCGCCAGCTCGATCTCGACGGGCGTATAATACTTGCCCGCATTGGCCGTCAGGTCGACGCCAAAACTGGTTTTCGCAGTCAGGTTTTTGATGATATCGACTTCTGCATAGGCATTACCGAACAAGCGAAGATCCTGGTAACCATTGTTTTTATTCCTGACCAGCTGCCCTACCGGATTGTTGGCATTCCCGAGGTTACTTCCCAGCGTACCTGCAAAATTTCCGCCAATGTCATAAACGGGAATAATCGGCTGCGCGCGGTAAGTATTGGACACCTGGCTGGTTTCGGCATTATTGCCGTAGTTACCCTGCCGTTTTCCATAGGCTACCTGTAAATTCTCTCCGATCCGCAGCCTTTTTTTGATGGTAAATTCAGTATTCGCACGAACGGAATAACGTTTGTACCCATTGTGGATCAGGATACCGGTCTGGTCAAAATAATTGGCCGAAAAAGAATAGCGGCTTACCTCTGATCCCCCTGAAACGCCCACTTGATAATTCTGGATCGGCCCGGCGTCAAAAACTTCCTCCATCCAGTCGGTACCTTGCTTGTTTGCCTTGGTGATAGAAAATTTGGTTTTACCGAATAGCGGATCGTTGTATCGGTTAAAACTGTAATTGGCAGGGTTCACGCGCGGATCACCTTCGGGCGCGCCGTCGGGAATGATGTAATCCGGAATAACTGGTTCCGCACCCTTGCCATATTGTGCGTGTTCGGGATTCCCGGTTGTCGGGTTCACTACGTTTGCATTCTTTTTACTCTGCCAAAGATATTGGCCGTACTCCGTGGTATTCAGGAGATCCATCTTTTTGGCCAGCTTCTGTACCCCGTAATAGGCGTCGAAAGTAAACTTCGGTGCGCCCGACTTCCCTCTTTTCGTAGTGATGATCACAACGCCGTTTGCAGCGCGGGAACCGTAAATGGAGGCTGAGGAAGCATCTTTAAGAATTTGTATCGATTCAATATCATTCTGGTTAATGGTATTGAGATTGCCTTTCGTCGGAACCCCGTCGATCACGTAAAGCGGATCGTTATTGCCGAGTGTACCATAACCGCGCACCCGGACAGAAACGCCTCCTCCCGGGGTATTATCAACTCCTACCGTTACACCAGCGGCCCTTCCCTGCAATTGCTGCGCAAGGTTCGTCGCTGGTACTTCTAATAATTTCTGCGCGTCGATCACACTCACGGAGCCTGTAATATCCCTTCTGGATTGGGCAGTATAGCCCGTCACCACCACTTCGCTCAGTGCTTTGATATCGGAAGCAAGCGTCACATTGATCACCGAGCGATTGGAAACCTGAAACTCCTGAGAAACGTAACCTACGAAGCTGAAAACGAGTATTGCCTTTTCGTCGGGTACCACAATGCTGTAACCACCGTCACCATCCGTAATCGCACCTTGCTGCGAACCTTTGATTACCACGCTCACACCGGGAAGCGGCTCATTGTTATCTCCCCCCAGCACTTTTCCTTTGATCGTAATATCTACCGGGTGCAGATAAGGCAGCGGCACAGGGTTCAGCGCATTGGGTGTAGTAAAGGCTTCATCCGCCTTTTTTACCAGAATAATGTATTTCCCCGACACCGAATAGCTGATTTCCAGAGGCACCAGCAAATCCTTCAAAACCCGGCTGAGTTTTTGTTTCGAAGCGTCAACGGATACTTTCTGATCGCGCACCAGCGACGGGATGTACGAAAATTTGACTTTTGTGGTCTTTTCCAGCGTGGCCAAAACCTGTTTCAGATCCTGCTGCTGTACCTGCAAAGTAACTTCCCTGTCCAACAGCTCCTGCGCCAATCCGCTGTTGGCAATCGCCAGCCCCTGGAAAAACAGGGACACAAGAAATGGTATGCACGTAACTTTCATCACAGTTACCAGATATTTAAATGGTATACTATTTTTTTTCATGCGGTTATGGTGGTTTAGGTGGGAAATTGGATTTAAGCTATTAGCTGTTAGCTTTTAGCTCTTAGCTTCTGGCTGTTAGCTATTGGCTTTGATTTTTCGGTTAGTCTTTGGATAGTGGGTATGAGAATTCATGTTTTAGTTTTTAATTATCTCTGTGTTTCAACCACAAGCAACTTGCTTGCAGCGAAAAGCCAACAGCTAATGGCTAACAGCTAACAGCCAACAGCTAATAGCCAACAACTCAAAACCTACATCCCTCGCTCGTCACAATCACCTGGCCGTCGCTTACCCGGTAGGAGGCGCCGATGGTTTGGGTGATTACGTCCAGTTTTACGAAAAATGGCTCGTGGCTGAGTTCGACGCGCAGGGAGCAAGCTTCCATCACTGCTGCATCGTAAATGATCGGGATACCGTACACTTTTTCAAGGGCCGTGAAAATTTTGCTGACTGGCTGGTTTTCAAAAACAAAACCATCTTCCGGATCCGGCTTGATCAGTTCCAGCGGCATATTGGTAATGGATTTTGAGATCTGATTGTCTTTGATAGAGAATATAGCCTGTTGATTTGGCGTGAGCAGCAACTCGGCGTTATGGTCGCCGGGATGCTCGATATCCTTGATAGGCAACACCGAAACCCGCCCGCTCCTGACCAATACCTCTACATTCGATTTAGTTGTTTTCACTAAAAAACTCGTCCCTAAAACCCTGGTAGCCAAACCATTTGCGTACACGAAAAACGGATTTTGCGCATCCCTGACTACGTCAAAAAAGGCTTCTCCGGATAAATAAACTTCCCGCTTCTTTCCGTGCACGAAATTTTCAGAATAGCTGATCCTTCCTTGCGGATGCAGCGTCACTTTACTTCCCTCCGGGAGGGTCAGCAGCATTACTTTTGGCCCGCTGTTAACTACCTCCTTCATCGGAAGAGACGTTTCGGAAACGTACTTTTCGTACGAAGAGGCCGGTTCCGGCAGACTTTGCTCCGTCAAACCATACCAGCCTAACCCAACTGCCACCAATATGGCTGCCGCCACCGAAAACCATTTCAGAGGAATTGACGAAATAATTGTCCGGGATTTTTTTGAAACGGTATTATCAAGTATCCGCGCCACCTGCTCTTCCAGGTCCGAGTCACTTACGCCTTCTGAGTGGGCCGTCCAGGTGAGTATCAAATCCCTCGCCTGCTGCATGATGATCTTCTTTTCAGGATATTCCCTGACTAATCCCTCCCAAACATCCGCGGCAGAGCTATCCTCCCGGTTAACCCAGAGCCGGAAACTATCGTCCAGCAGAAAATCTTCCAGATCGTAATCTTTATAATTTTTCATAATAAAACACCAAGGAGATCCGACTTACAGGAGGATAATCGGAGAAAGCCCGAAACATCATTGAAAAATCAGAAAAATATTTCCCCTTCGTGAAGATCCACCTTCTAATTACTTATCAATCAGAAAGTTATAAGAAAAAATAATGTTGAAATGGTCGCCTGCCATTTGTCGCGGAAGAGCTTTAATGCCTGTGAAAGCAAGTTGGAAACGGCAGGCCTGGAAATGTCCAGAACATGCGAAATTTGCTCGTTTGAGAGGTTTTCAAAAAATTTCAGGTGAATAATCTCACGTTGGCGGGGCGTGAGAGTAACCAGTACCGAACTGATACGGCGTTTTCGTTGTGCCGTTATTTCGGACGTGATGATCCGTGATTCTGCATTTTCGGCTGGTTCCGCCTGCTCCTGCCAGCTGTCGAGTCCGGTCAGGTGATTGGCGCGTTCCTTTTCCTTTATTAATCTGTTTCTTAAACTTTTAAGCAGATATGGGCGAATCTGATCGGTATCGGCCAGATATTTCCTTCGGTCCCAGAGTGATGTGAAAAGGTCGTAAATACAGTCGTTCAGCGTATCGCGGTCGTGGATAAACCGGGTACCGTATTCAAACAATGCACGAAACTCTCCCCTGATAATCGATTCAAAAGCAGCAGCCTCGCCTTCCCTGAATCTTTTCCAGCGTATCAAATCCTCTTGCATTGCGTCGGAATTGGGCAAATGATAACTAAGGAGTTAAGTATTTCTTTATTAAGTCAAACTTAAGCGTGAATTACTGCTAAATGTGGAAGCACAATCGGGGTTCTACGTGGTTAGGGTGGTTCGGGTGTTTGGGGGTTCGGGGTTACGGCTTGGGATAATTTTTGGAGGCGTCGTCTAGCACGAGTACCCAGTCTTTTCCATAGCCCGAATCAGGCGGGGTAAATTTGTTGGTTGCCTTATTGTCAAACTGCCCCACATCTTTTGTTTTACCATTTTTTGGGTCAAACCAGAATGCATTCAATTGTTTACCGGAGATTTTATCTGCATTGACGGTAAAAGGCTTTCCGGTCGAGCTGTAAATAAAAATGTAGTCCTTGCCACGCGTTGCCTGAATGCGTTCGTGGGAGGCCAGATCGTTTTCCACCACTATCGTCTGATCGGGAACGCGGTCGAGCAGCGGGCGCGATTCCATTAACCGCCGTACGAATTTCATTTCCAGGGCGCCGGGCAGTTCAAGCGCCTGCTGCCAGAAAACATGCGGCCCGTTGACAGCTTCCCGGTTAGGCGCATACATTTGCCAGATATCATGACAGCCGTAAGTGTGCCCGAAAGCACCCGCAAAAAGGTCGAGGTAGGCGGCCTTACGCACATCGTAAGCATTGGAAGTGCCCAGCTCTTTGGCATTAAAACAAACGGGGTGATCTTCATAAATCGGTTCTCCATCGATCACGGGCTTGATAGGTTGGCGTTCGTAGGCTCCTTTGATATGATCGTAAACTGCCGCATCGCGGCAATGTCCATTCTGGAACATGTTGAAATCGAACCAATTGTCCTGATGAAACCATTCACTTGATCCTTCCTTATTTGGCTGCGGATGGTAGGTCATCATGGCTTTGTCGGCCCCGCCTACACCTTCTTCCACGCCTGCGGCCATGGCCCGCCAGATTTCCGTGTCACGCGTCCCGGGCCTGGGATTACGGTCGCCGCCGAGCAGCCAGATGATGTTTTTGCGGTTTTTATAGCGGTTACCCAGCCATTTTCCGTACACTTCTGCATTGGCTTCATTAAAAACTTCCGGCCCCTTTCCCCAGGTCGATTTGAAAACCTTATCGCCCCAGGTTGGCAGGAATGCAATCGTTAACCCGACTTCCGCAGCTTTGTCAATGATAAAGTCAACGTGCTTGAAATACGCCTCATTGGGCTTGGTGGGATCGTTGTTCAGAAATGGCTTATCTCCATAAGTGTTAGGTACTTCCAGCCCGTCGAATTCAGCCAGGGCGACTGCCTGAATGACTGTAAATCCCTGGGCAGCGCGCTTTTTTAAATAGTATTCCGCATCCTCCCGATCAAGGCGGTGAAACAGTTCCCAGGCAGTGTCACCCAGCCAGAAAAATGGTTTACCTTCTTTCAGCAAATACCGCTTGTTGGCGCTCACCGTAAAAGTTTGTGCAAATGCATTGGTGCAGATAAAAGCTAAAAGCAATACTGTGGAGCAAAATCTGGACAGCTTCATAGGGTTGAAGGTTTTTGCTAAAAAGACCTCAGTTTCCCTTTTTTTACTATGTTTAAACAAAATGGAACCGCTAAGCTGGTTTGTTAAAATAATATATATGAAAACTACATTTCTACTGGCTGTTTCTTTGTTTACAGCCACATTTCAACCTCTTTCTTCGAGGTTGGAGAAAAAAGATTTTAAAAAGAATGACACCGAAATTACCCCCAAAAACAAAGCGCTCCCACGCATTGCGATCGCCGGGCTGGGTATTGAATCCAGCACCTTCTCGCCCGCGTTGACGACCGAGGAAGCATTTCACGCCAGGTATGGCGACCAGGTTTACACCGCCTACCCTTTCATGTCGGCCGATTCAGGCATCCGGGCGAAGGCAACCTGGCTGCCTGCACTGATCGGCAAATCGCTGCCGGGCGGCGCTGTTACCCGCGAAGCCTATGAATCGCTGGTGAAGCAAACGCTGGAACTGTTAAAGAAAAATGGTCCGTATGACGGGTTATTCTTTGATATCCACGGAGCAATGAGCGTGGTTGGGCTGGATGACCCCGAAGGCGATTTCATTGTCAGGATCCGGGAAGTGATCGGCAAAAAAACGGTGATCTCTACCTCCATGGACCTGCACGGGAACGTATCGTGGCGGCTCGCGGAAAACACCGACCTGATCACCTGTTACCGGATGGCGCCGCACGAAGATGCTATGCAAACCAAGAAAAGGGCTGTTACCAATCTACTGTCGAGACTGGAAAGCGGCAAGGGAAAACCGGCTTATAAAGCGTGGATCCCCATTCCGGTTCTGCTGCCCGGCGAAAAAACAAGTACGAGAATAGAACCGGGCAAGCGCATTTATGCAGCTGTTACGCCCGCTTCACTGCAAAAGGGAGTGATCGACGCGGCGATGTGGGTAGGCTATGCATGGGCCGACGAGCCGCGCAACCATGCCGTAGTAATGGTAACAGGCGACGATAAAAAAGCAGTGACTTCCACTGCCGAAAAACTGGCCAAAAGTTTCTGGGATGTGCGGAAAGAGTTTGCTTTCGTGGCCCCAACCGGCTCGTTGAAAGAAGCACTTAACAAAGCTGTCAAGAGTGACAAAACCCCCTTCTTTATCAGCGACTCCGGCGATAACCCTACTGCCGGCGGCGCAGGAGATGTAACCTGGACGATCACAGAAATTCTGAAACGGCCGGAATTCCAGGGCGAAACAGGAAAGTCACTCATTTACGCGTCCATTCCCGGCCCTGAATTGGTGGCGAAGGCGGTAGAAGTGGGTGTTGGCGGAAAAATCGACGCATTAGCTGGTGCGAAAGTCGATTCCCGCTTTGCGCCGCCCGTTAGGTTGAATGGTACTGTGACGGCCATTGAGCATGGCGACAGAAATGCAGAAACAGAGGTAGTTGTGAAAGTTGGTAGTGTGCGTGTGATCGTGACCAAGAAACGCAAGCCATACCACAAGGAAGCGGATTTTACCAGGCTGGGACTAAATCCAAGAAAATCAGATGTAGTTGTGGTTAAAATCGGTTACCTCGAACCGGAACTGTACAATATGCGCGCAGACTGGATTTTGTCACTGACCCCGGGCGGCGTGGATCAGAATCTGGAAGGATTAGAATACAAGCGGGTTAAAAGGCCCATTTATCCACTGGACAAAGAAATGAAGGATCCCGACCTGAAAGCGAGGCTCGTTCCGTCTTCCGATCAGATCTGAGGAAATAGTCAAATCACTGAACCGGAGAGTCAGGCGGCGGAATAGTCGCCTGACTCTCTTCGGTTAAGGAGAGCACTTCTTTATGCTCACGCAGTTTCTCTAAAACATCATCCTCAGCGCAGCCGGTTATCACACCGAACTCAAACAGATTGGTAATCATAAGCCCTTCCTGGCTTAATTCGTCGGCGACGGTCCGCAGGCTGCCCAGGTAAGTCTCTGATATAGTGATGACAATGCTTTTCATACAATTTGTTCAACAGGTGCAAGGGACAAGCCTACGCCCACATCCATATTAGAAACAGGTAACCGTTTAGCCAGTTTGCGCAATTCGCTCATGATCTGGTGCGGGGTACCGTTCGGATATTTCTCCCAAAGCAATGCGGTTAATCCCGCCACATGCGGTGTCGCCATGCTCGTGCCCGAGATAGTCCGATAGCGCATCGGCATCGGCCAGCTGGAATATATATCTACCCCCGGCCCGGCAATATCCACTTCTCCGTTCGGGTTAATGCCCCTGTTTGAAAAATCGGCCACATTCAGATTGGAATCCACTGCCGCCACGGCCAGTATCGAAGGGCAATCGGCCGGACTTCCGACCGGGCTGAACTGGTTCATGGACCGCCTGCTTTCATTGCCCGCCGCCGCAATCACCACAGCTCCTTTGGAATTGGCATATTGTGCAGCCCTTTCATAAGCCACATCATAGCTTTGCCCAGGAAAAACCCTCGACCCGAGCGACATAGAAATAACCTGGCATCCCTGATCCGCAGCCCAGGTCATACCATTCAGAATCCACGCCTGCGCGCCGCTGCCTTCATTGCTCAAAACTTTTCCGGCGTAAATCGTGGCATTTGTGGCGATTCCGTAACGTGTACCATTCACGTCCACACTACCTGCGGCGCTTCCGATGCAATGCGTACCGTGACCGTGCGCATCCTCGGCAGTTTCATTTGGAACAAAAGAATTGGTTACCACATTTCTCGACGCAAAATCCGGGTGGGCAGCGTCAAAACCAGTATCGAGAACGGCAATTTTAATACCATTACCGGTGTAAGAAGAGGCCGATGCCAGCGTTACATCGATCCCCCAGGCGGAGGGTACATTCAGAATAGCAGGCATTTCATCGGGCACATACACGATCTTTTCTGGTTCTATTATGTAACCGGCACCAGCGGATTCCAGGATCCTGATCTGCTCTTCATTCCCGCCAACGAGCGCAATGCCAAGATCTTCATAAATTAATGCATCCGCGTCGCCGATCTGCGTTTCATCAATGGGTGCACTGACAAATTCCCGGGTATTAGCGACCGACAAGCCGCATTCGGATTTAAAAAAGCTCATGGCACGGGTTGACCCAGTGACGCCGTCGCGGAAGATGACGAAATATCGCCCCGTATAGAGCGGCTTTTCGTCTTTATTCCTGTCGTATACCTCCTTCACGAATTTTTCAAAGGAAGCAATGCGTTCGGTGTTGTCGGGAAGAAATGTTTGTTTTCCTAAAATCGGCTTCTTCATGCTCATATCGTTAAGGTTTTCAAATGCTTCTTTATGAGAGGAGTTCTTTGATTTTGGCTATTAACAATCCTGTACCAAACGCTATTAATATTCAAAAAAGGTAGAAATAACCAATTGCTTACCGGCTGGATTTCATCGCTTTAACTTTCGCCAGCGATCCGTCATTTACAAACTTTTCGTACTCCGGCGATTCTCTTGCGAACACTGCGATCCTGCCTTTCTCATCATTGTGGACGCCCCAGCCGTATCGCTTTGTGAGGGGCGAAGCACGCATACACGCCTGGCCTTTCGAAAAAAACTGCTTGCGGGCACCTTCCAGCTCGGCTTCCGTCAGGTCATTTTTTTCTGCATATACGTGAAACAGCACATCGTCCGAAGTGAATTTGTACGGGTTTTTGCTGATCAGATCGAACTCGATGTTGGCGACCGTCTTTTTATCGCCTTTCACAGGCGGCTTCTCTCCCGCGCTGGCCGGACAATCGGCAGCAACTTCAATGAATGTGTTCTCGTAGTTGGTTGTATGTTCTTTCATTTGATAAATGTTTTCGTTTTAACGAAAGTCAAAACTGTAATCGCCCGATAATAATTTAAAAGGATTAGCAGATGTGGTTTTTCGATAATCTTCCAGAAAAAAGTCCCCGATACCCGCACAGCCGGTTTCAACAATTTCAATATACCTGTTCATCACATAACTGTCTTCTGTCGGCTCGTCGAGCAAAAATTCGGGGTTATCGGCGATATATACAAAAGTTTCGTTTTCCTTCCACTGATGCCCAAAGTAGGGTTCAATCTGAGCGGAAACGTTTAAGCGACTATAATTTTTTTCTCTTTCGTTCAGATATTCCAGCTGCGAAGGTGACACTTCAAAGATCACGCCATTCACCCACTTATCTGATTCCGGCCTGATATTAAGGAATATTCCTTCAATCCTTTTTTGCAGGCCCGCCGAGAAAATCGGCTCGCGCAGGTTCCATACCCGGCTAAATCCGTTTAGCCTGACCGGTATTATGTCGTGAACCGACATTTCCGTCTGCATTGTGCGCGAGAGACTTTTCAGATTAATCAGTGATCCATAACCAAAAACAAATGTCTGCATGCTCACGAGATGTTTGAAGTGGTATCAAAATCAGAGGCGAATTCGATTCGTATTACTTCGCCTTCTTTCATATTCTTCCTTTCTACCTCAAATAATCCGGGAGAAATTGCTTCAATCGTTCCGATCTCCTTAGAAACCAGTTTACCCTTTTCTTCGTAAAAACTAAAAAATACCTTTGGCCGCATCCTGATATGTAAATGGTAATCTTTAATCGACGTAAAATCCACGACCAGACGGATGGTCTGTGCGTTTTTATCCGCTTTTGCCGCAGTATCCTTGTTGCCGGGCTGAAAACCGTTGTAATAATGAGAGGAAGTGACAAAAACATTGGAAGCCCCTTTGATCATAGGTTGTATGATCCTGGGGTTCTCCTCCACTGTAATGTCGGTATCACGGGGGTTCCTGATATAGGGCAACAACGATTTAACCTCCACTGCGGTCCCTCTGGTACTGTCATAACTTCTGAATTTTGTGACCAGCTTATTAAAGTTAGAAATTCGGAATGTCATGTATTCGTCATAAATGTCGATCGTTTCATTCAGCCTTTCGACATATTTTCGATATAACGGCTGAGAAGAAGTGGCTTTGTTTGACAAGTGAAGGAACTTGTAATAAATTGTTTTTTCGATGATCTCAACATCTGAATTATAGTCATCGGCAGCGTCCCAAAGCCGGTTAGACCTCACCCAACCGGCTCGCGGGTTCACCCGGAAAGCATGGTTTAACGCATTGAGCACTTTTCGGCTAAGCTCCTCCGCATTATGCCAGTGATCGCAATAGTGATTGGCTTTTATTGTTTTGATAAATGCCTGCAATTTCTTCCGGCTCTTTTCTTTTTTCTCCCGCTTATTTTCTGCCAGCGTCTCGATATCACCGCATATAAAGGTGTATACGGGTACATCTTTACTTCGCGCATATTCGTATTCTCGCTGCGTATAACTTATTTCCCGAGGATCCGCAGGGTCGAATGCCGGAGAAATACTACCGTACTTCCCGCCAATAATCAACACATAATAGTCACTTGTATCGATCAATTCTGTGATCATCTGCCACTGATGGCGCGTTGTCGCGGGAAAAGTTTCCATTCCGACCGGGATATGGTCCGCCTTGAAGATTGCATTGGCTACTTTCTTCCTTTCATCCTTGAGGTCTTCATACGTGGAACTCACGAAGACCTGGTACTTCTTGTTCATCCGGTTTACGTTTAGGCTTATAGAGGATTGAGCTTTTATTATTGATTAAAAGCAATAATCCACTAATAATACCTGTGCTTTTACCTGATGCTCAGGTACATTTCTACCCAAAATTTATTCTTTACGAAAATCAAAAACACCCCCACCCTGGCGCAGGATCATTTTCTTCTCGGCCGGCTTAAATTCCATTACCAGACCCGCTGCATCAAATTTGAACTTGTGCTTGTCGGTAGCTTCCAGGGTAAAAGAAGGCTGATTGGTCGCCTGGGCAGTAAGGGAAGTTCCGGACCTGGTTACCGTGATTTTAATGGGGATCTGGTTACTGGCGTAAGTTCCGGGATACAGGTCGAGATCGGCCGGCGCGGGGCTATAAACTTTGAAGTCAGGAATTTCAACAGGCATGCCGAAAACCGCATTCAGCATCGCAATTGTAATGCTGTTCACAGCCATTGCACTACCGTTGCTGGTAATGGCATAGGCTATTTTTTGCTCCGGAAAATAGCCAAAAACGGATTGAAATCCGTCTATCCCACCACTGTGTCCCAGGCTCATTTTGTCATAAAATGGAATCGGAAAAAGCCCCATTCCGAAATTCTCCTTCAAGGTTTTCATTTCCGCCAGACTTTTTTCCGAAATCAGCTTACCACCAAAAAGAGCGTCGGCGAACCTGGTTAGATCCTCCGGCGTGGAAATCAATGCGCCTGCACCGATCGGAATGGACATATCCGTTTCAGATTGCCTGACCCAGTTGTCTGTAAATTTGTAAGAATTCGCTTCGTTATCAGCTACTGAGATCTTGCCACCTACTTTTGTATATTTCAGGCCAGCAGGTTTCGTAATATACTGCTCTACAAGCCCGGCGAGCGGTTTTTTGTAAATTTCCTCGAGAATAACCGATAGCAGCACATAATTGGAATTGCTGTAAGCTGCCTTACTGCCCGGCTCGAAATCGCTGCCGGCCGTCACGATCAGGTCTACCATTTCCTTCCGGCTTTTTTTGCCGGTATTCCATTTCTCGTAATCCGGGTCGTTTGTGAAATTATGAATGCCGCTCCGGTGGTTTAAAAGGTTGCTTACCGTGATCTTTCCGGCATTTTTGATCGCTGGAAAAAACTTGTCGATGGTCTGCGTCAATGCAATTTTATTTTCTTCTATTGCCTTAAAAACGAGCACAGCAGTGAAGGTTTTGGAGATCGAACCAATGCGATATCTGGTATTCGCATCCGCTTTTTTCTGCGTCTCCACGTCGGCATAACCGATTGTTTTACTGTATACTATCTGCCCATTCTGAGAAATAGCGACACTGCCCATGAATTTTCTGTTGGCATCGAGCGCCTGGAAATAGGCGTCCAGTTTTTCTTTGTTCAGGTTTTGGGAAAAGCCTGTTTTGAAGACAAATAATAAGATTACGAGGTAAAATTTCTTTCCAAACATGCTATGGGTTTTTAGTACTGAATATTAGACTCTGCCCGCTATTGACCGGCGGTTTGCAATAACTCGATGAGAATAGTCCTTAAAAATTCCTCCTTGGCCTTCACATCGTCCAAGCCCGTAAACACTGCCATTCTTCGCCCGTCTTTAAAGTCGCCTTCCAGCAATCCTCCGGCGTTCGCCACATCGGCCCCGCGCAGGAATATCAGTCTGATAGCATCCTGCTTGAAGAAATTAAAGTTAACCAGATAGCGCTTATATTCTTTCGGATTGAAAGGCTGCATGGGCCCGGTGTAGTAAAATGTCGGTGTGTTCCAGTAAATGCCCTCTCCTACTGCCGGGTCGGTACCGAGGATTACTTCCCGTAAGTATGCGGCTGTCTCTGCCAGCGGGTGTTGCAGGTTTTGCATAAATGTGTCCACCTGCTCAGGCTCCGATACGCCGGCTGTCAAACCATTTTCTTTTTTCATTATTAGCAATTGAAAGTTCTAGATTCAAAAAAATGGTGTAGGAAAGTAAGGTTTCAGCAGGGCGACCAGTATTGCATTTTTGACAACTTACCATGCTCGAAAGTGAACATGATGCCGTCATCATTTTTTTCTGACCTGAGCAAAATGGTATTTCCGTTCAAATTATTTTCGAAGAGATTTTCTACGTTTTGTCCAAAAATGTTTACAAACTGTGCCTTTGTCGTAAAACCGTTCAAAAGCTCTTTTCGGTACATCAGCGTCACTTTTCCGGTCGCATCGAACCGTACATTTTCGAGCATGAAATCCTCTTTGTCGCTTCCGATGAAATTAAAATTTTTATAACTGAACTGGTAGTAAGGTCCGTTGGGCTGTTCTTCTGAATAGAACCCGCATTCATAGCTCGTCGGGATTTTCCGGCCTTCCCCGAATTTCCGAATGATCGCTTCTTTTTTAGCAGGGAAAGAAAGTCCGTAAAAGGTAATATCAGCGATATCGAATTCTGATCTGAACGTGTGACCGGAGGTAACGAGCAGCAGGAGCAACATGGAAAAGAAAAAACCGGTTTTCTTCATTTCAGGCAATGGTTATTGTAAGTCAATCCGTGTTTCTCAAATATAGAGGCTAGCGGTTACACACACAACTTCAAAGCGAACCTTCCAGTATTATCCTTTTAAAAGGGTAGAAAACGGGGGCCTTGGGAAATCTGTCCCGGAGTTTCTTCTGGTATTCATTAGTAAATTCCGTAGCCAGTTCACCTTGCAGTCTTTCAAGATAAGGCAATAGCGCAGTTCCTGATACCCAGTCGAATAGTGCAGTTGCATCCTGCAACACGAGCGGGTATATTTTTTCAAAAACCGTCATGGTGCGGCACCTGCTTTCGAAAAGCAGCTGCGCATATTCGTCAATGTCCAAGACCGGAGAAGTTCTGGTCCAGCCATTCAAAGCCGACCGGAAAGGTTCTTCCAAAGCCAGCTCATGGAGCATTTGATTCGAGATATTATGATGCTGGGCAGGCATTTGAATGAGCAATTGTCCTCCGCTCCTGACTTTCGAAACGATATTAGGGATCAGTTCACGATGGTTCTCTGCCCATTGAACAGCTGCATTGGAAAACACGAGGTCCCACTGCTGGGGTATTCCCAGTTGTTCTTCGATAGACCTTTGGGCAAAATTGAGGTGGGTCCTTTTAAATGCGTCCGATTCGGCCAGCATTTCCGGGGAAGTATCGATCCCGAATACGCGACTATCGGGTAATTTGTCGGCCAGCTTCCTGGTCAACTCCCCTGTCCCGCATCCGAGATCGATCACATGAAGGCCTGGTTTAACCTTAACTAAATCCATCAAATCATAAAAAGGAGCAAATCGCTCCGACTTGAATTTATTGTAAGTTTCTGGACTCCAAGCCATTCAATGTTACTGTTTTTTCTTTTTCTCAACTTGTTTATCAACGATCGCCCCAGTACCGACGCCTACTCCGGCACCGATCAGACTGCCTACGATCGCACCTTCCGCCCGGTTCTTATTGATAATAGCCCCGGTTACTGCACCTGTACCCGCGCCTACCACAGCTCCTTTTGCTTTATGGTTCCATTTCGATTTCTTCTGAGCGGGTGCTGCTTCGGACGCATATACTGTTGTAGTCTGCTTTTCTTCGCGGGCCATTTCTTTTTCCCGCTGTGCCATAACGGTATTCATTGAATCCACGATCGCCTTTTTTTCCATAGCGACCTTCATCGAATCGATTGTGGCCTGCTGCGCTTTCAATTGCGCTTCCTGTTTCTTCGAACTGTTGTCACAGGCGGTAAAAACACAGGCCGCGAGTAACATTGAAACTGGTAATTTCATTTTTTTAATGGATGGTTCTGTCATTAAACAGCTAAAACTATGCCATCGGGTACGGCCATTTCCGACGTCCCGGAATTACCGGATCAGCAACCCGTGTGATTAAACCCGTCTCATCGGTCAGAGCTGCCAAATAGTGCTGCGAATTGAAAGCGAATTTGGTATAATGTAAGTGTAAAATTTTGTATTTTAGAGCACCTGAAATTTCCATAACCATATTGACTCTTAGATTTTTAGCTATGAGAAAATTTTCCCTGACCATCAGCCTGGCTCTTTTACTGTTTTCCTGTAAAAAAGACAATGTAGATCCGACCATTCCCGAAGGCGCTCTGACGCAAATAACAGCCGGCGACAAGGTGCACGAAACATTTGAATATGCCGACGGTATGCTTGCAAAAGAAAACAGGTTTTCCTCCTGCGAAACGCCCTATGCGATCGTTTCCTACAACTACCAGGCGGGCCGGTTAAAATCTGTTGAATCTTCCGCCAGAGGGGTATACTCTTCTTACTCAGGCGCCATGTGCGACCCGAACGGCACTTTTGAAAGTTATATGAGCCTGGTGGAATACGACAGCGAAGGCCGCGTCGGCAAGGTAATACGCGACCGCTCGACAACCGAATTTCAATATAACGGACTGGAAGTGATTGAAAAAATTTCTTATGATCAGGGCAGCGGCGTCCGGATCCATACATTGAAATTTGATGAAAGGGGAAATCTGATAGAAGTCAGAACACCCGACCCGATCTATGGTGGCGTGCAGCGCTATGAGTATGACGATAAAGTAAATCCGCTATACGAACGCAATATGGCCAGCGGCTCGGGTTACGCATTTCGCGGGCCAAACAACCCGATCAGATCTTTTGACGCGGCCGGCAACCTGCTGTGGGAACGGAAGATTCATTATAATGATAAAAATCTTCCCGAAGTGTGTGAGGAAAGCAATGGGGTATCTTATCGGTATCACTATCGGTGATCTGAGAAGACGTATAATAATATCTATGGTAAATCTTGGGCTCGACATTAGCCGGCAAATAACTGATTTCCGCCATTGAACATTTGTATTTAGAATTTGTGATCGACTTTCTGATTTTGGAAGATGTAACGCGGAATGTGTTTCAGCGCGGATTTCCACTCTTAATCAAAATCAAAATGTTCGAAAAAATCACAGGTCTGGTCAAAAATTACAATGAGAAAGCCATTCAGGCGGGCGAGCCTTATGCGACCATGGGGCTGATCAGTATTGAAAAAAAGTCTTCCCCCGAAGAAATAAGTCAGTTGGAAAGAGCGGCCGGGATACGGCTTCCTGAGGCATTGAAACTTCTGTATACTGGCTTCGGCGCCCTTCAATGCGACAGCATGAATGAAAATAACAGCATCCATGTGTTTTCCCCAGCCTCCCTGCTGGCGAAATTGGAAGATGAAGATGATTGGTCCCGCACGCCGAGTCTGGGACTGATAGATATGATCAAACTAAGCTGGGGGAATGACCGCTATGAGTTTGAAGAAGAGCTGAATAACAAGATCCGGGAGGCGGTCAACACGAATTATTTTTGCTTTGGATGGTATTACACCGACGACAACCAGGAATCGGCCCATTACCTTTATTTCGACCGCGAAGAAAAATTCGGGTATGTATTTTATCATCAGGACGAATTTTCGGAACTCGTCAGTGACTTTTTAAAACCGATGTCTGCCGGGAGTATTGCAACGCAAACCCTGGAAGAATTACTCTGTGAATCACTCCAACGCATTACGAATCTGGAATCGGCGGATGATTGATGCAATTGCCAAATCTGAGAGACTTGCACCTCAATTTGTTACCAACCGTTCCAGCAGCAGTTTGATATTGCCGGTCACCAGCCTCGCGTCATCGTTCTGAACGAAATGGCCGCTGTTTGACAGATAGACCAGCGAACCGCCTTTGGAAGAGGAATAAATAAATTTTTTCCAGCGCTCGATGTTAACGTTCGTGCGGACTTCGAAGAATCTTTTGTGGTCATATACCTTACTTTGCTGTGCAACAGGTACCTCAAACTTCCCTCCGATAAAAAACAAAATGGGCACCTGAGGAACGGGTAGCGAGTTGATTTCTGCAAAATCGGTCCATCTCAGCTGCGCCAGTACATGTCTTTCGCTCCACGGCCCATACCGCGCCGAATCGGGTTTCGAAGTCACGTTGTATCTTTGTGGGGAAACCTGATCGAGCTTGTTTTCCGGCACGCCTATTGTTTTGAAAATCTGGTTCCAGTCTTCTTTTGTCTCGGTGAAATCCGCAGGGTCTACAAATACCATCGCTGCGACCTCCGACGGATAATGTCCGGCAAACGCACGCACATAAACGCCGCCCATCGAATGTCCGACCAGCACGTAAGGCGGGGCAATATGAAGTTGTTTTAAAAGTGCATGCAGCCGGCCGGCTATGTGCTTCGGGGTCGGGAGCTCGTATATTTTTTCAGAGTTTCCTTCGCCCTGCCGATCGTAAGCAAGTACCGCCGCAGTTTTCGAAAGTTCATCTATAACCGTCCGCCAGCTGCCCAAACCAACGCCCATGCCATTTTCAAAAACGAGCACAGGTTGGCCGGGTTTACGGTTTTTGAGGTTTTTGACAAGTACATTTACCTGATGTCCTCCAACCTTCACCAATTTTTCCTGGGCGGAACAAATGTAAAACTGGCAGCAAAAGATGATCGAAAATGCGAGACTGTTACGTAAGTTCATGACTTCAATTTCTGGTAATGACTATCGCAAACCCTATTTCCCTTAGCCCAGCGGTTACTCCTCAGCCGAATTTCCAATCTTCACTTTCCCGTCTGCTTCATAGGTCGAGATCACTAAACCTGTGGACGCGGCGATATGTTTCGTCAGCTTGAAATTGCCTGGCAACGCGGTTTCCCGGAAGAGCTTTTTGCCTTTACCTAAAACTACCGGGTACGTCCAGAGATTCATCTGATCGATCAGCCCTTTTTCAAACAAGGACTGTGCGAAATCAGAACTGCCCCAGATGTGCAGATCGGGACCTTCGCTGGCCTTTAAGGCTTTCACCTGCTCGATGGTATCCCCATTTAACAGTACAGTTCCTTCCCAGCTGCTGTCTTTCAGTGTTTGGGTGGCCACGTATTTTTTGACACTATTGAATTTATCCGCAATCGGACCGGACTGAAATGGCCAGTAAGGTTCCCAAATCTGAAAGGTAACCCTGCCCAGCAAGAGATCATAAGGTTGATTGATGGCGTCGATGATCGTCTGCCCGGACAAATCGTCCGAATACTTCGCAGACCAGCCGCCCAGTTCAAAGCCTCCTGTTCTGTCTTCCTCGGGGCCCCCTGGTCCCTGGATTACGCCGTCGAGGCTGATGTGCTCGTTGATGATGATTCGTCTCATGGTTTTAGCTTAATAAGGTTTGAAGGATTCCTGTGACTATCTACGCTTTGGTCGGTGCTTCAAGCTCAAATGAGCCCAGCGGGATTTCGCCATTTCGCAGATATGACGTGTAGATAATCCCTGTTGAGGAGACAATATGTTTGACCAATTTCAAATTAGCCGGAATAGTGCCTTCGCCGAATAAGCGTTTCCCTTTGCCGATCACGAGTGGGTAAATACAGATATTCATCTGATCGATCAGATCATGTTTGAGCAAACTTTGAATCAGGCCACTGCTACCATGTACCTGTAAATCAATACCATCCCCGGCTTTCAGCGCTTTGATCTGTTCAATCGTATCGCCATTTAAAAGCACGGTATTGGCCCAGCTTCCCTCATTCAGAGTTCTGGTAGCCACATATTTGTTGGCTTTATTAAACTGATCAGCCGTCGGTTCGCCTTTTACACGCGGCCAATGTGCTGCAAAAATACCATAGGTAACCCGGCCCAGCAGCAGGTCGTAAGGCTCCTGCATCGCGTCCGACATCGCCTTGCCCAGCACTTCATCCCACTGCGTCACCGACCAGCCGCCGTATTCGAAACCGCTGGTTTTGTCTTCATCAGGCCCGCCCGGCGCCTGCATAACACCGTCCAAAGTCAGGAATGTATTCGTGATGATCCGTCTCATACTATTGTGTGTTAAAGGTTTGTGAAAATTGATTATGCAAATCTAGGCGTGATTTCACAAACGCTCAGGCGGCAAAAACGACATTGGCAAGGGTGTATTGCGACAATTGCACTTCGGGATAATCTATTTCCTCAACGCCTCCAACTTCTCCCTTGTCTCCGCATTATTTTCAAGCGACAGTGCCTTCTCAAACTGTGCAATCGCGGCAGCTTTGTCCTTTTTTGCTAAAAAATAATCCCCGTAAGAATCATACACATTCCAGCTTTGGGGATAGTTGACAGTATTCTGCTTGAAAAATGCTTCCGCTGCGACGAGGTGCTTGCGCTGCAAAGCCTG
This sequence comes from Dyadobacter sp. UC 10, assembly GCF_008369915.1. Classification (NCBI taxonomy): domain Bacteria; kingdom Pseudomonadati; phylum Bacteroidota; class Cytophagia; order Cytophagales; family Spirosomataceae; genus Dyadobacter; species Dyadobacter aurulentus. The sequence continues at coordinate 5,729,061 of NZ_VSRN01000001.1, read as the reverse complement.
GTAACCCATTGAATTGATCATTTCTTCGGGCGGCATGATGGTGTAACCCATCTGCCTGGAGACGTTTGCAAAGTGTTTCTTTATTTTTTCAGGAAGCGCCGTGCTGTTGGTTTCAAAATCTGATTCTGTCAGTTTTAGCCGGTAAAATCCGAAGATAAAGCGTAGACCATCAAATTCCGTGATCAGCGGCGCGGAGCTGTGGGTATCGTCGGCGTAAAATTTGCTGGCGTAACGCAAACCAGATATCTGATTGGTGCTGCACAGCCACCGTTTTTTTAACGGTTTTTAAAAAATTGGAATGATCGTACCACATACTGGGATCGATGCAGATGTATGAATTGAAAAGCTTGGGGCGCGTGATCAATGCATTCATGACAACTAACCCACCAAATGAATGCCCGATCAGCATTTTGTAGGGCGCCGTCGGATATAAGGAATCCATGTGCGGCACCAGCTCTTTTTCGATAAATGAAAGAAATGCGCCGCCTCCGCCCGTCCTCCGCGAATAAATACTGTCCATCATGGGCAGGTCGTCTTTGATATGCGTCGGCGTCATATCGCGCGTGCGATCCGTATTTCGTATCGAAACCACGATCATCTCCGGTACGATCGTATTGCCATTGACCGAACTCAATTGCTGGATCATCCCGGTCACGGAAGCAAAATGCGCATCGCCATCCAGGACATAGGCCACGGGATAACGCTTTTTGGAATACAAACCATCGCCCCCACCCGGCACATGCACCAATACCTTGCGATTTTCACCTAAAATTTTGGATTGAATGCTATCGACCTTGCCGATGACGATTTGATTTTTGTCCTGGGCAGTGACAAGAAGGCTTTTTGCGAATAGCAACAGTACGAGTAAATGTATTCTCATTTGAAATTCAATGGATATATATCGGATTCTTATAAAAGTCGGTCACTTCACTTTTTTACCAGGCTAATATACTGATAACAAATACAATCAACGCCGCCATATTCAAAATCGGTGAAACAGCGGATAACTTTGAGTAGAACTTACAATCAGCCCTGTTTTCGTCAAAACCTAACCGCCCTATTGATGGAAAACAATTTAGAACAAGCTACTCCTCAAATTAACTCAGAAGCAGAAGAATTGATCAGTCCAACCAAATTCATTGTGTTGTCGATCGCATCTTTCGGAATATACCCAATCTGGTGGAGTTACAAAGCCTGGCGATTTTTCAGAGAGACGGAAGACGCAGATGTGATACCCGCCGCGAGAGCGATTTTCAACTGGATATTTCTGTCAAGTTTGCTCATCCGCATTAAGTATTTTGCAGGACGCAGCGGCATCGAAGCTACATTCAATCCCGGCGTATTACACTTCGTTTATTTTATACTGATTTTTACCGGTAGGCTCAGCGAACCCTATTTTTTAATATCCGTATTAAACTTTCTGGTTTTTCTCGAACCAGTCACAGCATTCAATTCTGCGGCAATCAATTCACCGGAGATAGCCACAAGGCAAACTTCCTCTTTCAACACCCGCCAATGGGTAATTATCGTTGTAGGCTCAATTTGGTGGTTCCTGATCATCATCGGCCTCTTATTTGGAGAAGAGGCGGTAGCGTAAGGCAGAATTACAAATGACAGCCAATGACGAACCGACCGACCGGAATCAGTGACAACCCCGAACCACCTAGAACCTCAGCTCCATTTGAATATTAGCCCGCTCATAAGGTGTCGACCGACCAGTGACTTTCTTAAAACCAAGCTTGTGATACAAACTAATCGCAGGTTTTAAGATCGTATTACTTTCCAGATAAAGCCCCTTTGCGCCCAGCAATCGGGCTTTTTCAATGGCGGCATTGCTCAGCTTCCAACCAATATTCATCCCCTGTGCGCGCGGCGAAACCGCCATTTTGGCTAGTTCAAAATCATAATCCGGATCGTCCATTTTGATCAATGCGCACACACCCACAGGTTCGCCTTTATACAATGCGACGAGAATGTATCCGCCACGATCTAGTATATACGCTTGGGGGTGGTCGAGCGATTTGTAGTCGGCTTCTTCCATTTTGAAATAGGTCGATATCCATTCCACATTCAGGTTGCGGAAAGCGGATTGATATTGCGGTTCGTAGGTAACAATTTCAACGGCGCTGCTTTCACGCAGTTTTCGCTGCTCCCTCACCCGCTGGAAAAGTGACTTTTGTTCCAGTAAAAACTCCCATTCCTCAATCGCCTTCCATAAATCGTAATTCGCCTGCGCCGACAGCTCTTCCACGGCATTATTCACATCTTCATACTGATGCTGGATCTTGTCAATAATCTCCTTCCCCGCCGCCGAAAGCTGCACCACATTCCGTCGGCCGTCCGCCGAATCCTTCCCCTCGATCACCAATCCTTTTGCCGCCATCTCGCGGATGATCCTGCTCACCGAGGGCTGCGAATGCCCGATCTCGGTTGCAATCTCCGTAATCGTCACATCATCCCGCTCCGAAAGCACATAGAATACGGGAAACCACTTCGGCTGCATATCGATGTTGTAGAGGTTGTAAATGGAAGATGCATCGTCTGTAAATTTAGCTGTCAACATTCTCAGGCGACTCCCCAGCGCCATTTTGCCAGTTCTTTTGAAGATATTCATCATTAAAATAACTAATTACATAACTGATTATGCAAATGTAAAAAAGTTTGACAAATCTTTGTTTTATGAGTGATAAAAAATGAAAATGTGTTTTCGTAAGGCCGCTCAAATACCAGACTTTTACACATAGTCAATTATAACATTCGCTACTCATTTAATATTTATTTGTGCAAATTTGATGATAGTGCTGACAGTTGCGGCTTACGCTCGGCAAACTGCCTATTTCGCACAAAAGCCGTACAAACGCCGCAACCGATCCTGCTGCTCAATCATTAAATTTGTTCAAAACAAACAGGCCATGAGCAAACTACCGATTTCAGAACAAATACGGACCCTGCGCAAAAGCAAGGGGCTTTCGCAGGAAGTATTGGCAGAAAATGCCGGGATTAATCTGCGCACGTTGCAGCGCATTGAAACAGGAAATGTGGAACCCAGAGGCGAAACGCTACGGATGCTGGCGCAGGCGCTGGAAGTGTCGATCGAAGCGTTGACTTCCACTGGCGTCGACAATACGATTGCGATTGATGAAGATCCCGGATTTCTGAAACTGATGAACCTGTCCGCACTGACCCTCTGGTTTATTCCACTGGGAAATGTCTTTATCCCACTGGCACTTTGGATTTATAGAAAAGACCGGATCCAGGGTGTGAGGGAACTAGGGAAACGCATTCTCAATTTCCAGATCACCTGGACACTGATTACATACGGATTAGCTTATCTCAGCATGTTTTCAAGCTTCACGGGCGATTTCCTCCTTGGTCCGTTCGCGCTGCTGCCTTTGATGCTATTATTATTTGTGGGAAATACGATTTTCATCATTCTTACGCACAGGAAAATCGTTCGGGGTGATCAAAATGTATATCCGATAAGTCTGAAACTGATTAGCTAGCAGACAAAAAGGCGATCAATTCCGAGCCACCCCGAACCCCTGAACTTTTTCCCCCTAATAAAAAAACTGCCCGGAAATAATCTTCCGCCTGAATGGTGCTGATAAACTCCCCAACCAGCGCCACCAGTGTGAAAAAAGACAAAAAAACCACCCCGATCCACCCCGAACTATAAATAACTATTGTCTCTGAACTTGTTGAAGCTGTGGAGAAAGAGTTGCCTTATTGTGGGATTGGGTATGCGTATTAAGTTATTTGTGTTGCTTCGTAAATGGATTTTATGGCTAGCTCCGCCATTCGGTTCTTGATACTTTTTATCAAGAAAAAGTATCAACCGCCGGAGGCACGCGCCTCCAATATCTACAAAGCTCGATAAAAGCCAAAACAAAGAATTAAGAAACCATTTCTTTACGAGAAGACCGCCGCTTCCGAACCGGCGCTGGTTCGGGCTCCTCTACCGGCTTCAAACTAATCTCCAATTTCCCCTCCAACAACCTCACAGTAACTTCATCCCCACAGGCAAACCCGGCATCAAGCAGCCACTTCCCGCAAAGCCTGATCTCGGGCATCCTCACATACTGATACCACCCCCGCGGCACGTATTTGCTGTAAACGGTTAGATGCCTTTCTGAGGGGTTGGAAGATTTTTTTTCGTGTGTCATGGTTCAAAATTTAGAATACAATAGTACCATAAATAGTAATATTTACAAACTAAATATACACAATATTATAATTTTCATACGTAGAAAGTGCTTTTAAACTTGTGTATTTTTTATATTTTATTTACACGAAATAGCTATAAATCAGCATCTCGTGGCAAAAATGCGCCTTAATAGGATAAAACTTGTTCTCGTAGAAAAAGAGAAATCTGGCAAAGACTTAGCCAAATATTTGGGCAAAACCGAAACTACTGTCTCGCGTTGGAGCCGAAACGAAATCCAGCCTACTTTGCAGATGCTATATAAGATTTCTGTTTTTTTGAAGGTTGATATTCGAGAACTTTTAGTTAGTACAAAGGAGTAAATATCACCTCACGATCCTGCTTTTACCGTTAAATAATCCGCAAAAACTAAACTAGTAACTCCTTCCCGAATTCAACTTTCAGTAGCAAAACCCTCAATCAGCTACTGAATGCCAAAAATCACAGACGAAAACTATCAGATTAAAACTGTCCATGCTACTGAGTGGCACGACGTCTTTTCAAGCGGGACGACGGAACCAATGTTGATCTGGGCAATGGACGCCGAAAGCGGAGAGCGCGACAGTTATGTAATTAAACCATTCGGTCATCCGAGAATTTATCCACAAGCTGTCATGAAAGAATGCCTTGGTGCGTGGATTGCTCTGGAACTTCGACTGAATGCATTTGAACCAGTATACATTGATGTAAGTACCGATTTCGTGGAAACGCTTCGCGGAAATCAATACTATAAAAGATTTATTGAGAGTGTCGGCGTCAATTTTGGAACCCGGTATGTTCCTGGAACCACTCAAATCGTTGGTAAAAACTGCCTTACAAACATTCAATCATCACAGGCAGAAAAGGTTACCTCCTTTGATTTGTTTATTTCAAATGGTGACCGCAGAAAAGAAAAACCAAATCTTGTGTTGGTCCAGAATGATCTATTTGTCTTCGACCATGAACTGGCATTTGACTTTCTGATGATGTTATCGTTCACTCGAAACCCAAGACCCTGGGAGCTCGGAGATTGGGAACTGAAAATGCTCAGAAACCATTTTCTCTATCCAAAAATTCAGGGAACACAAGTTGATGTCACTGATTTTATAGAACGATTCACTCAGTTGGATGACAAATTTTGGGCGAAGGCTTCCGAGCAACTGCCAGCGAACTGGCGTTCAGACGACCTGACAACAATCAAAAACCATCTTGCGTTGATCGTTGAGAATAGAACTATCTTTGCACAACAACTGGCACAGGCAATTTTGGCATGAAAAAGTATCAATATCAAATCATCCAATATCTTCACGATCGTGTCACCGGCGAGTTCATCAACGTTGGCGTGATTGTCTACGCGCCTGAGCATAAGTTTCTCGGTTGTAAAGTCATCTCCAAATATGGAAGGATCACGTCATTCTTTCCCGGCTCGAACGGAAAAGGAATTTTAAAATCTCTGCGCCACTTCGAAAAGGAAATCGCAAGAGCAAAACAGCAATTCTCAGAACTCTTCCCAGTGTCGGACGACTTAGCAGAAATCACAAGAGAAATCCTCCCCAACGACGACAGCTCGCTTACATTAACCGAGGTAAAAAAGGGTATTGACCTGGACTTCAATAAATCACTGGCAGACCTTTACAGATTGCTAGTTACCAAATGGCAAAGTGAAACTGACGAATCCGCAACATCTGACGCGGATGTTTGGAACAAAAAGTACAAAAAGTATTTTGATCAATACGAAATTACTTCAAGATTTACAGAGTTTGAAGTAGAGACTAAACATGACCACTTTCAATTTGATAAAGCCTGGAAAAATGAAATTTGGCATTGCTACGTACCACTTTCTTTTGACTTACAAAAAGAAGAAAATGTCAAGAGTAAAGTTTATAAGTGGTTTGGAAAATTGAATGAGCTAGCTACATCAGAAGAAAAAATAGATATTACATTATTAACATCTATTCCAAGGAAACATCAAAACCTAGATTCCTTCATTTACGATAAATTATTAGCACCGTCTGATAAATTGCTAATTAATATAGTTTCCGAAGCGGACGCAGAAGCTCTTGTACAACAAATATCAAACGATTTACAAAAGCATGACTTAAATTAGTATTCTCCACTGTACGTTCCTGTCAGCACACATTGCTAATTATCAATTAAGAGAGAAGGCCAAAAAGCTGGATTTATAACATATATGACGTTTTCCTTATGCTTAAATGCCACTCCTTTTAGAATATTCATATTATAGTTAAAGTTATAAATATACTTGACATCGTGTTTTCCAGTCTTTATTCCTAAGAAACCATACCACAAAAGCAAATTTATAACTTTATCAATCATGGAACTCCCAGGCAATTCTCTTTCAACAATCTCGGTCAAAACCGGTAAACTCAGTTCTGACGGTGCTTCAATAAAACTATATAGAATACTTTCAGCCTCCGGAAATACATCTCTGATTTCGTAATTAATATCAATCAACAAATCAGAAGAATATGACTCAAATCCTTTCTCGATATCTTCCGCTTCAATTTTTTTATGATTAAAATTTACAGCAAAAGATCTGCACTGATTAATAAAGTTGATTAAAAAACGAGGGCGCATTAAAGATCTCTCTATCAAAAATTGAGATGTTTCTTCTCCATTATAGTGACTAACACAAACTGTTCTCCAAACATCCTCGAACCTTCCGTTTTCCACTTCTCCGCTAGAAGATATCCGCAGCCTTATCACTTCTCTAAGAAGGTGTTTGGGAATTGCAAGGAATGGAGATCGTACCATCTTTGCAGTGACGAAACATTAAAGCATTGATTAAACAGTTTACTAGACTGACCGATCTCCAATGGGCGGCAATATCACCATTTTTGAATCTAAAAAGAAAGAGAAAACTGAATTTGAGGGAGGTGATGGATGCACTTCTCTACATACTTCGTACAGGCTGCCAATGGCGAAATTTGCCTTCCTGTTTTCCTCATTGGCAAGCAGTATATTGGTATTTCAGCCAGTGGAAAAAGCAAAATGTAATTGAGCAAATAAATCGGGCAGTTAACCAGATGGACCGGATAAATGCTCATAGGGATAAAAATCCGTCGATTCTTTGTATTGACAGCCAGAGCGTTAAGTTGTCCCCTATGATTTGTGAATTACGTGGCACGGATGCCAATAAAAAAGTAAACGGACGTAAAAGGCAGGTGCTAGTTGACAGCGAAGGTCGGATCTGGTTTGCACATATTCATGCCGCAAATCAGGGCGACGGTCCCGCATCCCTTGCTTTCATGGCTGACCTTATCTGCCAAGATGAACGTCTAATAAAGATTTACGGAGACCAAGCATATAACGGCGTTTTCGCGGATGAAATCAGGAAAAATGGTATCGATTTTGAGAAAGCTTCAAAGCCAGAATCTGCAAGTGGATTTATACCAGTCGCTAAAAGATGGGTCGTCGAAAGGACATTCGCATGGACTAATTTCTTTCGTAGAATCGTGAAAGATTATGAATATACCGTATCATCTTCTGTTTCTTGGCTCTTTCTGGCCAATATTCAGTTGATGTTACAACGAATAAAGCCGATTAGTAAAACTTAATTCCCAAACACCCTCTAAGCATATCTGGATCTGTCCAATCCAGAACTTCCTTCGCTTCTTTTTGCCTATCTGCCGTTCCGTCCATCAACAACTCGTAGACATCATTTCTAAGAAAGACGACGGGGTACATGTCGATTTCTTCTCTTCCAAATTGTCGCTGGATATTTCTTAGAGCGTCAATCAAGGTTCTTATAATTACAATATCTTCCGTTTGGAGTCCAGAGGACGGCCAACCTTTATCTATGTTGTCTAAAAGTAGCCAGACCTTCTCCTTCTTTTTAAGGTAATTGATCAAGGATGATCGCAAAAGTCTTATATCAGATTTGTAGATAAGATCGGTTATCTGAGGTGCTGATAAACGTGTGTCTGCGCTATCTCCATACTTCTTAGTATATGATTCTGTAACATTATTTATTAGCCTTGACATTCGTTCAGAAAAGTCGCCTTCGGTAAGATAGCCCTCTGCCTTATAAACCTCTTCAAGATTTTTATATAGGTCAAAAATTGCATTATTGTTTAGATGGCGCGCCTTATCATTTTCTAGAATTTTGTGACATATCTCTAATAAAATAATATACTCCCAAAAGGCACTAATCGTGTGATGAAACGTTCCGGCTTGAAGATAGCTGAGAACCAACTCTTTGAATTTAATCAACTTGTAACCCTCCGGTTTCAGATCAAGCACTACGTTGTTACCCTTGCTTCGCTCTCTATCACGAATCTGTAAAAAAATAGCGGTCTTACCTGAGCCTTTTCTACCAACAACTAATTGAACATCACCCCTTAACGTTTTTAAGTAAGCATCGGTTTTCAAATAATACGATTGTAAAAATCTCATTTCATTTTCAGCTGCCGAAGCTCCGATGTCAATCTGTTGCAAGAAAGTGGGAGCTTTCGGATTTTTAATTTCTACATCCTCTTGGAAGGCCTCGGCGATTTTTCCCGCAAAATCTGCGATATGATTGTCAATTTCCGCTGCGGTGAAGTATATACTTACAAAATCTCGATAGTCTATTGGCACAGGATCAGGCCCGTATTGTAAAATGCAGGTGGCTATATCTTTACCGTGCGCTAACCCCGCAATAAATGCTGCCCTTATGTTATTGATCAATGATCCCTGCTCATCTTGCGGAAGTAAGGATACAAGTACACCGAGGGACTGTTGAACCTGATTTATTGCATCGTAAGCAGATAGCCGAGGAGATTCATTTGGGTCAAAACTCCGGTAAATGTATCTTGCTTTCTTAATTCTTGTCGTAATTCGGATAGCAAAATCAGTCTTGAATTTTTGCTCCAAGATATATACCGGCGCCTTTTTATTAATAGCAATAGTATCGCCAATTAAAATATTTTTAGGTGGGGAAGAAAGTATATCAAATAGCTCATCAGAATTGGTATACTCTTCATATCCAATAGTATCAAAGATACCTACCTCACGAATACTGACCTCGGAATCTACCAACGACGCATTTCTAACCAACAATATAGGTTTCTCTTTTGCAATAGCATATCCAATCTCATAAGTTACATTAAAGTTCAATCTTGATATGTCAGCTACAAATATGTCTTCTTTATCAATAGCATCTTGTATGTTATTAATTATAAATGAGCCAGCAATGTTCAATGCCCGCCAGGTTGTTACTCTTTCCTTTATGAGATTAACCTTATTGACTGCAGCTTCAATCGTTGTACCAATTTTATCTGGATGACCGGGATAAGCAAAAAACATGATTGTTGAGACTAGGAGTATATCGAATGGTTTAGTTCATATTTTGTTCGTGACCTGTAACGATAATCACAAGCCACAAACTAAAATGAGCAAAACGAAAAAAATTATTCAATCTCTTCGTTTTTTATACTATTCAGGAAAACTATCAAGCCACTCTCGAAGCAAAGTAACTTGTGTTTTGGCTATCGGTTTTATACCGGCAAGGCGTTGCTGTATTCTTTTGTATTCATCATCCCAAGTATCGGGATCCGCAGGATTAATGTTGTTCGCTCTCGCATATTGCCAAGCGGTCAAAGCTTCACTTAATTCTTTCATTTTGTAACTATTTAAATAAAATGTAAGATACAAAAAATATTACAATGTGCTCAACTGATAATAAACGCTCCATAAGAGTCTCGTACGAAAAAACAAAATTGCACTATTCCACTAAACACCTTCAACATCAGAAGAACTTTCACCTGTGCCGCGATTTCGCTAAACTATTGACATACAATCATCGTTTATCTGTGTGAGTGCCTTTTATGGCGCATTCATTTTTTGAATATCTCCGTTCATTTTATAACTTTTTAAATAAGCCAGATGAACTGGTATTGAGCGCCGGATCGCCGGCCGGAGACACAAACACAGAAATAACATGATACAATTACAGAATCCCCTCAGAAAGAACAAGAAAGCGCAAAGAGACGAATTTTCGACAAACCGTTACTCGGTACTATATACGCTGAAAGGCCAGTATCAGCACGTGGGCTGCTCATCGGAGGAAGAGGCGCAGTATGTGCTGGGCACCCAAATGAAAGATGGCAACCGCGTACCAATCGGTATCTATGATTCCAAAACCGATACCTTCGAATTTGAAATGATCGGTCAGTATTTCCATAGCCAGGATCCCGAGAGCGACCAGCAAAAACGTTTGCAAGAGGTTCTGACCGTTTCGCGGGCATTGAGACGGAGAGATGCAAGCTGGAAGCCAGGTGTGCTGGAAAGGGTTAGTTTTTTTGCGTGACGCTTGGCCGGTAGCGTGGTGCATGTTTGCTTCGACCGCCCGGCGGCCCGGTGCGTTCATCAGGACAACTTCGGTACAGCAAGCCTAGTTCTTCATGCTTTGTCACCCTGGGCGGAGTCGAAGGGCAAGCGACCACGCTACATCATGCGCTCTTGGTAGCGCGCTTCGACCGCCCGGCGGCCTGGTGCACTCAGCATTATAAGTCTTTCAGGTTAGCTCCCATCCTTTTGTCACTATTTCCTTCCTTCCTCCTTCCTCCATTCTCCCTTCCTCCATTCTCCCTTCCTCCATCCTCCCTCAACCCACCTTCTCAAACTCAAAATTCCCCTTCACGTACCTATTCAAAAAAGTGCCCTTGGAAAACGAGGCTTTCATGGCCTGGTATACTTCCAAAGGCACTTTTTTGTAGTCATAAACCATCCCCGACACGTAGATTACGCGTAACGTTTCAGTGTCCCCGTCATAAATGAATTTTGAAACTACTGAGGATGGCATCGCGCGGTATTAGTTAAATTCGTCTAATCTTGCCCGCAGGTCATCGACTGGTTTCGATGAAACATTCGAGCTTTTGAATGTGGTATTAGCGTCGGCCCAGTTGTCGTAAAAATCGTTATTGGCCTTATTGTCAATTGCCAGCGCAGCTCCATTCAACGTAATCCCCGCAAATAATCCTTTGCTTCTTGAATAGGAATAGACTTCTGCTTCGAGTTTGTAGTCGGTTTGTGCGGAAGAACTTCGTCCCATGGGCCCTGCCGCGACAGACAGATCTCCGCCAAGCGTGAAGCTACCTTTTCCGATTTCCATCAGCGTTTTGCTGCTTTTGAAAACCAGCACCAGATCAACCGCCTGCACGCCGATCTGCGGGCCGATGCTACCGCCGGTGATCGTGATAAAAACCGGGTCGCTCCATTCCCCATTCTCTTTTTTGACCATTGCGAGTCCCCGCCCGTACTTACCGCCGAGCATTAAGCCGGCATTGATCATTTTTGGAATGATGATCACCCCTTTTGAAATGTTAAGGAGCTGTGCGGGGATATTTTCCTGCATTTCATTAAAATCATTCAATACCGTCGTGGCCGCTTTGATTTTCTCCTCCTCTTTGGTCTGTGCCTGCACGGCGGACGAATACAAACAAATCAGTAGCATTACTCCTAAAAAATTTCCTTTCAACTTCGCGATCAACATGGTTTCAGTAATTAGTGGATTTGAGTAAACAACCGTAAAGTATCGTGCCGGAAACGGATTTTTTACCGGTTTTGTGGCAGATGCGAGAGCCCGTTTTGCGATACTTTGTCAGTTTTCGAGGAGATTAACGTATAGCATTTGAAAGTATGATATATTGGTACGATTTTGTTGATCAATTAAAACAGAAACACGATTTTCAATTATTCCAAGCAATTATTATGGATGCCAAAACAATCAGCCTCAACGAACAGGAAGTGAAACCTGTTGTAGATTTATTGAACGACTATTTAGCTAACTATCACATTCACTACCAAAAACTGAGGGGCTGCCACTGGAATGTCAAAGGCCAGAACTTTTTCACCCTTCATGTCAAATTCGAAGAGCTCTATACCAATGCCCAACTCACGATCGATGAAATCGCAGAAAGAGTGCTGACACTCGGAAAGCCGCCGCACAGCCGTTTTGCGGACTACATCAGTGAATCAAAGATCAAGGAAATTGATACCATCGGGATGAAAGATCTCGATATGGTGGATGCGATCCTGGAAGATATGGCGACGCTGATCGGGCTGGAACGCGAGCTGCTGGAAGCTACTTCGCAGGCCAGCGACGATGGTTCCAATGATATGGTCAACCGTTTTATGCAGTTTAAAGAAAAGAATACCTGGATGCTGCGTTCCTTCGCAAACAAAAAATAACCGCAACAGCTTAATTTTTATCAAAACCATCCTTCAACCGGGTGGTTTTTTTGTTTGCAAATGGTTTAATTGTACCTGTCTTAAACATACCGGGAAGCATGCGCCCAATACCAGAATTCCGGATTGCCAGTTTCAGTTTGATCGGTGCGATCAAATTTGCGCGCGACCCGCTCCATTTTCTTAAACAGGGCTTTGATACCTGCGGGGATACTTTCAAAATCAGGCTGTTCCGTGAATTTGTGATCAGTCGCGAGCCAGGTTTTTTCAGGCATGTATTACAGCAGCATAGCAAAAATTTCAAGAAGGGCAGCTCATCCAAAATGTTGCAGCCAGTACTTGGAAATGGGCTTGTGACCAGCGAGGGCGACTTCTGGCTGCGTCAGCGCCGGCTTGTACAACCCGCGTTCCATCGGGAGCGTTTGCAGGAATTGTTCCTGACGATGGGCGGGCTTACCCGGGGTTTCCTGGACGAAATGGAGCAATATCGGGGCAAAGCCGCGATTGATATTGACGCTAAAATGATGAGCATTACCTCGGATATCGCCCTCAAAACATTGTTCGGCAATATGACCAATGAGGATAAGGCGCAGATATTCAAACAGGTAACGCGTACGCAAAAATACCTCGTTACCCGCGTGCGCCGACCTTACAGGCTGCCTTTAATGGCGATCAATGGGGAAGACAGGCAATTCAGAACCGACCTTAAATACTTCAATAAGCTCATTTTTGATTTTATCGAGCACCGCCGCCTCTCCGGGGAAGCGCCAAATGACCTGCTGCAACTGCTGCTGGATAGTATTGATGAAGAAACCGGAGCCCGGATGAATGACCTTCAGATCAGGGACGAGGCGATTACCATGTTTGCTGCCGGACATGAAACTTCGGCAACTGCATTGAGCTGGCTGCTGTGGGAACTGGCCCGACAGCCGGAAATGGTTGCGCGGATACGGCAGGAAAGTAAGCAATTTGAGACCGTGCCCACATTTGAGCAACTTATGCGCATGCCTTACACCAGGCAGGTTGTGGAAGAAGGATTGCGGTTATATCCGCCTGCCTGGACGATGACACGGGAGGCAATTGTTGACAATGATATCGAAGGTTACCATATCCCCAAAGGTACTTCTGTCTTCATGTCCGTTTTTGAGTTGCACCGTAACCCGCAGCTGTGGGAGAATCCGCTGGTTTTTAATCCGGATCATTTTAGTGCTGAAAATGTGAAGAACCGGGCCAAATTCAACTATCTCCCTTTCGGCGCGGGCCCCAGGATATGCATAGGGCTGCAATTTGCGATGATGGAAATGCAGCTGATCCTTTCCGCCTTGCTCAAAAGGTTCACATTCGAAAACGACCCTGCCCACGAAATTGGAATGCACCCGCAGATCGTGCTGAAATCGACCAACGGTATCAAATTATTTGTAAAATAACCTATGCACAACAACATTATTTTTTATATCTCCCTGATCGTCATTATCTTATTCCTGGTAATGCTCGCCCAGCGGATCAAGGTTTCCTACCCTATTGTGCTGGTACTTGGTGGTCTTTTATTAGGCTTCATACCAGGAATACCTACAATAGAGATTGACCCTGAACTGATTTTTCTGATCTTCCTGCCCCCGCTGCTTTTTGAGGCAGCCTGGCAAACCTCCTGGAAGGATTTCTGGAAGTGGCGGCGGATAATTGGTTCCTTCGCTTTTGGTATCGTCATTTTAACTTCCTGTGTGATTGCGTTCGTTTCCAACGCTTTAATTCCAGGGTTTACGCTTGCACTGGGCTTTTTGCTGGGCGGTATCATCTCACCTCCCGACGCGGTGGCGGCCACTTCAATCCTTAAGGATTTAAAAGTTTCTAAGCGACTTATCACTATTGCGGAAGGTGAAAGCCTGCTGAACGACGCTTCCAGTTTAATTGTGTTCCGCTTTGCGCTTACCGCCGTCATATCCGGGACTTTCATTTTATCGGATGCTGTTTCTAACTTTTTCCTGGTGATCGTGATGGGATTTGCGATCGGGATGGGTGTCGCGCTGATCTTTTACGCGATCCACCGCTGGCTGCCTACAACGCCCAGCATGGATACCATTCTTACTTTCGTGGCACCTTACACGATGTACATTGCCGCAGAAGAATTCCATTATTCAGGGGTGATCGCAGTGGTTACAGGCGGGCTTTTTCTTTCCGAACGCAGCCATAGCATATTAAGCCATCTCAGCCGGATCCAGGGTTTCAACGTGTGGGCAACTGTCGGCTTCGTTTTAAATGGGCTGGTATTCATGCTGATCGGACTGGAACTTCCGGTGATCGTCAACCAGCTTGGAAATATTTCCCTCTTTGCCGCGATTGGCTACGGGCTGATCATTTCCCTGGTCGTAATCCTGACCCGCATTGCCAGTACGCTCGGGGCGTCACTGTTTACTGTTTTTATCAGCAAGTTTATCAAAACGGCCGATAGCCGGCCAGGCTGGCGTGCCCCGCTTGCTTTCGGATGGACAGGAATGCGCGGGGTGGTTTCCCTGGCCGCCGCGCTTTCCATTCCATTAGTGATTCACGGTGGCCAGCCGTTTCCGCAGCGTAACCTTATTCTTTTTATCACATTCGTCGTAATCCTCGTCACACTGGTTTTTCAGGGTTTGACCCTGCCGTTTGTGATTAAATGGTTAAATATTGAGGAAATGGATTATGCGGTGCCTTCACAGGAGCAGGATGTGATGATCAGGAGGAAATTGGCCGAGGAATCTCTAAATATAATTAATGAACAATATGCAGACGAGATTCCGAGGAACGAGCTGCTGCAAAGTCTTAAATATAAGCTTGAAAGCGATATCGGCTTTTTAAACCACGTAAAAGAAAGCGATACAACAGACACCGGTCACGACTATATCACGAAATATCAATCCATTACCAAAGAGCTTCTCGAACGTAAGAGAACGCTTTTACATCAATTCAATAAACAAGAAATGTTCGAAGAAGAGGTAATCCGTCAGCACCTTGCACAGCTCGATCTGGAAGAGGAGAAAGTGAGGCAACAGTTTCTTCATATGGAATAGCAACCTTCCATTTAAAATCAAACCGTGTTCATAAACCGGATAAACCGCCATTGCTTTCCTGAATTTTTGTCAAATACAATGATCCGGCCACCTCAGGCTAATTCTCAAAGCCAGCCTGATTAATTATAGCGGGCTTTCTACTCAAATTCATAATCGTTTCGGGTGCTCACGCAAATGTGTGGGTATACCCTGCCGTTGTATCTATCCGAAATCCTTTGAGATTAAACATAGCACTTTTCTGAAATAAGCAAAGAACGTAAACCGACAAATAAAGGAAACGGGCGAATGGGACACTGAATGTCAAACCTTTGACGCTACACTGCTATTTTGATCTACACGAAAATCATTTCTTATGAGATCACTTATACTTTTGCAATGCATTCTGGTAATATCCTCACAAGTACTTGCGCAATCCGGTACGCTGGATCCGACTTTTGGTAATGGCGGCAAAGTAATTACCGATGTTGACCATTTCAGCAATGGCACAAATTCGGCTGTGGTACAATCTGATGGAAAGATTGTTGTGGTTGGTTACAGTTCTGAATTCAGTGACACTGGATATTTCAGCGTGATAAGGTACAATACAAATGGCACGATTGACTTGACTTTTGGGGAAAACGGCATTGTAAAAACTATTATCGGCCCCAATGAAGCTCTTGCCACTGCTGCTGCGCTACAACCTGACGGAAAAATAATTGCTGCCGGTTATTCATGGAATGGCGCCAGTTATGATTTCGCAATGGTCAGATATACCAGCGAGGGATTTAGGGATCTAACATTTGGTATAAGCGGCATCGTTACTTCGGACTTTGATGGTAATAGTGAAAAAGCTAATGCTATTATAGTACGCCCGAATGGCAAGATAGTCTTAGCTGGCTATTCAGATGATGCTGCCAATTTCGATATCAATTTTGCGATCGCTCAATACAACGCTGACGGTTCAATTGACACTGGGTTCGGAAACAACGGCGTATCTGTCATTAGTGTTGGGCAATTGGGACTTTGGCAGTCAGTCCGCGCTATCGCTGAGCAAGGTGACGGAAAAATTGTCGCAGCTGGCTTCTCAGAAGTGTTTGATGAAATCACTCAAAAATCATTCAACCAAATTGCTTTAATCAGATTCGGCACAGGTGGTTTACAGGATCCGACTTTTGGCGAAGAAGGTATCGTCACTACAAGAATTGGAGAAGATGATGTTGCAACGTCGATAGGTATTCAGGCAGATAATAAGATTGTAGTGCTCGGCCGGACAAGAACAAAAAAATACAGCTATCCAGACTTCATATTGGCGAGATACAGCTCTGAAGGTGATCTTGACAACACGTTTGGAAATGGTGGAATCGTAATAACTTCATTCGATAACACGGATGACGAAGGTTATGCAATGATCCTTCAAGCTGATCAAAAGATTTTGGCGGCCGGATTCAGCGCGATAAACAATGGTACAACCGTTGACTTCTCGCTCGCGAGATACTTGCAGAATGGATCTCTCGACAACACATTCGGAATTGGTGGAAAAGTTTTGACAGACGTCGGCGGGAATCTCGATTATGCATCGTTCGTGCTTTTACAAAAAAACGGCAAAGTGGTGGTCGGCGGCTATTCTAAGATTGGAAATGATTACGATATTTCACTCGTTCGATATCTGAATGACGCAACCCTGCCTGTTAAGTTACAAAGCTTCGATCTTCACAAAATCGACGCAGGAATAATGCTGAAATGGAAGACCAGCTTTGAGCAAAATTCCCACCACTTCGATATTCAAAAAAGTATGGATGCGAGAGCGTGGGCAACAATCGGCACCCTACCGGCTGGCTCAACGTCTGATTCTACATTGTCATACGAGTTCATTGATGCAGATGCCTGTAGTGGAAGAACATACTATCGGCTAAAAATGGTGGATTCCGACAGCACTTTCGCATACAGCGTTATCAGGAGCATTTTGGTAAATGACTTTACGGACAAGATTGCAGTGTACCCCAATCCGGCAGTTAATGAAGTAATTGTTAAAAGTGATTCTAACAAACCGGAGAGCTTCATTTTCATTGATAGCGCTGGAAAAGAATTTCGATTAATCAAATCTTCTTCTAATGTTATTGATATCAGTTCTCTCAAAAGCGGACTCTATACGATACTGTTGAATAAAGGGGAAAAAGCAGCGACCAAACTCCTGATTTCCAGATAATACACCTCACAAAAACGCCGGGCTCCCTGATTGGAAGCCCGGCGTTTTGACTTGTCAGTACTACCCAATTTTACCAACCCTGGTTCTGTACCAAATTCGGGTTGCCGTCAATCTGAGATTGTGGGATCGGGTAAATTTCCAGCCTTTCCGAATAAGGCAGCAATATATTGTCGACAATCTGATCTTCGCTCATGGCGGCGATCTCTTCCTTCAATGTACCCCAGCGGCGGATATCAAAAACAGTATTGAACTCGCCGGTCAGTTCCAGTCGGCGCTCTTTGCGGATTGCCGCGCGCAGGTCGGCGACGGTGGCTGTCTTGTATGCGGTGGCTTTTGCACGCGCCCGTATGCGGTTTACCAATAGCAGAGCTTCTGCTGTTTTCCCGGTTTCGTTCAGCGCTTCGGCCAGGCTCAAAATCACGTCCGGAAAACGCATTTCGATCATATCTGTGCTATATCCCTGCACCGCTGCGCCGGCGGGGCGGGGCACACGTGCCAGCTTTCCATAGGCAATTCCATATTTGAAATCGTCGTGTGCAAAGGATGTATTGGTACGTTTGATCATGTAGTTTCCAATAGTAGGATTGTAAATAATGCTGTCGCCAGGCTGGGCGTTTGCCCGCGCGGTTCCCTGAAAAACATACCTTGGCACGAGTGTAAAGTCTCTTCTCACGTCCGTTTTTTCATAAAGCTGATAGAAACTGTACAGCAAGCCGTAGTTCGTTTGCTCATCTCCATTGACCAACCCGGAAGGAAAGAGATTAAACGGCAGAATACTTCCGTTCGGTTGGGACGAATTGATAAAGTACCCGAACGAAAGTACTATCTCACGGTTTCTTTCATTTTCCAGAGAAAACACTTCTGAAAAATCAGGCAGGAGCTCAAAATCATATTTCTCCTCGTTCACCGGACCTACCAGCTGGCTGAACATATCCACTGCCTTCTGATAGTTCTCGGTCCTGTTGAGCGGTTTCCCCGCCATTGTCAGATAAACTTTTCCCAACAGCGCCTTCACCGTCCCGGCCGAAACGCGGCCCAGCTCAGCTCCTCCCCTGGAATCGGGAAGCCTGGTTTCAGCAAATGTCAGGTCGGCGATGATCGCTTCATAAACCTCCGCATCAGTAGATCGCGGCGCGAAGATCAGGTCTTCGCCTTCGAGCGAGTTGATCTCATCCAGGATCAACGGCACGCCGCCAAACAGTCTGACCAGATTGAAATACGCATAAGCCCTGAGCACGCGCGCCTCAGCAATGTAGGGGTCTGCCTCTTCCTCTTCGCCCGGCACCGCCATCGTCGCATTGGCGATCACCACATTAGCTCTAAAAATAATCTTGTAGAACCGGCTCCATACCGATTCAAATGCGGGCGACGTAGCATTGTGCCCGAAACGGTAATAAGGATCTGCTCCGGAACCCAAAATGCCGGCAGTAGCATATCTGTGGCCGGTTTCTGTGAGCGAAAAGCGATTGGAAATATCACCGAAATCCGGGGCTGTGTAGGCATGGTAAACACCTATGGTCGCCTGATTGAGCCCGTCTTCATCTTTGAAAACAACCTCCTTGCTCAGAGACGAATAAGGCGATTCTTCCAGATTGTCCTTGCAGGAAAACATTCCTGTCAGCAGGAGCAGTATTGCTATTTTAATATGACTTTTCATATTCGTCGATCGAAATTAGAAATTACACGAGAAACCAATGGTATACGAACGCTGCGTAGGATAGGCACCGTAATCAATCCCCTGCTGCAGCAGCGACTGGGCGTAAGAGCTAACCTCGGGATCGAAACCAGTATACTTTGTCAGTGTCCAGAGGTTGGTTCCGGTTACGAACAGCCGCGGGTTCTGGACCGGGCCCAGGCAAGGGAAAGTATAGGAGAGGCTCAGCATTTTAAGGCGCATAAAACTACCGTCTTCCAGCATAGTAGAATTGATGTCTCCCGACGGAATACCGCGCTGAATACCTGGATACTTAGGGTCATTGTGCGGATTCGACTCGGTGTAACGCTTGTTATACCATTCTTCGGATTGGTTGAACCCAACGCCGCTGTATTCCACTACCCCGTTCATGATGTAGAAATTGGTGAGGTTCAATACATCATTTCCAACTGAACCTGTGAAAAGCGCATTGACCGCAAAGTTCTTCCATGTCAGGTCGTTGCTCCATCCAAACGTGAAATCAGGGGTCGATTTACCAAGTACAGCCCTGTCATCCGCGGTGATGATATTATCCTTATTGACATCCTCATAAATCCAGGCACCATAAATCGGGGTGCCTTTGCTGCCGGCTGGTCTCGGACCTTCGAAAGTGGCGAAGGTTGGATTTCCGTCTGCGTCAAAATCAGTCGTTTGCGTCAGCCCCGCTACTTTAAAACCGAAAAACCGGCCTACTTCCTCCCCGGGAGTCAGTACCCCCATCACGCCGCCCAGCAGGTTTCCATTGAGAGATACGAAGTCAGACTGGGTCCTTTCTCCCAGATCGACCAGCGTGTTCACATTCCGGCTCAGGTTAACTCTGGTAGAGAACGTCACATTTTTTTTCTGGACGATATTTCCCTGAATGCTAAGCTCAAACCCGCGGTTTCGCATCGTACCATAGTTATCTATAATGGTACTGACGCCCGCCTGGGTAGGCACCCGTCTGGGTTGCAGGAGATCAGAAGTTACTTTGTTGTAATAATCAAAGCTCAAAACCAGCCGGTCTTTGGCCGTGTTGAAATCCACACCGAGGTTCAGCTGACGTGTCCGCTCCCAGGAAAGGTTAGGATTGGCGATGGTATTCGGAAAAATTCCAGTGTTGATGACCGCGCCGTCACCCTGCGGCCCCATTTCGTAAAAGCCGGAACCATATTGCGAAAGCGAAGAGTAAGGTCCGATCGCCTGACTGCCCGTTTCACCCCACGAGCCTCTGAATTTGGTATTGGAAATAAATGTGACCCCTTTCATGAATTCTTCCTGGTCGAGGTTCCAGGCCAGGGCGACGGAAGGGAATATACCGTACTTATTGTTCGCTGCGAATGCGGATGCACCGTCGATCCGGATCGAACTGTTCAATACGTACCGGCCTTTGAAGGAGTAGTTCGCCCTCAAAAATCCGGACTGCAGAATTCGTTTTTCCTTGAATGAACCGATAGCCTGGGACTGCGCACTGCCTATATTATCTATTCCAAAAAAAGGCACATCATAGCCCGAACCAGTGGTGTTGACGAATTCAACAGTCTGG
Source organism: Dyadobacter sp. UC 10 (assembly GCF_008369915.1). Lineage (NCBI taxonomy): Bacteria > Pseudomonadati > Bacteroidota > Cytophagia > Cytophagales > Spirosomataceae > Dyadobacter > Dyadobacter aurulentus. Next base: position 5,708,244 of record NZ_VSRN01000001.1, on the reverse strand, counting down.
TCGTTATATTCCACACCCAGCGTCGAATTGAGGTAATGGTCTTTTTTGAACGTTTTTTCATACTGCAGGTAAGCATTCACATTATAGCTGTATGTATTGGAAGTATTGTTGCTGCCTTTTCCCTTCACAGCATTTCCTTCCGCAGTGGACGGAGGCAAGAATACTTTTCTTCTCGTCAGATTCTGGTTTCCGGCCAGGCTGACCACCAGCTGCAAGCCTTCCGCCAATTTGAAATAATTCTCCACATTCAGGATAGAATAATCACTTTGCGTTACGTCCGTTTTCGACATCAGCTCATTCAGGGGATTGGAGAAATAGAACCCTGAATAGTTGGGAATACCCATACTGTTGTTTCCCAGGTAATCCAGTTCCAATGTAGGCGCAGCCCGCAGTCCGTCCATTAACCCTCCTGAACTCGGCCAGGCACGGGAAGCCGTGACCGCCCGGTTTGTCTTCTGGCGGCTGAAAGAAAACTGTCCTTTTACGTTATACCAGTTATTGATTTCATTATTAAGGTTGACGCGCAAACTCGCCCTGTTATTATCCGAATTCACGATCGTACCCTTTTCCTTCAAGTAATTACCTGAGATATAATACGAAGATTTCTCGCCGCCTCCAGATAAGCTCAGCGTAATATCTTCCCTGAAACTCGGCTGGGTAATAGCAGCTACCCAATCCGTGTTGGTGAACGCACTATCGAGGTTTCCAAACGGCGGATTACGGTCTGTCAGCGCGTAACTTTCGTTGATTATCTCGGCATACTGCCTGGAATTCATCATTTTAATCGGATTCGATACGGTACCGAAAGAAGTCTTGTTCACAAGCTCCACCCTGCCTTCTCCGCGCTTGCCAGATTTGGTTGTGATCAAAACTACCCCGTTCGCGCCCCTTGATCCGTAAATTGCGGTTGCCGAGGCGTCTTTGAGGATTTCCATACTTTCGATATCATTGGGATTAATACCGTATAAGCCATTTTGCGAATATGCGCCCGTGAAGTTGGCGCCAGCTTCCCGGTATGGGGGCATTGGAAAGCCGTCGATTACGTAAAGCGGTTCATTGTTGCCGCTCAAAGAGTTGTTACCCCGTATCCTGACAACAGAAGCTGCCCCCGGTTCACCGGAAGTTTCGGTAACCTGCACCCCGGTGGTCCTGCCCTGGATCGCCTGATCGACAGTATTGATGACAGCCGATTTGTACTCTGTTGAAGCTACCCTTGAAGTGGAGCTGGCCAGGTCACGCTTGCTTTGTGCTCCGTACCCCACTACCACCACTTCTTTCAATGCTTTCGACTCCGGCAGCAGCTGTACATTGAACTGAGTCTGGTTGCCCACGGGCGTTTCTTTAGTTGAAAAACCGATGAAACTGTAAACCAGTATCGCACCTTGCGCAGGTACCTTCATCTGGAAAGTACCGTCCGGCTCGGTGATCGCCTGTATCTTCGTATTTTTTACCAAAACACTCACTCCGGGCAATCCTGAGCCTTTTTCATCAATAACCTTTCCTTTTATAGATTTTGCGTCAGGCCCCAGCTCGGGCGTATCCTGGCCTGCAACTGCACTGTCGGCCGGTTGTGCGGCGGGTTGGCTGGCTGGCTGGGTTGGCTGAGGAGGGACTGCGTTACCTGTCTGAGGTTTCAGGTTAAGGCTGTCGGGCCGTGCCGTGGGAGTGGCTGTGGTATCTGTGGCGACAGCAGGTTTTTGAGTTGTATCGGGAGGGGTTGAAGGCTTGACCAGCGGATCAAAGTTCTGAGAGCTTTTCCCGGGGACGGTACCGGTGGCCGGCTTGTTTGCTGAGTCTGCCGGCGTTTTGATCGAGTCAGCTGGTATTTTAGTTTTGGGAAGGGTATCAGTTGCGGGTTTAATGACCGGTGCGATCGTAGTGTCCGGCCTGGCCTTGCGGCTTGAATCTGGAATCACCTGTTGTGCGTAAACGTCTGTTTTTAGAAAAAAGAATAGCAGCAGGAGAACCAAACCAATCCTCAGAAAAGTGAGCGTGCCCGAAACGGTTCTACGCCCACTTAATCGTCGAGTTTTTTGCATATTGATTTTTGGCTAAGTGGAAGGACATGGTCCCGAAAAGATTATTGAGTTAAACGGCCACGACAAAAATCGTACCGCTATGTTTCCAGCGGTGATAAAAAAGCCGGTTTGAGACCGCAAGTCGTCATTTTCCGGCAAAGACAAACAATCCGCCGTCAACTAACTGTCGTAACTATATGCAGGAAATTTGTGCAGGCAATTCAATGTATGCGGTATGTATTTTGTAGTTTCAGAAATATTGGTGAAACGCTCGCCATTATTTTTGGAAACAATAAGGTTCCGATTACATTTGCTAAACTCCCATCTCTTATTTGGGATTACATTGCTCTTCTGTTAGAGGATTAAAGAAAACAAATACCACATGCGCCAGGAACAACTGCTTACCGCCGATTATATTGATTCTCAGATAGGAAACGTCATTGAATATTACGTTCGGTGGGAATTTGAAGAAGATCCTTTCTACGGAAAGGCAAGAATAAAAGGCCTGGTTGACGGTGATTCGGGTGGTTTGAAGATTATTTGCGATGTAATTGAGGGAAGCGATCTCGAACTCGCGTACGAACAGGAAGAAGTTTTTATGCTGTCTGATAACCACCCCATTTACACCGGAGGACTCCCCGAAATTTATTCCGCGAACTGGGTCAGTACCGACGGGAAGAAGAAAAAACAGATCTTTATTGCCCCTGCAAACGAGAACGCAAAGGAATTCGCAATCACGCAGACCAATAGTAAAGTGATTGTCAAAAGGATATATTAAGTAAAAAAAATAGCCGGAGTTCGTTCCGGCTATTTTTTTGCTTAGTTCTTGATAATCTTTTTTGTCAGTACCCTGTCTTCAAATTCCGCTTTGACAATGTATAATCCGGAAGGGTAATTCGCGAGATCGAAATCATAAACATTGGTACTTACTTCCTCCGTTGCCACTTTTTCGGCAATTTTTTTCCCTCCGACCGTCAGGATTGAGACCGATTTGAGTCGCTCGGGATGCGGATAGAACTGAACCGAAACCATTCCGTCTGTCGGATTCGGCGTCACCAGAAACCCGGCTTCTTTCAGGTTTGGATTGATTGTGACTGTCCTCAGATTGATATCGTCCAGGAAAATATTGTTTCCGTTCCCACCGGAGTTAACAAATGCAACCAGGATCTTGCCCTGCCCGATAAACTCACTGATATCAATCTCCTCGCGTCTCCATTCGCTTGCATTGGGCGCAAATGCCACGCGCGTCGCTCCGCTCCTGGTCACCAGGCTAGATCCCCATTTTCTGTAAACACTTGTATAAGACAGTCCGCAATCTGTACTGATCATGACCTGCAAAGTGTCCCACACACTACGCTGTGAAGAATTTGTGTTTGTTGCCGCCGCAACCTGGAATGACACGAATGCGGAATCGGTTCCGGCGATATTCACAACCGGCATCCGCAGGTAATCCCGCTCACCTGTAACTTCGTTTTCAAAGTTCGAAATACGGACAGACGCACTGCCTGTTTTAGCTGCCTCCGTTGTTTTCTCCCAGGTTGTACCCCTGTCTGCATTGACAATATCCCAGCCCGTCGGGGGGAACAAGCTTTCAAAACTTTCGGTCACCGGCGCATCGACAGGCTCGTAGTAGATAAAATCAAGGGAAGCTGCGTCGTTGGAAGGATCCTCATCGGCGGCCCCGTTCGGGTTGGAGGTGGAGATACGCAGCACATGATTGCCTTCCGCCACTTCCAATTCCGACAATGTTACGGTTGCTTTCGCAAAGGTAGCCAGCGAGCCCGTCCAGGTGTAACTTCTTTCTGTACCATCATCAATGACAGCCCGGATAGTTACGGAAGTAAGTGTTTCAGCCCCACGGTTTTCCAGAATAACCTGCGGGGTAAATGTATTGTCGCAAAGCCGTTGCTCCGGCTGCGTAATGGATTGAATGGAAGCGTCTTTATTTTTTAAATTAACCGGCGTGCAGGCATTTGATGAAAGCAAAGAAACCCGGTTTCGAAGCAGCGCTGCTTCCATTGCGGCAACCTGCTCCCTCGTAAACATCAGCAGGCAGTTATCCGGCGTGTAATCCATATAGTTTTGATACATGATTCCGCTTCCACCGGGGGTGCACTGGTCAGTTTCAATGCCGGTAGGACAAATGGAGGTACTACCCTGTTGCCTCGGCGTATCAGCGATATCATCGTCTCCGGCGCAGGTATCATTGTCGTCTCCCCAGATATGAAACAGATTAAAATAGTGGCCAAGCTCGTGCGTGAGGGTTTTTCCACCGTTATAAGCGGCTAAATTTCCGCCGGGCAGACTCGAATAATCTACCACAACACCCTGTTCGTCGGGCACGCCGTCATCAGGAAAAGTTGCGTAGCCCAGTATTCCACCTGAAAGGTCACAGATCCAGATGTTAAGGTAACGATCCGGATCCCATGCATCCGATCCGCCCGATTCGGCGTGCTTTACCAGGTTAGTAGTATAGTCGAAAGCATTACGGGTAGTTGTAACCCGCTCTATTCCGGTCGTAGGCTTGTCGTCAGGCGTTCTCTGGGCAAGACAGAACTGAATACCTGATTGTCCGAAAAGTGATTTGAAATAGGACGGCACTTTTGCCAACTGGTCCTCCGTCCCCCGGTAATCTTTGTTGATCGTGTCAAGCTGGGCCAGAATCTGTGCGTTCGTTACCTGCGACTGATTACTGAGCACCACATGAAAAACCACTGGTATCACATTATCGGCGGCTGTTCTCAAAGATTTCCCAGTCCTTAACCTTTCATTGATAACTTCCTTTAAACGCGCATTTCGCTGCTCAAATGTCTGTTTGAGTGCTGGCTGATCGTTGAATCGTTTGTCAAGCAGGCCCATTGTTCCGCATTTTTCCTGGGCGTATGCGGTTGCGGGAAGAAAATTAAAAGCAAAAGCGAAAAGGAGCAGCAGATATTTGGCAGAACGTATAGTTTGTCGCATTATTTAGGTCGGAACAGTTGATAGAAGTCAGGCGCTTAAGTTTACAAATGGCGAAATCAATAGTGATTACGTAAAAAAAACCTTAAATGATGCGAATTGTAAGTTATTTAATTTGTTTTTAACCAGTAAAGCTATTCCAGTACACTCAAATTCCAGCTATGTCGGCGTCGCAAAGAAAGATCATTCATATCGATATGGATGCTTTTTATGCATCTGTGGAGCAACGTGACTTTCCCGAACACCGGGGAAAGCCACTTGCCGTAGGTGGCTCTCCGACCGGCAGGGGTGTGGTCGCCACTGCGAGCTATGAGGCCAGAAAATTCGGTGTGAGGTCGGCCATGTCGTCACGCAAGGCAATCCAGCTTTGCCCTCATATTATTTTCGTGTATCCCCGCTTTGATGTTTACAAGGCCGTATCCAAAAAAATCCGCGAAATTTTCTCCCGGTATACAGACCTGATCGAACCGCTCTCGCTCGATGAAGCCTATCTGGATGTTACCGAAGACAAGCTCAATATCGGTTCTGCCATGGAAATTGCCACTCTGATCAAAAATGCAATCCGTACAGAACTAAATCTGACTGCCTCGGCAGGGGTTTCAGTTAATAAATTTGTTGCAAAAATTGCCTCCGACCTCAATAAGCCAGACGGATTGACTTTCATAGGCCCTTCGAAAATCGAAAGCTTTATGAGCAGCCTTCCGGTAGAAAAATTTCACGGTGTCGGGAAAGTGACTGCGGAT